>JAAFKI010000031.1 GCA_021399345.1 Candidatus Heimdallarchaeota archaeon
CTAAATATTCTTAACAAAAGGGATATATAAACGTTTGCAATTTACGCAAACGCTATATCATTTGAGAATAAATTTACTCTCCTTTTTTTAATAATCATTCATTTTCAATAAATCGAGTATATTTCTAGAAATTTCAGCAAATGAGTTATAAATGTCAAAAATAAGTGGTATTAGGTAAGATGAGAGCACATAACTTTTCTTTAGTATGTTTCTTCTGTTTGATTCTGTTACCTTTCAATGCAGTTTCAGTAAATACTTTGAATGAATCAAAAATCATTTGTGAAAGGGATATCACTTCTGAAACTATAAATTACTCAATTTCTTCACCTTATATTATAGAGGTGAATTCGGATTCTGATTTTGTTAATCTAGGGTTTGAAGGCAATGGTACTGAAGTTTCTCCCTATATCATAGAAGATCTGCAACTTGAAATTGATGATGATTGGAATGGTATCAGAGTTAAGCAAACAACAAAACATTTTGTCATAAGAAATTGCACAATTAATAGCTTGGAAATAGTTACACATGCCATATCAATTGTTGATGTAGCTGATAATACCGCTATAATCGAAAATTGCATTGTTTATTCTGGTGAATATTATGGTATTAGTATTTCTGATTCACCTGGTTCAATTGTAAGAAATTGTACAATTTATGATGGCACACTTAGTTCAGGAATATCTGAAAATATCTTATTCGAGAATAATTATGTTAAAAATGGTAATATCAATGTGAGAGTCACGAATGGTGTTACTCTAATTAATAATTCAGTAGACAAAGGAAGATTCACCTTATCGTATAATTTAGGGGCTAATTATTCTACGGTAAATATCGTATCAAACAGGATTAACTCCAAGGAAATGGGATTTTTTGCAGAATCAAAGAATTTGATAATAGATTCAACTTATGGTAGATTGGATTTAATCTATTGTTTAAATATTCAAATAAAAAATTTGAACTTCTCACATATAGATTCAGGTGTAACTTTAACTTACTGCTTTAATGTCCAAGTTGAAAATTGTACTTTTCAAAGAAATACATTCAGTTTAAGGATTAAAGACTGTAGGGATGTTACTATAACTAAATGCAAAATTGATCATAATAGTCATGGAATATATCTAGGCTATTGCCAAAGATCTACTATATCTGATAACATAATCAACTCACAGTATAACAATGGGATGGCCATAGTCACATCACAAAATACGACTGTAAGTAATAATCAGATTATAGGTAATACTCTCAAAGGAATTCATTTACAAGGTTATTCAACTGAAATGCTGATTGTGAATAATTCTATTAATCAAAATGATGTTGGCTTACAAATTGAAGGAGTACTTAATTCTCAATTTCTTAACAATACATGTAAAGGAAATATACAATATGGTTTTCTTATCATGAATTCAACTTCCACAAACTATATGTTCAATACAGTTCTTGATAATGGTTTTATAGGCATGTACTTCTTTTGCTTATACTCATTTGCTCCTTATCATTACAATTCAATAATATACAATAACATCTCTTTAAATGAGAATTATGGTCTCAGTATACAAGGAAGGTATAATGATTATATGATGGGGTATGAAGGTTTTATTAACAGCACTATCCATCACAATATATTTATTGATAACAATCTAGAAGGAACTTCTCAAGCAAAGGATACGGCTTATAACAACTCATGGTACGATCCCATTACCCTAGAAGGCAATTTTTGGAGTGATTTGGGAAACAAGGCTCAATATCTTATTGATGGTGGTGCAATTGATCTATATCCTTTGAACAGAGTTGAAATCGTCACAACTATTATCAGCTACGAAATTGCATACTTTATTCTACTTAGTACAATTACATTACACGTAATTGTTAGAAGGAAAAAAAGACGCAAATCAATATACACTAAACCTTGAAATTAGTTCAATCCTATGATTCTCCTTTTTTAAATTCTTCTTGCATTTTCCTAACTAACTCTGGTTTTGTAAAAACATCAAAAGCTGTCATAGCTAAAGCTTTAGCTGCAAATATCATTTGATTTTGACCATAATCTGAAATAGCTGCTTTTGCAAAATCTGTTGAATGAGCGTTAATTTCTTTTTCACTTATACCTATATACGGATGAATTGTTGGTACTTCATGACTGACGTTTCCTATATCGCTTGAACCTAGTCCAGCTCCAGGTTTCATTTGATGTATTGGAAGACCAAGTGACTTCAAATTTTCTGCCCAAGCTTCTCCAAGAATGAAGTTTACATTGCGCGATCTATATGGATTCCCCACTATTTGAAAGATCATTTCAGCTCCAGTAATTAAAGCTGCACCTTTTGCTATGTTTTCAACTTTCTTAACCATTTCTTTACAGTAAGCATCTTTGAGAGCTCTAATGTAAAAGGATGCTGAAGCATAATCTGGAACTATATTTGGTTTTAATCCTCCATGTGTGATAACTCCGTGAATTCGTGCATCACTAGGAATATGTTGCCTTAATGCATTAATCCCATTGAAAGTTTGAATGACTCCATCTAAAGCATTGATGCCTTTTTCAGGTTCTGCTGAAGCATGAGCTGTCTTTCCCTTAAATTCTATCTTAACTTCCGTAACAGCTAACCCTCCACGATGTACGATATTTTTAGTCGAAGATGGATGAAACATCATAGCTGCATCTACTTCTTTGAATAAACCATGCCTAATCATATAGATCTTCCCCCCTCCTCCTTCTTCAGCTGGTGTTCCCATAAAAATGAGCTTTCCCGGTAAGTGCTTTTTGAATTTTCCTAGTGCTAAACAAGCTCCTAGAGCTGCTGTTGCAATTAAATTGTGACCACATCCATGACCCATTTCAGGAAGGGCATCATATTCTGCTAGAATAGCAACTGTTGGACCATCGTTAACTTCAGGATGTACAGCTCTTATAGCTGTTTCAAGAGAAGCGATACCATATTCTACATCAAATTCTGCTTCAATTAAATGATCAGAAAGTAGTTTAGAAGCTTTAAATTCTTTAAAATTGAGTTCAGGATTTTCCCAAATTTCTTTACTTACACTAAATAGCTTTTCTTTCATTTCATCTATTGCAGAACAAACTTTTTCCTTATTCATCTTCTTCGTTAATTTTGTTAATCTATGTATATAAAAAAGTGTCTCAAAATCAGTTTGTTAATACTTCGATTGTTTCAGCTACCAAATAGACTAGTTTTAAAAGAGATTATTAGAACCCACTCTGAGATGAATAAGAGCTTTGCAAACAAAATTTTAGATTTACTTCAAGAAGGCGACGAACATTTAGAAGATTTGATTGCTGAATATATAGCAAAAACAAAGAAGAACCCATTTAACCAAGGGGAGTTCTCCGATGATTTTCTGAATTGGAAAAATAACAAAGAAAAGAAAGCTCAATGAATCCGCTTAGATAACCAGCTTCTCAAAGGCTCTTCAAAAGGTATTTGCTTAAAATCATCCAATGATTTAATTTTTTCTAGATAATACCTTATAGTAACAAGTTGATTCAAACGCTTTGGTTTGAAATTTTCTGAAGCTTCAAGATATAGGTTTATAGGATAATTATATTCAAAAGGGAGTTCTATAATTTCTTCCCTCTTAAAAAATGATAAAAATACTCCAGATAAAATAGCTTGGTGAATAAAAGTTAAGTAAAGATCATCTTTGTTATAGAATTCTTCAAATTCTGAATCATTGTAGTGTAGTTTATAATTTCTCCACCATTCTCTGAAAAACCCTCTTTCTGGCCTTACAACTAGGTATCCTGAGTTTATGTAGGGTCGAAGAATGTTACCATCAACATGTGTTTGCATAGGAAAAAGCATATCCTCAGTAACTTCTGTTTTTTCGTAGATTAATCTCCAAAACTTATCTAAAGGTTGATCAAACTTAGAACCAATCAGTATATGATGAACTGGGCGATAGCCTAAATTCCTTCCTTCTTCCAACAAGAAAAGCTTCGGTTCCTTAACAAATATAATATTTGTGCCTAGATAAACAAGAAATTTTGATTTATTAATAGCCATTTCTTCAGCTTTTTTTGCAGCATAAACATGACCTACAAATGGAAATCTAGCAATCTCAGGTTCCAAATCAAGTGTAAAAATTTTCACACTTAATTTTCCTAATTTCACTAATATATCTTTAGGAATTTCATCTTTATTTTTCATAGTAAATAGCCAAATAGGACAATTAGAGAGAGATCCACCAAACATTCTTATGCTCTCCACTAACAACATTGTTTCAGTATCAGTAACAGAAGAAGAAAATGCATAAATCAGTTCATTCATAAAATCACAGAGTTGGGTTTACTACATCGTTGTATAGAACCTTATCAATTTTGTCTTGGAAAAAAAAGAAAAAGGAGGATTTTATTTATTTTTTAATGCTTAGTAGATAGTAGATTGCACCTACAAATACAAGAATTCCTCCCAAACCTCCAGTAATCAAG
>JAAFKI010000032.1 GCA_021399345.1 Candidatus Heimdallarchaeota archaeon
GAGCTTTCTATGGAGATGGAAGTATTAGTGAAAAACGCAAAGCTTCTTACAAAACTGTTTCTGCTTCACTAGCTTTCCAATTATCTGAAATCCTAATAAGATTGGGCTTCCTCCCCACAATTTCAAGAGAAAAGAAGCAACAAGAAACTTGGTCAGATACATACAAAATTATCATCTCTGGAACACAATATGATCGTTTTATGGAAACATTTTATCCAAATGATTCTTATATCAAAGTAGAACGACCTGCACAACAGATTTGGGCTGATAATGAATATATTTATCTTAAAATTAATTCAATAGAGAAAAAGAAAAAAAACACTATAGTTTATAATTTAGAAGTAGATGAAGACAATTCTTATCTTGTGAATAATGTCGCAGTTCACAATTGTGTCACTAGGATTGTTACTGGGTGTGGTGTTCCTCAATTAACTGCAATTATTGATTGCGTAGACGCTGCTAAAGGCTATGATGTTCCTATCATAGCTGATGGTGGGGTTAGAAACAGCGGCGATCTCACTAAAGCTCTTGCAGCTGGCGCTTCAACTGTTATGCTAGGTGGGATGTTAGCTGGTACTGAGGAGAGCCCTGGAACTACAGTTCTAAGAGGAGGTCGTAGCTACAAGATAGTTCGAGGTATGGCTAGCTTAGGTGCTACTCTTGGTAGAGAAGCTAGAGAAAAGAAAGGTTCTTTCGACGAGTTAGATGTTGGTAGTGTCGTTCCCGAAGGTGTAGAAGCAGTTGTTCCTTATCGCGGTTCAGCTGTTGATGTTCTTCAACAACTTGTAGGAGGTTTACGTAGTGGTATCTCTTACTGTGGTGCAACTAGCATTAAAGCGATGCAAGCTAATGCTGAATTTATCAGAATCACTTCTGCTGGACGAACTGAATCAGCCTCACATGATGTTGAAAAGATTTAATTCTCTTTGTTACTCAAAATTGGAGGCTAGTAGTTAAATAATGACTAATAACTGCATGACTGAGCAATGCAAGAAGTAAGAGCCGTTACTGTGTTTGTTTTTAGTATAGATAAAGGACAGCATTATTTCTATTTAGTTAAACGTGGGAAGAATATCCCTAGTCATCCTTCTACATGGACACCAATAGGTTCAACTATAACTTCCAAAGATAAGGAGCTTTATGAGCAATTACGAAAGAAGCATGGAGATATTGGTGAACACATGCAGGATAAGGTTACTGCCTTAAGATTGCTTTTAGAACGGGATTTATTTATAGACCCTGAACTGAACAATTCTCTCTCAGCTTCTTTAGATGTTAGACAACAGATTTTAGAATTGGATCAAGCTCATCTAAATGTACTTTTTCATTCTATGGTACCGTGTGGTTTTCGAAAAATATTGATTGATGAAATCCTTATGATCCCTAACTATTATCTTTTTATCTCTCCTGCTTCTGGCTTAAAGAAGACTAGCAAACTCTTCCAATATTCGGAATTTTTAGCTGGAGACCGACATACTGTTGAAGATCAAGGGAGATGGTTTAAGCCTTCAGAGATTATCAGCAAACGTGAAAAGCTGAAAGAATTATTCGATAATTCTACCGCAACTCTGATGCACCATTTTTATTCAGAGAAGAAGAAACTTGTGGACACAGCTAGAACAATTGAACAAGAAAAATCTCCGATTTCAATGCTTAAGAAAGGACTCCTTCCATACATCTGGCGATTCAAGACACCCGCTCATACACAGAAACCTTTCAGTGAATCGAATATTTATGTAGTGGGCAATCAGAGGAAATACATCATTGATCCTGGTTCAACTGTTAAGTCAAATCTCGTATTCCTAACTGAATTTATTGATAAGAACATCGATACAATTGAAGGTATTATATTAACAAACCATCTTGTTGACCATGTTAATCAAGCAATGTTCTACAAAGACAAATATGACTTACCTATCTTTACTTCAAAATTAACTGCAGAAGAATTGAAGGATGAAGGATTCGTTTTTACATCTTATCTAGATCATGGTGATAAGATTGACTTAGGATCCTATGAACCTCTTGGTAAAGAGAAGTGGGAATTGGAGACGATAGAATTACCTGGTTATACAGCTGGACAAATAGGATTTTATGATTCTAGAGGTGTTGTATTTGTAAGTAGTTTATTTCATAAAAACATGGTAAGTGTGATTGATTCTTATTCTGGAGCCTATACAGATTTAATCTCGAGCTTCAATCTTGTTTCCAAATTAAAAGCTAAATATGCTTTGTCTGGACACAGAGATATGATAATTAATCCAAATCAAGCTATTTCATTTAATCTTAAACAATTTTCGAAATTTGAGCCAATTGTTATCACGCAACTTAAATCTGGACAAACTTCTAGTGACGCAATCATACAAGAAGTGCAGTCTCTTGCACAATACAAATGGGAAATTCTCGCTACAAATCTCACTAATATAATTCTGACTAAGCTTTGTGAAGAAAACAGAGTTAGTAAAAGAGGAGAAGATTACTTCTGGTTGAAAAATACCATAGAATAATCCAAGAATTCTCACCAAAACTTTATTTATTCTCGTTTTCGTTCTTGCTTGATGACCATCAAAATTCAGAAAGATATCTGTAAACCCTCACTGTGTCAACATGAGTGTGTTTCTATTTGTCCTCAAAATAGAAAAGGGAAAGAAGCAATCAAAATAGGCAAAAGTACTGCTGAAGTAATCAATCATAATTGTATCAATTGTTTACAGTGTGTCTATGTTTGCCCTTTTGAAGCCATCCAAGCGATTTCAAAAACTAAGAAAGTCATTTCTCAACAGAAACTTAAGCAAACTAAACCAAGTAGAGAAAGTAAGAAAGATAAGAAGCCCTACGAAATGGATGAAGATGTTTACGAACCTTTCAACGAGAAATACACTATTTTTAGTCGTAGAACATGGGACGAGTCGTATGAGGGTTATAAAAAACCTATCTATGCAAAAGCCCAAGAGAGAGCCGCTATGGGACTAGATGGTTATTCTGAAATCGAAGGAGCA
>JAAFKI010000033.1 GCA_021399345.1 Candidatus Heimdallarchaeota archaeon
ATCCTAAACTAGATAATAAGAAATCGATGAAATATAAATATTTCCGAGGGTTTTTTTGTTTAATACTTCACTTTCGAATCTCTCTTGAATTGAATAGAGAATGAATAAGATTATACCCACCTACAAGTACGATAAAGATGAAGAAAATTTGGTTGATCAAGGGGTGATGAGTAACAATATTTACGCGGACAAGTAAATAGTCATATCCTAGTTGAGAAACAACATCCACTGGTGGGATGTAAATTTGAAGATAAGTTTCTGCAATTCTTGATGCTATATATAGAGGAGCTAAAACAATAGAAGATACTAATGAGAGAGTATGTTTTCTGTTTGAGAGTAAAATCAAGAGAATGAAAGAACTCACTATAATTACTTCAGGAATTACAACAAATAGGTTTCCTAAAAATGCAAATCGTTGAATAGAAGAGTAATCAAAAATATCTACTTCAATATCCATTTTGTAAAATATAACTGGCAAAACGAAGTTTGCAGTAAGTCCAATACTTGCAATAATTGAAGAAATAGTATATATTTTTGAGTTTTTTCGATTTCTCACAAGGAATATAGTACATATCATTACTGCAGCTAAAACAAGATATGAGCTATACAATAACCAAAACATGAGTTCATGATTTACATCTTCAGATGTGAACTCATCTTTATATAAATATACAAAATTAGTAATCTGAACCGCTCCAACATATAAAAGAAGTAGAGAATTTGTTAGCAGAAGAGCTAAATTCATTTTCTGTTTTATTATGATTACGTAGAGAAAGATTCCTAAGAGTATCAACATTGTACCTGAGAGAACAAGTTCCATTCTAACAATGTAAAAACTGGGTAAACTATGATTTCTGAATAACATCAAAGTAATGAAAATCAATGAAGTAAAGCATGATACTATCATGAACGATGTAACTACAGATGTGATTTTTGGATGACTTTCATAGTGTTTCATTTGAACATTAGAAGTCTCATTCTTATCCACATCTGAAGAGGAACCACCTTCAGTCATTGCATTTTCTTTCAGTTTAGCAATGCTAAAGAGGAATAGAAGAGAGATAAAACAAAGCAGACTTAGATATTTTAGTATAGGATTGAGATGAATTAAATTGAAGAACCACTCTTCAAATGGAAAATCATCTGCTAAATCATAGATTAGTACAAAAATAACTCGTAATGTGTGAATTAAGATAGTTACAACAGAGAGGACTATGGCGGCACGCTTCAAAATAATGTTCTTTGTTTCAGTAATCTTAGAAATGAGTATTAGACATAAACTGATGAAAAAAAGAAGAAGACCAAGTTGAACTAAAACGGCCCCAACCGAATACAACGGCTTATATTTAGTTAAATAGTGAAAGTTATCAAGATCATTTGCATAGTAGAAATTCAAGCATACAATTTTCATAACTGATGCACCAATAAAACTAAACATACTAAATAAAATTGTATAGAAAGGAGCTTTGTTTGAAGAGAAATATTGAGGAAATAGATTTCGATAATGAGATAAGAATAAGAATATACATGTGATAGTAAAAGCTACTATTTCGAAAGTAGCTGTAAGATTACTAAAAATAGATATCTTAGCAGTAGAAGCAAAATTTAGTGCATAATGTGAACAGATTTTTGAGAAAACATAAGCTAATAAGAAGATAAAGCTAAGAGAAGAGAGAAATATCTGGATAACTCTATTCTTCTTTCGTTCTGGTAGCAGTGGATTAGTTTTAAGCAACAAAATGATAGAGAGTATCATTAAGGCTAACAACAGATTTGTAATATTAGGGTAAAAAGTATCGAATTCAGGATTCTTAGCATTATGAGACCAATTAGAGGAACCAAAAAACTCTGTAACATAAAGATTGAAAGATGAGAGAGTTGTCATATCATTGAAGTAGATGAACAAAATAAGTAAGGAACCAACAATTCCAAAGAAAAGCAATGTTAGGAAATTACTTTGTATGTGAGATATGCTCCTTGTTTCAATATTTTCATTTAATTCCATTTCAAAACCTCAATCAATAACTGGCTAGTGATAGAATTTATTTAAGGATTATGTAGCCTAAACCGAGAAATACTTAAAAAGGATTATTTTCCATTGTTTCTGTTTGATATGACCTTTGAAGAGAGTGTGGTTAAAGAGGAAATTCTTGAAACAGAGCTATCGAAAAAAGAGAGTGGAAGAAGATGTTAAAGGTGAAAATCTCTTCTTACAATTGTGGGAGAATCTAAAAAAAC
>JAAFKI010000034.1 GCA_021399345.1 Candidatus Heimdallarchaeota archaeon
AATAGTTGACGCTGTACTAGGAGTTGAGGAAGAAGATGATAGCTGTTGCGATTGTTGTGGATGTTGCTGTGGGGGAAGTAGTAGCAAGAAACAAGACCAAGGATGTTGTATGAGTTTACTAGATTGTTTGTAACCTATATTCCTCTTTGCTATTTCATTTTTATCCAAGAATATTTTTTGATCCATATTTCCATTCTTGAAAACTGTAATTGAAAAATAAAAAAAAAGTCTATTTCATTCAAATTTCTTTCCGCAAGTTACACAGAAGCTTGTTGAAGGGTCATTTTGTCCTCCACATTGTGTACAGAATTTAAAGATCTGAGCAGGGTCTTCAGTAGGAGTTTGAACAGCTGTTTGGGGAGGAATCTGGGGGCTTTGTACTTTAGAAGATCTTTTTCTTTTTACTAATAGATAAGCGGCTACACCACCTGCAATTGCAATGAATGCTACAATACCTATTACTATTTCTGTTGGAGTTAGCTCTGTATCTTCAGTAGTTGCTGGAGCTCCAAAATCCTTCTGTTGAACAGTTATCTGCCAAGAATTTGTGTTAGCTTCAATTATCTCCATATAGAACGTTCCTTCTTCATAGAGGTAACTTGTTCCTGACAATCCTGAGAAGTCTGTCTCATAAAATATATCCTCTCCTTCAGGATATACAAAGCAATGGAAATCTGCCCAATATTCATCATCATAAGTTGTAGTCCAGACAAATCGAGCATCCTCAGTGACAGTGAAAGTAGCTGTTGTTAGCCATCCAGTACCATTGAAAACTCTTACGTTTTCCCAAGTATAGGATTGAGCATCAAGCGTTGATGAAAAATAGACTATGTTAAGAGAGAAAATAAGCATTAGAACCAAGTAAAGGGTTTTATTTTTCATTTCTAAACATCTCTTGTAAATATACTTTACAATCTAGATTGAGATTTTGTAAAGCAAAAGAAAATAGATTCAGCAGATATAAGGTTTCTACTTCAGTTTTCTAATGCTTTAGTTATATCTAATAACCCAAATCATGATAGAATTAACTAAAGCAGTAAAATAAGATAATTTTAAAGTCTTAAAATGGTTAAATTTCTCAATAATTCTACCATCAGATGTTTATTAGTTTAATTAGAAATCGTCAAAATTTGGGAAAATCAATAAAATAGTCTGATCACTAAATTTTCTTTCCTAAGATATCAGTTGAATCATATTTCCATTCTTGGAATACTGTTTCATACCTTTCTATTGGTAATAACCATCTTCTACTGTACATTTGATTAACAACAAACATTTCTTTTACATCTTCTTTAAAGAAATCATTAAACAAACTCATACTATCAAATATCATCTCATTAGGAATTCTTATGATGAAATGCAATCCTTCCTCTTCTTCATTATTGTATTTCTGACTATACACTTCTGGAAATATTGACAGCTGTTTATGTATCTCCAGCTGTTTTGAAGGTTCTTTGGAAAGAAAAAGTACCAGATTTGACAATCCAAATACATAATTCGGATTTATCCTTGTTTTGAAATACTGTTTTTTGTGTAAATTCTCCACTTGTTTTCTTGCTTCTTTTTCACTAAGTTCAAGATCATTCTTTATCGCATTTATTGACATCTCATTTCTCATGAGCATGTGATTAAGAATTTCTATCCCACTTTTATGCAGATTCAGTTCTTTCTTCTCTATTTGATCAAATTCACCAATTATGAGTGTGCTTTCCGAAGTATCTTTTGCCTTTAAAGAAGCGACAATTTTGTAGAAGGGTAAATCCCATTTAGCATTCTTATAATCATAGTTGGAGAAATTTAGCGATTTTAAACGACTGGTTAAGTCAAACTTGTAGATTTCAGAGGAGATTATGTCATTATTGTTGTTGATTTTCTCGCATAAGGTTTGTAAATCCTTTTTCACTTGAACGTTGTCTGGTGTTAAATAGTGGATCATGGTTGTTTGAGAATTTGAATAACTGGTATAGATGGAATGCAAAAACGAACTCTCAGGCAACTCCTTGAAGAAATCTATTTTTAAGGAAAGAGAGACATTGTAGACTATAGCATATACTACAAGATTGAGAACATAGTGATTAATTGATAATCCTTCATAAATTAGAAATCTTTCCCTAAGTTTTCGTTTGTATTTGGATAAGTTTGAGGAATCCATGGAAAGTTTGGTCAAAAGTTCACTATTACTCAGAGTCTGTTCTCTTAAAATCGTTTGAAAAACTTGAAATTCAAGTTTGTTGAATTTAGGCATGATTTTGGATCGGTAATCAAAGAATATCTGAAGAAAAGTATTCCAAGATAATTTAAGCCCTTGCTCAGCATGATAATCAAGAATCTCAAATAGATATTCAGAAGTCTCTTTTGAGCAGCAGAAATTATAATATGAGTCAGGAACAAAGTAACTAAAATTTGCGTACCGTTTTGGTTTACGATTAGTTGACCAGAATCTAATCCACTCATCTAATTTTGTTTTCTTATTTTTTAATCTTTGATAGAAGTAGAAACAGATTATATCCCACTCTGGAGAATTAAGCTTTGCTTCATATTTTGAAATCTTCTGCTCAAAATCCTTGAATTGTTCGCCTAGTATGGGTTCAGCTTTTTCCATCTGCTTCTTAAATTCAGGATTTAGAGAATAGGACATCGTTCTTGATGTGTATCATCATTTAATAATTGTTTTTGTCTAGAGCCATAGCTATTGAGGTGAGGAAATGACAACGAATTTCGATTTAGAAGCGATGATATTTGGTTATTTTCAAATGATATTGTACCATTTTGCGACTTTTTTTGTACTTTTAAATTCAGTTTGAGGACTCCAACATTTTGATTACAATCTCAACTCCTGCGAACCGATACGAGCGGTAAAGAAGGGAGGTGAAAAGGAAAAATGTTCGGACCAATAGAATTTCCACCAGATGACCCAGGACCATGGCCACCAATGTAACCACGTAAAGGAGACAAGAGGAGCATTAAATCTCCTCTAAGTTCCTAGGAATAGTGGAGTTCTATTCCTACATTTCTGGTCTTTTTTTATTATATATTTACCATAATTCGACTTTTTTCTTATCTTTAAATCTATAGCTACAAAAATAAATTAAGGAGAAATAACAATGGCCGAGGTATACCAGTTTAAATGTCTAGAATGTGACCTCGAATTCAAGGTAGGGTGCGGAGTGGGAGGGAGTTCTGATTACCCCAGAACTCGGTTCCTCTGTGTAGATTGTAACAAGGTTTCAATGGATTCTAAATGTGAACACTGTGGGAAGTATCTAAAGAGGGTCATCTTTCCTTTACAAGGTAACACCTATCATTTGGAGGAATGTGAAGAGGGACTTAAACTACCTTGTCCTCACTGTTCTTCAGATCACACAGTTCTTACTCTTCTAGATAAGTGGGTGATGAACTTTCAAATTTGGTAAACCTGAGAGGTAGAAGCAAATGAGAAAAACATCCAGAAATTTTTTAAATGCGAGTGTGCAATTTCTTGCGCATTCGACACAAATAGGTTATGAGTAGCAATGGACAGTATGCCTCTTCTAGAAGTTGTTAGCAAACCATTACAAAAGGTTCTTAAGTTGTAAGTTTAAATCTGTTTGATGAATGAAAGACCCAATAAAATAGAGATTAGAACTAGCGAGTACTTGGAAGGAAAAGAAGTAACTTATGAATCAGACCGTGCACTCATTTTCCGAATTTATAAACTATTGAAAAGTGAAACATCGACCATCAAAGGTTTTGTAATATTGATTTCCTTAATGAGTTTAGCGTCACTTATTATTGTCAGTATTTTACTGCATAAAATAAACAGTTATGGTTGTTATTAATAAGTCTTAAAATCAGACAGCATTTGAATCAGTTTGCTTTACATATTTCTAACATTAAATGTATTTATCATCGTTAAAAGAAGAAGAAAACTTTGAGTATTGATTCTCCTTGTTTTCTATTTCTGTGGTTAATGCAGAACTATAATTGTTGAACGATAACAATTTAAGTGTTGTAGAGACAGTTTGTTATCTTGAATCCCAACGTCAAGGCTTTGAAAATCCCTTTACTGGTTATCTTATGCCTATCTTCAATTCTTCTATTTCATAATCCAATATCACACTCTGTATCAGCAGACGTTTATACATCTGATAAAATTTCTTCTGGTGGTTCAAATTACACACTTTATTTAGATCTTAGTACCACTTCTTGGACCCGAGGAACTTTGATCTACTTCGATGTTGGATTAACAGTAAACAGTTTTGGTCCTGGAGTTGTTGATTTTCATGGAATTGAGCTTTGGTTGAAATTTGATAATGGTAGTGGATATGAAGTCACAGATTCTTCTACAGGTGGAATTATTGATACAGTCGGCAATTCTTTCGAAGATTCTTGGTACCTTACTCCTTCTATAGCTATGGCAGATTCTTTCACTATTTACATTGGTTCCAAATTCTTGGAAGATA
>JAAFKI010000035.1 GCA_021399345.1 Candidatus Heimdallarchaeota archaeon
CAAGCTCTCTCTGATATAGGTGTAGGTGCTCTTTGTGCCTTAACTGGTCTTAAAAGTGCTATGCATAATGTTGAAATCAACTTAGGTTGGATCAAGAATAAGGATGCAGAATATGCTGATAAGATGTATGCAGAACTTGAAGGATTAATTGAGGGCGTAGAAGAGAACGTTAGCAAACTCGATGAAGAAATCAAAGCCACTTTCTAATTTCTTTCTTTTTATTATTTTTCTAGGAAATATTTATTAATATATCTACATATTGATATGTTGAGATGTGTTGAATCTATGCGAATTGAAATCAAATTTAGTATTTTAGTCAGTATACTTATTGTTTCAGGATTAACACTCGGATTAATTTTAGCACCAAAAGGACGTGCAATAATAGATATTCAAAAAAACAGTGATTTTTCTAGATATACAGGGGAAGGAACTTTAGAAAATCCGTATATTATAGAGAGTCTGACAATAAATACTAGAAGAAGTTATGGAATAAAGATTGAAAATGTCTCAGTATGTTTCGAAATAAGAAATTGTGATATAAAGGCAGATTGGGGGGCAATAACTCTGAAGGACATTACCAGCCCTTATTGCAGAATAGTAAATTCCAAATTTTCAGCATACGAATGGGGATTCAATGTAGAAGAAGTTCAGTGCATTACTATTGAGAATTGTGATATTCAAGGAACTCAATTTGGACTTATTCTTAATGCGAAAAATATTTCCGTAAGTAATAATTTCATTTCTGGTCAGTTTTATGATAGTATCGAAGTTAGTGGAACTCAATATGGTTCGATCTTTAATAATACTATTGAAGCTGGTAGCGCCCCTGGTATTGAAATCTGGGGGTGTTCATTAAATATCTCCTTCAATCAGTTTATTAATAGTGCCATAGTTATTGAAAAATTAAAATGGGAAGGTAATAATTTTCAAGCAAAACTTAACATCAGTTATAACAAATTTACCAATTCTAACCCAGCTTACTTTGGAATGGGAGGTATTGTTTTTGGTGATTACTTGGTTTTAGATGATTTGCAAGAATCTATTTTTGAAGATAACACACTCGATAATAGAACTATAATTCTCTTGACGCATAAATCTGATAGAGTATTTCTAGATACAGAGATTGGACAGTTAACTCTTATTAAATGTAATAATATTTCATTTGAGAGTATGAATTATACTGGCTTGAATCAAGATGCTCAGGAAATAGACTATTTCGAACTCAAGATATTACAAAGTTCATTAATAAGAATAAATGATAGTTACTTCTCAAACTTCTACCAAATTTACTTTGATTCTTGTCAAAACATATCTATTACATATTGTTATTTTGAGGAAGTAGGATTAAGAACAATCGCATTTATGGAGACAACTTATTCGACAGTTCATCATAATTCTTTCATGGATATTACTTCTGCAAGTGATAATTTAGGCAGTGAAAACTTGTGGTATGATGAAAACCTAAGTCAAGGTAATTATTGGATTCATTATACTGGCTATCCCACTGCCTATACAATACCAGGTTCTACAGGTTCAGTGGATTTATTCCCTCTTTCTAGTCCTCCTGTCTAATACTACTAGAATAAAATTTGGCTGAATTTGAATTTGTTTTTGTTTTCAAAATCTAAAAGCTAAATCATGGATTTTTATTTCAGATCTCCATTTTTTTATCTCATCTTCTTTTAAACTCATGAACAGCTCAATGTGACCTAGTGTAGTGAAACCAATTTCGTGAAAAATTTTTATTGCCTCGGCATTTCGAGCTACAGGTTTAATTGATAAGTAGTTGATGCCTTCGTTCGTTACATGATTGATCATAAATTGTAGTAGTTCTTTTCCAATTCCCTTGTTTCTGTATAGTTTATTCACTATAATGGGTTCTACCTCCGCTGATGACCCAGAAACAATCAGCCCTATCACGGCAACTATCCTGTTATTATATTCTGCAACCCATAAACTCTCGAGACCATAATCTTCTAAGTGATTATCAAAACCAGAAGCGGGATCATCTCCACCAATCGAATTATCATCGTAGATTTGCTGATGATATTGTGTAAGTTCTAGCCATAAATCACGGCAGTAGGAGTAATCATCCGTATGATATTTTCTTATAGATAGTTCGTCTCTCATCTATTCTCATCAAAAAGTCATTTTCGGATAATTTAAACTTATTTAGGATTACAGGTAGAACCAACTCTTATATATCAAAAATTGGGTATTCTATTGACATGACAGGTCAAGTAGCTGATTCATTCCTATATGAAGGGGAAATTTATTCTCTTATAGGCATTGATGGAGATGAACCTTTTTCTCCACTAAATTATGACATTCTCCCTGTTTCTCCACACACTGCGTGTTGGAGAGGTTTCGTGTTATATTACAAGTTGAGTGATGGCAAACTACTTCTTCAAGATATGCAGTTAAGTGCTGAAGAATACAAGGAAATTAATGGTATCACTCCCAAGAAAACTGATGATAGTTTTAATTTTCACTATCAAGATCTTGATCTGTATCTAGAATTTACTGGTAAATTGCTAATTGCTAAGGATTTTATTCAAGACATGTATATTCATATGGGGTTTCAGCGACCATCTGCTTATGAAACCGTTTTTGAAATAATATTTGATAATGGTATGATAGTATCAGAAAATGACCTATCTAAACTATTTAAGAAAAGAAGAAAGAAGAATCGTTCAAAGGGTGCACACCCAAAATCTATGGAAGAAGATGATCTCCAAGAATGGATAAAGGGAACATTTTCATTAGATTATGATTCAACAGAAGAAGATTAGCTGATAGAAAATCTGATATAGTATTCTCTTTTTTTTGTATCAGTATGGAACTGTTAAGTTATCTAGAAAATAAGCTGGAACCAGTAAATAGTCCAGTCTCTCATAAACCTCACCTTAAATTGGCAGCAGTTCTCATCCCGATTTACTCTGATAGCAATAAACTTCTTCTTACAAAGAGAACAGAAAACCTCAAACATCATCAAGGACAGATTGCCTTTCCTGGAGGAAAGTATGATGAATCAGATGAAACTCTTGCTGAAACTGTTCTTAGAGAAACTGAAGAAGAAGTAGGTATTAAGAGTGATTTCATAGAATTAAA
>JAAFKI010000036.1 GCA_021399345.1 Candidatus Heimdallarchaeota archaeon
TCAGGAATTAATTCCTTTATTTTGTCCTTTACAGCTGATTGAATTTGAGCTACAATATTTTTGAGCTTTTCTTCGACGATTAAATCACCTAACCCATCGAATATTTCTTCTTCAATCTCTTCCAGTACTTCTTCATAAATGGTATCTGCTAGTTCGGTCATATTACCACAAGAACTTCTAAGCAATTTGAATAAAAAGTCTTTTCATCTATTCTTAAATCATGAAGAAGCAAGAAAAACAACAACAACTTTGAGGAAACCTACCAATTATCTCCTCAATATTTTCTTCATCCGAGCTAGTATGTCATTACCGTATTTGAACCAGATTATTACACCAAAACTGAGCAAAACAACAGATCCTGCAGTTACTGATAAACTAATAATAAGTGCCCTGTTATTTAGAGGTTTTACTGATAATAAACCTGTAGAAGAATATAATGCAGTTTCATTGGAAAGGTGACCTGCTTCATCTGAAACTACAAGGGAGATTTCATGTTGTTCGACATCAGATATATCAACAAAATACTTTATTTGAGTAGATTGCCAAAATCTTGGAAAGATTATAGAATCACTCTCTACAGTCTCACCATCAACGGAGATATAGTATGTACCTGTAAATCTGGTTCTAGAGTTGAAATTATACCAGACATCCCACTCTATGTAACTATCATTTGATCCTAAATCTACAAAAACTGGATCAGATACAATGGGAGCAAAACGAAACCGTTCTGATCTATACATACCAAATGTTTCTGAGTTTACTTTCGGGAAAGTTAATTCCCATACGATATTTCCTTCAGTATTTACTTCAACCATTCTTGCGCTTAGATCAGACTCTGGATGACCATGAGTGCCGAAAGTCCCTAATCTGTTATTATTCGGCAATCTATTAGCGTCTCCCCAATAGATACAGAAATAATCTTTTCCACCAGCCCAATCCCAGGTTATATTTGCATACATTTTGGTTTCATCAATTGTAATTTCTACCATTCTAGAAAGTAGATTAGTAGCATCCGTTTGATTATGGTAATCATTGTCGAAAATAATGAACGTTTTATTATCAATCAGTTCCAAAGAATGTGCATGATAAAATAGATTGGAAGCAGGGTTACCATTCCTATCAAACAGCGTGAAATTGCCATACTCACCTACTCCCCAGATCAATTCACCAGTCTTATGATCAATTTTGTAGAAAGTGTTTAGATTCTTACAATTTACATAAATCACATCTTCTTGTTCATCATAACACAGAGTGTTTGAATGTGTCATATCTCTATCATAATAATCTCCATCTTCATATGGGCACCATGAAGATAGGTCTACAAAATCTCTAAGATCTTTTGACCACACTTCTGTTCCATTTGCTGTGACTTCCTTAATGATATCAAATGAATATTCTATACTGTCATTGATATATTTGTAATTAGACAGCCCAAAATAGGTATCATTGGCATAATTAACTTCAAAATCATGGTGTTTGTAAACATCTAAGAATTGAGTGATATCAGTCTCTAAATTCCAGAGATGAGTACCATAAACATCACCGTAAATCAAAGTAGTAGAATTGTAGAATCTAACAGCTCCAGTTGCTAAAGAACCTTCTGTACTTATTTCTCTCTGAAAATAGATATTTCCATCTAAATCAGTAATCATTAGAGTTCTGTTAACAGTTTCATCTAGAAATTGATCTTTTCGTTCAAGTATAAATAAACTGTAACCTCCAAATACATCATCTTCTAACACATTTAAGACAGTTTGATTAGCAAGTTCATTATCTGCTAAAATGTATCCTATTGTTATGTCTTTGATTGAAATTGAAACCACTAACACACTAATAACACAAAAAAATTTGATGAGTTTATTGGGTTTCATTATAGTATGCATTCTTGTTTTCTGATTTTAATCTTTGTGCTATTTTTTATAATTCTGTCCAGTTAGCAATTAGAAACAGATGTAACATCTTTTTATAGTTAAAGCTAGTATCAAATTAGTATGGGAACGAGACTAGATTCTGCAGGTGTTAGTATAAGTAAAATAGGATTAGGTATTGAACATTTTGTAAAGAGGTCCAAAATCGTAGGACTTAGTAGAGATGAAAACTCGAAACTAATTCTTGATGAAGCTTACAAATTAGGTGTGACTCATTACGATATAGTCTTCAATTTTCCTTATTTCTTTAAGGTCTTCAAAGAATTTCTCAAAAATAAGAGAAGGGATATCACTTTTACGTCACATTTAGGTAGTTTCTATGATGAGAAGAAGAACGGACACAAACTAACTCGCTCTCTCAAGAAAATTCAATATACTTTTGAAGATAAGCTAGAGCGATTGGATACTGATTATGTAGATATAGCTCTTCTTCAATATGTTAGA
>JAAFKI010000037.1 GCA_021399345.1 Candidatus Heimdallarchaeota archaeon
CCAAATATACAAAAACTAAGCAATTTCTTTGATAAGAATGAAAAACCTATAATTTTCACTCAACACATCGATACTGAAAAACCCAAAGAGATGATGACTAAGTGGTGGAGAGACTCTATTACAGCTGGAAGTGAAGATTCTAGAATTATCTCTCAACTGAACACAGATTCTGGAGTAATTGTTTCTAAAAATAGGTATAGTGCTTTTGAAAACACAAACTTAGAATCAATATTAAGAGAGAGGGGTGTTGATCAGCTGATTGTGTCAGGAATAATGTCTCATTTATGTTGTGAGACAACAGTTAGAGATGCCTTTATGAAAGATTTTGAAGTGTTTTTTGTAGTAGATGCTAACGCCACATACACTGAGGAACTACATATAGGAACATTAAAAGCAATATCTCACGGATTTGGTATTTGTGTTCCAACTGAGGAGATCATAAATGGCTGATGAAATTTATACCGATGTAGCAATAGTAGGAGGAGGACCAGCAAGTCTCACTGCAGCTATTCAACTTGTTAGAAATGGTATCGAGCTCAAGTTAATTTCTGATGATATAGGGGGCAAGATTAAGAACGCCAACTTAATTGAGAATCTAGTAGGTTTTCCTAAAGGCATTAGTGGGGAAGACTATGTTAAAATCCTCAAACAGCAATTTACTAATTCTAAGATCCCCATGATTAAAGGAATTGTAGAAGAAATCAAACAATTCAGAGAGAGGTTCATTGTAAAAACTGCTAAACAGAAAATAGTTAGTAATCATGTCGTTGTTGGAACAGGTTCTATTCCCATAAAAATGAATATTGAAAATGAAGAAGAAGCACATAGTAAGAAGAACCTTTTCTACGAAAACTATATTGCTAGAAATCATGTTAAAGGAAAGACTGTCATTATTGTGGGGAGTGGAGATGTTGCATATGATTATGCTATGAATCTTAAGGAAAAAGCTAATCATATCTCCATAGTTCAAAGATCAGGAAAAGCAAGATGTATACCCATTTTACGAGATAGAGTATCAAGACAAACCAACATCAGCGTTCTTACTAACATTGGTCCTGGAAAGATCAAATTTGAAGGAAAGAGAATCATTCTATCTGCAAAAAGAGACGAAAGAATCATTCCATTAATGACTGATGTAATTTTAGTAGCAATTGGTCGAGAACCAAATATACGAGTGCTGTCGCCTGAATTATTGGAAGCTTATGAAAAAGATGAAGATGTTCCAAATATCTATTATGTAGGTGATGTGAAGAAAGGAAACTTTCGACAAGTATCTATAGCTATGGGGGATGGGATGAACGCAGCGATGGAAATAGTAAAAAAGACAACTGAGGAAGAAGGTAACTATGGAATTACTAGGGAAGTATGGTAAAGAGGATTTAGCTATACTTTATATTGCTAAACATGATGGCAAAATTGTTGAATTTGTCGAAAGTTTACAACCTCCTATCCCTCGAGAAAAAAAATGGGTTCTGATTATTTCTACAATGTATGGTTGTCCAGTTGGCTGCCTAATGTGTGATGCCGGGGAATACTATCATGGCAATGTTTCAGCTGAAGGAATGCTGAAAGAGATAGACTTTATGATTAAAAACCGTTTTCCCGATGGTAAGATTCCAATTAATAAATTTAAGATCCAATTTGCACGAATGGGAGAACCCACTCTTAATGAGGAGGTTCTAGAAGTTATCAAAGTTCTTCCCAAAAAATATGAAGCAGCTGGTCTAATGCCATGTATTAGCAC
>JAAFKI010000038.1 GCA_021399345.1 Candidatus Heimdallarchaeota archaeon
AAACAAAGATTATTGTGTCTAGATCAAGATCTAAAGGATCTGGAGGTTGGTCACAAAAACGCTATAGTAGGCTGTATGATACAGCAATTAACCAAGAAGCGAAGAAAATAGAAGGTAATCTAATCGAGAGAAGATTTGATTTCGATAAAAACGTAACTAAAAGTAAATTTGGAGCTCAAAAAGTTGTATTTAGTGTGTACTCTCCAATCTCTGAGATTACAAAGATTGTAAAGAAACAAAGGGGAGAACTCTGTCGAGTTAATATTCATCCTGTTAATAAAGAAAGAGTAGAATTTATCCCTCTATCTCAACAAGTACAAACAAAATCCTCTTTGAGAAGATTAATTGTTGGGATAGATCCCGGTTTAACAATTGGATTATCAATTATGGATTTGAATGGTAGAATATTGAAAATTAGTAGCTATCGAGAAGCGAGTAGAGGACAGATAATTCGTGAAATAACCAATTATGGTAAACCTTCATTAATTTGCGTTGATGTTTATCCCTATCCCGCATATGTTGAGAAAATTTCTGCCGTTCTAAACTCCAGGCTTTATACCCCAAGAAGCGTGATGACAGTTTCAGAGAAGAACGAGATATCTAGAAAGCTTGCTATGCAACAAGGTGTTAATGTAAAAAATGCTCACCAGAGAGATTCTCTGGCTTCTGCTTACAAAGGATATGCCAAATTTCGATCAGAATTCGAAAAAATTGAAAGAAATTATAGGGATGTATACGATAAATCTCTTAGAGATGAGATAAAAAATCTGTTAGTTAAGGGAAAAACACTAGCTGATGCAGTTGAAGAAATTAACCAATCATTAACTGGTGATAAGGTTGTTGAAGAAAAAATAGTCAAACCAACCTTAAAACAAAAACCTGAACTAGATGAAGTTGAACTCAAGAAAGAATTTGATATCCTTCAAGAGCAATTAGATTGGGAAAGGAGCAAAAATACAGAATTTTATTCTGAAATCAAAGTTTTAGAGGAGAAACTTGAGAATCTACAATTTAGATTAGATGAAGATAAATCAGAATATATTGAAAAGATTCAGAGAGAGAAGGCATATATTATCCTAGAAAATCAAATCTCACATTCCAAAGAGAGAATCAACCTTTTAGAAAATGAAATTGAGAGATATTCAGATAGGATTGACGAACTGAAGAGAGTTGTTTGGCTCAGGGGTCATAAAGGGTGGGTTCCACTTAAGGTAATAAGAAAATTCACTCAAGATGAGATTGAAAGAACAGCTGAGAACTATGGGTTAGGACCTGGAGATATAGTTCTTATACTCGATACAACAGGGGGAGGTGGTCAAACGGCTGAAAAACTATTTTCTTATAAAATTAAAGCTATAATTGGGGACGTTGATCACCTTTCATATAATGCAAGAAAGAAACTTATTGAATTTCAAGTACCGATAGCTAAACCAGCTGATATGGAGATTATTAGAATCGATGAAATTGCTATAATGAAAGAAGATGACCTAAATAAGTTAATTTCTGAAGCCAGGGAGGAAATTGACCTTATAGTAACAGAGAAAAAAGAAAGTTTATTGGACAATTTAATTGATGAATATAGAAAGGAACGAAAAATCGAAATTACGGAACAGGACAAAACTTTTTCTCGTGAAAGAAGAAAGAACGATCAAGCTCGCTTTGAAGATGAAAATGGTGAGTTAGAAGATTAAATTACAGCTCATCTACTGCTAATTGAACTAATAGGATATTATTCCCTCTAACAAAGATATTCCCATATCTTGAGACTTCTTCGTCTGCAATTATTTCAATTGCGTCACTTAAGTGACAGTTCATATATTGGTCAAAACTTTGCAGTTTGCCTTTGTATTTCACGTTATCTTTTAATCGAATGATTATAAATTGGCCAATTACCTTTCTAAGTGAGTTAATGGGAATGCTACTCATAATAAACACAAACTTAATTTGATATTGTCTCGACGGGATGATTGTAATTTAAAAAGCTTGTGTTTAATAATTATCCAAGCTTCTACAATCATGCTTCAAAGTTCTTTGCTGATTCTTCTAAAGTTTCAGTTTCCATAGTTGTTGTTTTTCTTTTTCGAATTTTTACAAATATTGGATGATTAACTGCATTTCCTACAATAATAGCTTCTCCTACACCTAACGAAGTTATTGAATTCATTGTTGATCTGTCAATTCCCTCAGATGATCGTCCTATATAGTCTAAATCATAAGGATTGAGAATTCTCATTATGACGTGAGTGTTACATTGACTAAGAGCTGTTGTAGAAAGTTTTACTGGTCTTTGACTTACAAGTACTATGGATGTAAAGAATTTTCTTCCT
Organism: Candidatus Heimdallarchaeota archaeon; assembly: GCA_021399345.1. Classification (GTDB taxonomy): domain Archaea; phylum Asgardarchaeota; class Heimdallarchaeia; order Heimdallarchaeales; family Heimdallarchaeaceae; genus UBA460. Next base: position 2,328 of record JAAFKI010000038.1, read on the forward strand.
TCTCTAGCTATTGTTTCAATAATAGATTTCGAAATAGCTCTATCTAATCGAGCTTCAGGGCAAAATTGATGTGACTCCTCTAAGATAACGGTTGTAGGTGGTGCTTCATTTTTCTTCCTCATTTCAAATATTCTGAATAAAATGTAACTAACGATCATTTGTTTTAATTTTATGCTTGTAAATTCGCTCAAATCAAATATTGTGATTTTTCCTGGTTTCAAAATATTTTTTAAATCTGGATTTTCTGCTGCTCCAAACAAGCGAGTATTTTCAAGAGAGTAAAGCCATCCAATCAATGCCTCTTTGCTTCTAGTATTCATTTGTTCATTTTTCTCGAGCTCATCAATTATATCTGCGATTACGTAACTTTCTCCTTGCTTAACTTTTTCATGATAAAACTGGGTTAAAACTTTGGATAAATCCCTTGATTGAGCAGTTGTTATCTGGGGCTCATAAATTGCAAATTGCCTTGCAGACATTGTTGAAGTTGCAAACTGTATCAATCCACCAGGAAAGATATTTACATCTTTGAAAAATGGTGATTTTTCAGCTCCAAATCCTTTATATTCTCCATGAACGTCGAAAAGAACAATTGCTACCCTACCTTGGTCAGCTTTCCTGGAAAGCAACTCTTCAAGGAGAACAGATACTGTATATGATTTGCCTGCACCAGAAATAGCAAGTATCGCTGCATGTTTTTGGAGGAACCTTGTAAGATTCAATTTAACCGTAAGATCATGCTGTTCTATCATTCCAACATTTAATCCGTTATCTTTTTCTAATCCTAGAAATTGTATCAAAGTATCATTGTCTGGAATTGATACATTTTCACCAGGAGAAACAGGAAATAACAATCTTTTGATACCAATTTCTGTTATGATTCCTAGAGGTTTGGCTTTAGCAATAATATACTCCCATCTATCTGCTGGGAATATTGAAGCTAAAGTTTTACCACTAGTTTCATATGCTCTTACTGCAGAGGGTGAAGAAAAATATCTATTAGTTTTGAAAAGTTCAGTGACACTTGCAAGAACTTCTCCATCCTCTGTTGGAACAACAACATACATCCCCTTTTGTAATTGGAATTCTTCTTCTGTTTTTGTTAAAACAAAGCTGAATTGTTCTGGATTCGGTGAGTTATCTTCATCAACAATAATAGTACCTATATTCTTTTTTGACATTTTAACCACTTGTTTTAAATGGAAGTCTATTTCTCCTCTTCTGAAGAGAAAAGCTTGTATAACCTATTTTTGAAGCAATTTCATCTACTAGTATGTCAGCATCTGTTTCTTGTAATCTTGCTCGAGCATCAGCTTCTATGATAACACTAGGTAATCCATATTCTGGATTATATTTTGAAACAGCATTAACTAAAGAAGAAATTGTTTGTGCTTGTTCATGCTGAGTAGAAAACAGTACAGGAAACTCAATTCTTAAAGGAGTATCAAATTCTGCAGTTTTCATGTAAAAACAGTGAATACTGAAATCTGGTAGATCCTTATCTGATTCATCATTGAAATTAGTTAACAGAAACTCAAAAGTTCTTTCATTAGTATCTAGAACCTGATAAAGCAGATCAGTGTCTCTTAATTGTTTTACAATAGGTCTGTAATCTATTTCAACTAGTTTGCTGAATTCTGGTAATTTGCTTAGATGTGGTAAAATAGCAGATAATTTGTTTGTTAGTATAGCAGAACGAGAATCTTTGACAACCCCGCAGAGAGCAGTACGATTTTTCTGACAGAGAGTGTATAATCTTCTGTATTGAGCCTTCAGTTTCTTATATTGGCTTACTAGAAATGCACTATGACTGATTTGACGAAGATCAATTACAGGAAGCACAGAGCCATCAAGGATAATGATGTCTGGATGATCTTCTTCAAGAAGATCAATTCCACATTTTATCTCTTTCTGCATCCTCCAAATTGAAATAAGGCTTTCAATTTCATTTTTTGATAAAGGTTCAATACTTGTAAGAATATCTGGAAAAGGTTGCTCTTCAGGGATATATCTTACTAATGGTTTGCTATCTTTTCTGTGATAAAATAACACTCCCACTGCTCGTATTAATGCGATGTCAAAATAATTTAATGATCTATGGATAACGCCTCCATCAATTCCTGCAATTTTCAAACCATCTATATTTGTTTTAGGAACTTTCAATGAGAAAAGATTATCTGAAGTTTTGATATCAAAAGCTGTAGGAAACTCAGAAGGATTGAGCTTATCCTTAACTTGTCTGAAGAGATCCTGAAACAACTTCCTATGTTCATTATAGATTCTTATCCTTTTTGAGATATCGTCAATGGCTTCATCTATCTTATTTTTAACTGCCATTTATCTAACCACTACTACTAATATCCATTTTTCCATTTAAAAAGCAATAGTTTTACTTCTAAATCAATTTAACATTCTAGCACTAGCAGCTTTTACAAACTCAAAATATGGTGGCGAAGGTTTAATGGGGCGGGATTGAAATTCTGGGTGAAACTGTACAGCTATGAAACATGGATGTTTTGGTAATTCAATTGTTTCCATTCGAATGCCGTCTTCAGATTTTCCAGAGAAAATAAGACCATTTTTACTAAGAGTTTCTATATATTCAGGATTCACTTCATATCTATGTCTGTGTCTTTCATAGATGATTGTGTTTTCATACATTTTCTCAAATTTTGATCCTTTTTCTAGAAGTATTTTATGTTTCCCTAGTCTCATGGTTCCTCCTAAATCAGTAATTTGCTTTTGTTCAGGAAGAATGTCTATCACTGGATGAGATGTATAAGAATCAATTTCTGTTGAATTTGCATCAGATAAGTTGCAGACATTTCTAGCGTATTCTATTGTAGCTAGCTGAAATCCATAACAAATTCCTAAAAATGGAACATTGTTCTCTCTTAGATATTTGATAACTGCTATTTTCCCCTTTACTCCTCTAGAACCAAATCCTCCTGGGACAAGAACACCATCATATTTTGTTAATTCTGTTATTCTGTCAGGGTTCTTCTCATATTCTTCAGTTGAGATGAAGTTAATGCTTATCTTCACATTATTATGAGCAGCTGCATGATTCAAAGCTTCCTTTACACTAATATATGAATCTACCAATTCTGCATATTTGCCTGTTAATGCTATTTTTACTGTTTTTTCAGCAGTTGTATGAATCTCAACTAATCTTTCATCTTCAGACCAATCTGCAACAACATCTTCATATCTAAGTTTAAGACTCAGAGTGGAACCAAACCCTTGTTTATCTAGGTAGATTGGAGCTGAAAGAACTGTATCTAAATCTGGAAGCGAAAATACTGCATTTCCTGGAACGTCACAGAACATAACAATTTTTTGTTTAGCACTGTCAGTTAAATTATGAGAACCCCTTGTGATAATAATATCAGGGCTTAAACCTGAAGATTGCATTTCACGAACTGCATGTTGTGTTGGTTTGGTTTTTTGTTCTTTTAAATTTGGAGGTTCCATAATATAAGTTACTAAAACTATAAGGGAATCTTCGCTTGGCATTTCGCGGCATAATTGTCTAATAGCTTCTAGAAAGGGCTGACTTTCAATGTCACCTATCGTTCCTCCTACCTCTATTATGAGTGAATCCATATCTGGATCTCGTTCAGCAATGGTTTTTATTCGTCTTTTAATTTCATCTGTTATGTGTGGAATTACTTGAACAGTTTTCCCTAAGAAATCTCCCTTTCTCTCTCGTTCAATAACACTATGATAAACTTGACCTGTAGTAATATTTTGGTCACCTTTCATTTCAAGATTGAGAAATCTTTCATAAGTCCCCATATCAAGATCAAGTTCATAACCATCTGCAGTAACAAAAGTCTCTCCATGTTCGTAAGGATTCATGGTTCCTGCATCTATATTCAGATACGGATCTATCTTGATAACATTTATTTTTTTTCCTCTAACCTGGAGATTACGTCCTATAGAAGAAGTTACTACTCCCTTACCTAAACCTGAAATTAAAGCTCCACAAACGAAAATATATTTTGGCACATAAAGCATATCGAAATGGCACATATAAATATTGCTTAATTAATTAAATATCCTCATTTTCAGTTGATGACCTTACCATGTTTTTCCATTTTTCGATAAATTCAGAAACCGAGTCATACAACCATTTTTCTTCTGGTGACATGTTTCTGATTTGAGTTGTGATATTTTTTCCTTTCCCTGCAATTTTTATGATTTTTGATAATCGCATTGTCATTAAATCTCTAAGTTTTATCTCAAGGGATTCTTTTTGACGATAGAGAACAGTTTTTCCCTTTTTTTCGTAATCATCAAACAATTGTTTCATGATGATATAGAAGAAATTGTTAATTTTTTGAAGATCGATATTTTCTCCTTCCTTTATAGCTAACCTGTAGAGTTCAGGAAAATCAAATTCACCTATTTCTTCCAATTCAATAAATCCTTCTTTCTGCAGAAATGTAGCTAACCAAAAAGGTATTTTGATTTTCAGTCCCTTTACCAATTTGACCTTTTTAGCGCCTATATCAAACTCTTCCATAGTTTCCAAGCATTTTACTGGAATATCAAAGTCTTCAAAATCATATTGAATTCTTTCCAACTCATTTAAAAATTTATTATCAGAAGTCAATGTTACCAATAGTACTCTTAATTCAATCCTTTTAAATTATTTTACTCTAGGAAAAAAAATCATCTAGTAATTTTTGAGGAGGTATTGTATCATAATCTTCTTCTGCCTTTTCTTCTTGCTTAGAGTCTTCTGCAAGATCAGTTCCTGAAAAACCATCACCTAATAGATGAGAAAAGATGCTCTTAACTAGTTCTTTACCAAAACCAGAAATCTTCATAATCTCATTTGGATTTGTTTCTTTCAGAATGTCTTTTGTTTTGTACCCTTTATCATAAAGTGCTCTCGCTCTCATTCTTCCTATTCCTGGAATCTGAACCAGGTCCAGTAATTCTTGTTTTATTCCATTTATCACGCGATTATGAACTGCTGAAATTTGCTTAGCCATATCCTTGTAACCCAATAATTGTGATATCTCAGAAGAAGCATAGAGGAGCCATTCTGCATTAGAAACAACCATATAGATGTCTCCACTACCTATTCTATATCTGTCTAACACAATATCTTCAGGAACTTCTTTAATCCAATCCTGCAAAACTAGAGACGTTTTCAGCTGACTCATGAATAACTCTAAATCAAATGATGTTTCAGGAAGGTTGGCTAAAAACTCCTCTTCATGATCACTTATGAAGTTGACTAGATTAATCTGTTCATCCTTTCTAATGGTCAAAAAACGAACATCAGGAGTTGAACAAACTAATTGAAGAAAACTTAGGTCAGTTAAATAATGCTTAGATTTAATATTTCCTTTGATAAGCCCCTCTCGTATTACAATTGCACTCTTTGGATCGATATAAAGTTGACTTACTCTTTTACCAAAGTTTGTTGGAATTAAATAATCTGGGTCATTAACTATAAGTGCTTCTTCCTGTAAAAATTTTACAACTTTATTCAGAATGGAACTTAGATTTGCAGAATCTTGCTGATATCCATAAAATGTTTGACCAAAGAATTCATGTAGTTCTTCAATAGTTTGAGTGTTCTCTGTTGATATTTGTCCCAAAACTATTTTTCGTAAGGCTGGTTCAGCAGCAATTCTGGATTCAATATCTTCTACTTCTCCGGTAATATAGGTTTGATAAAGACTAGTTGCATCAAATTCATTCTTTGCAATAACAATAGCATCCCCTTCTTTGTCATATTGAGGTCTTCCAGCTCTCCCTGATTGTTGTTTAAATTCTAACACCGGAATTGGATAGCTTCCTAAAGTAACACTATATCTGTAGATGCTCTTAATGATAACATATCTTGCAGGTAAATTTACTCCAGCTGCTAACGTGGGCGTAGCACTGATAATCTTAATGTTCCCTTGCTTGAAGTTATGTTCAATAATTCTTCTTTGAGCTGAATTTAATCCCGCATGATGATAAGCCACACCATTTCTAACAAGCTGTGCTAAACCTCTTGATTGTTTTGTTTGTTCTCCTGTATTTAGAATCTCTGAAGACGTTGCATTTAGTTTCTCTTTTTCTTCTTTTGAAAGAGTTTTATTTGTTCTAGAAGCTAGATTCTTAGCTGTAGATTCTGCCATTTTTCTAGTTGTGGCAAAGACTAATGCTTGATTTTTCTTGCTTAATATGAAATCAGTAAGATTGTTGAAACTATCCTTGAACTTTGATGGAATGGTAACCTCGGTACCATCACCATAAACTATGTTTCTATCAAAAAGGACTCCTTCTTTTAATTTGACTGGTCTCCAATTGCTCGAAACAAGCTCAGCTTCCAACCATCTAGCTATCTGATCAGCATTTCTAATAGTTGCACTCAGAGCCAGAATCTGTGCATCGCAGACTTGTCTTAATTGTGCTATTACTACTTCTAAAGTAGGACCTCTTGATGAATCATTTATGAGATGTACTTCATCAGAAACAATTAATCCAATCTTGTTAATCCATCGTGCTTGATGCCTTAAAGCTGAATCTATTTTTTCATTCGTAGCAATAATAACGTCTGCATATTGGGCTCTTGTATCTTCCACATCATAATCCCCAGTGAGCAAAATGGTTTTTTTGTCTAGCAAATCAAGAAAAGATCTGAATTCCATATATTTTTCAAAAGCCAAAGCCCTCAAAGGTGAAAGATATAATGTTTTCAACCCAGTTTCAGTAAGTTTTTTGATACTTGCAAATAATGCGAGTAAGGTTTTTCCAGAAGCTGTAGGGATTGAGACAACTAAATTAGTTCCATCAAAAAGACCTTTTTTGATTGCTTCTTCTTGTGGTGGATATAGCGAGGATATTCCTTCTGTGATTAATTTCTCTTTAATGATGTCAGGTAATGGAAGATCCTCTATTTTCATTATTCAACCACGTACTATCAAGCTAATTTCACAAAACCATCACTTGGAGAATAAATCTCTCCATTACTGCGAAGTTGATTAATTACTCTGTCAACAAATTCATCATCTATATTCTGTTCTTTAGCTAGTTCTTTTATTCTTCTTATCGATACAACATCTGAGCTTCCCACTCTAGATTCTTCTTTCATAATATCAATGATTATTTGCATTTTAGAACGAGAAGTTTTAGTTGTACCAGACAAAAGATAATCTATATCAACACGACCAGTAACTGGATCTTTACCAGCTTGCTCTAATGAAGCTCTTAGGAGATTTATAGCTGCTTCTACATGATCTATAGTTACATCTTCTTTAAGAGCCATCCTTGCTTGTGATTCAGATAAACGAATAATAGCTTCTAGGTACCTTGGGGTTATAGCAATTGCGGATGATTCATCTGATTCCTTTCTAAGGTTTAAGTAAAATTGCTCAATTCGCTCCATAGCATCATCAGTAAGAGCGGGTTGAATGTGTTGTTTTGCATAACTAATATACTTTCTTAACAGATCCATAGTAATTGTAGGTTCAGTATCTTCAATAACATGACCTCTTCGTAATTCCAAGATATGTCTAGCCATTCTTTTATCTGTCTCTACATCTGGTACATCGCGAATAATATAGATTAAATCAAAACGCGATAAAATAGTTGGGGGGAGATTAATGTTCTCAACAGGAGGGCGAGAATCTTCATACCTTCCAAAACGAGGATTAGCAGCTGCAATAATTGCTGTTCTTGCATTGAGTTGAGCGACAATACCAGCTTTTGCTATACTGACGGTATTATGAAGAACAAGTCCGTGACTTATGAAATTCTCTGTTGGCTCAATTGTGACATCATAAACCCATTTTGTTGCAAGTTCCCCCTTATTATGTAGTTTTTTAGTTTTAATTATCTTTACTCTATCCAACTCTATTTTTTCATTTGATACACTAGGAACTAACATACCTTTCTTAGCATTTTCAGCATCAATAGTAATAACTTCATCATTATTTAAAACATAGATTGGATGTTCAGGAGTTACTAGTAATTCTACATCATTTGAGTATATTATCCGAATAAACTCTTCTGGAGCTATATGACGACTGACTCTATTAACATTTGTATCATAAATAGTCTTGAAATCTGTAGTTAAAACATTGAAACCATGATTCTCTACAGGAAGTATTTCACAATCTTTACCTATGATTTTAGATTCCTCATTTTCTTTGAAAAGATTATCAACAAAACTTCCAATTTGTAGTTTTTGACCATCCAAAAATGATATTTCAAAACTTGGGTGATAAGATTGTTGTTCCATCGCTTCATGAATTGAGGATCTATCAGTTGGATTCATTTTGTCAAATTCATCAATACAGCATATTCCCCGATCTGCTAATACTAAAGCTCCTGCTTCTAAACCAAACTCACCAGTTTCAGCATCTCTGATAACAGCTGCAGTTAGCCCAGCTGCAGAACTTGCCTTTCCTGAGGTAAGCAATCCTCTGGGAGCAAGGCGATGAACATATTGAAGTAATTGTGACTTGGCGACTCCAGGATCTCCTATCATCAATAGATTAGAGTCCCCTCTCTGTTTCATGCCATCAGGAGCAACTCTGGATACACCTCCAAACAGAACTGTTGCTAAAGCTTCTTTTAATGTCTCCATTCCATAAATAGAAGGGGCAACAGATCTGACTATTCTTCTGTGGATGTTAATGTCTGTAGAAAGAGCTAAAATTTCTTGTTCTGTATCAGGATCAATATCAATCTCTTCAAACTCCTTTTCTCTAGATGAAACAAAATTTACATCTAACCAGGGGTCAAATGTAGCCAGTTTTCCTTTTTGTTTACCTTTTATTTTCATACGGAGAATACCAGAAACGATTGCTCTATCTCCTGCTCTGACAGTGTCTACTAAATCGCCTATTAATCTTGCTGGGACAGAACGAGGAATTTGACCTGGAGGAAGACTTTCTGGTTTTTCTTGAACAGTGACAGATTGAAAATCTGTGTAAATTGTATTTTTATCTTTAGTCAAGAGTTTGAAAGAACTAGTATTTGTACACTGTGGATTATTACATTTTGATGGTTCTGTATAATATCCTCCTTCTTGTGGGACAAAATGAACTTCTTCACACCCCTTTCTAGTACATTGAAAAATACCTTGAATCAAAAGAGGTTTAACTACAGTTTGACGAATAATAATGCCTTCAACAGATAACAAATTTCCTAAATGAACTGACCGTAAACGACGTAGGTCAACTATATCTGGAAGATTTGAAAAACGAACATGAAATAAACCTGCGGTTTCATCACTAGAAGCATAAATGGGATCTTCAATCACCAATACCTCTACTAATGCATCATCTGCTGCTCTGATAGTATCTTCAGGTTCTTCGCGAAGTCTTTTAGCAGATACAGGATCAAATCGTAATAAATCATCATAATTTACAAAAAGGGATAAAAGCCCTTCTAAAGACATTTTTTGAACTTGTTCAACATACACATATCTTCCATTTTCATCTTGATATGCTTGAAAGAACTCTCTGAACCTTTCGCTTGGACTGGATTGCATATCTATGTGCATTTGTGTCTACCCTACGCTACAAACTTCATTTTATAATCAAAGTAATAAGTCTTACTTAGTCTTAGTCTTAGATTTACTTTCAATAGATATAATTATTTATTAGTATAAAAGCTAATAATAAAAATAAGCAAGCGTAAACTTAACAGAACTAACAATTAGTGAAGTAAATGACATATACACCCACACATCTAGCTGTACAAGGTATTATTGTATGGTTATTATTATCAAAGAAGAATAAGGCATACTATAAAGAACATAGGTGGGAGTTTATACTTATTAATCTTGTAGCAGTTCTCCCCGATATAGATTTACTTATTGGGTATCACAGATCTTACACGCACAGCTTGATTCTTCCCACTTTCATTCTTTTCAGTATGTTAGTGATAGATAAGATCAATAAAGACGCAAGTCCAATAGAATCAGCAACTCATAAGATTGTAAGGTTTGTTAAACTAGCTTCACTGATGTGGATAATTCATATCTTTCTAGACCTAAGCTGGGGACCACTTATGCTATTCTGGCCTCTAGATAATAATCTGTACGATCTTTCAATTTATCTTCGATTCAGAAACGAAGCATGGTTGTTCTTTCCATTGACCTTTGTTGGTTTGATTCCAGATTGGTCGATTTATTCCATGACTGAAGGACAAAGGATGTTTTTCATAGACCTGTCCCAAGACGAACTTCAATCAATTTATGGAGAATTTCTGGATTTATACATTGCTCAGTTCACATTTCATGTTCTCTTATTCATTGTATGGATGTTAGTAATCCTATTTCCAGCATTCAGAAGAAAGAAACGGAAACCAGTAGAAGACCGGAAGAAATTTTATATAAATTTAAAAGCAACGTGGAGTTTGATAAAGAGACAACTCACACTCTTTGGAATATTTCTAATATTCTTAGGTTTAATGCTGGGACCTATTATTGGATTGAATAGATCTATGGATTATGAAATTTCATATGAATACAAGAGTACGCAATCACTCTTCGATCCTACTCTGGGTATAGCTTTTGTGAATAAACCTCAAGCTACTACTTTAGTCAATTTTAGTAGTGAAACAGGTTTAGTTGATTATAATGTTACAGTCCTTACTACCAATAATGTTACTTTCATTAATTTTTTTGGTAATTTTGAAAATTTGACGAATAACTACTATGATAAAAATATCACTTATGAACAGCTGATTGCTTCTTATTCAATCTTAACTAATCAAGCAAAAGATGAAAGTATTTTCGAGTCCAAACTAATTGGAGATGAAATATCTTCTGGTATTCTTATAACCATGAATGAAACTGAGGAAGAAGAAACAGTTTTCTTAATTACATTTGTAGAAGAATGGAACACAACTGAATCTTTTATTTATGAAGCTAAAATTGCTATAAATTATGTTATACATAGAAAACAAGCAGTTATAGAAGGAGGAATATTGAGTGGAATTGGGTTAGCTACAATTATTACAGACCAAATAATCGCACTAAGAAAGAGTAAGAAAACCAAATCATGAAACTAGTTTGGTAGTTAATTCCACTAAATCGGAATTATGATTCAATTCAACTATCTTTACATTTGATAGAGAAACGATTTCATCAACAAAGGAAACTCGTCTGTATGTTCTAGCATAAGCTACTCTTAGATCTGGAATACGCTGAATAGTTGGAAGTGGATTTCTTCCTGTGGTTCTCTCAAGGTCACTAATGATATAGATGATTTTTTCTCGAGATGAGCTATCTTTTAGCTGCTTTGTAGCCAATTGTAAGGCTCCATCTAAATCTGTTTTTCCACCACTTTCAATATTCAAAATCAGTTCCACTAGTTCTTCAGGTGGGATTCTCTTTGCCATAGGCTTTATCAGTTGAGCTTCTGAATCGAATTCTATAATAGCAAAATTGTCTCTCTTAACTGAAAGAGACAAAACAGAAGCCATCAAAACAATTTGATGGATCAATCGCAAAACACTTAGACTTTTATCAATACAGATAACAATACTTTTCTTTCTTTTTGAAGGTTCTTTGACCACTATACTATCATAATCAGGAACTTGCTTTCCACTACTCAACATTTTTTCGAAAGTCATTTCGATTTCCCAAGAATCACCTGGTTCATAATTTACATATCTAGAAACAGATGATGAAATCCCCCGTCTGAAGATAGTTTTAGCTTTTTCTGTTATGAATGGTATAAGTTTTTCTAGAAGTTTCTTGCGAATATTATAGTTAAGATGTTTTTTTGTTCTAGAATACAGTTGAATCAAATCTTCTCCAGTAAGATTATCTAACATTTGATCAGTTAATTCAATTTTATTAAGTATTTTAGCTGCTATCATGGGATAATTGGTCGCAATAAGTCTTAAACCCTCCAAATTACTTTCCTTTGCTGCTCTTTCAGCTAATTCAATAATACGTGCCATATTATCTTCTTTTTTACCAAGTTCAAGATGAATCTCGTTAATGGTCATTCGGCCAGCATTTGATGGGAAAGTAAGAAACGGTTCATCCCCTACAATAGATGATGTAAGGTCACCTAGTCTTCTTTTTTTCGTGTAATCCTATTGTCGTCATATTTAGACAAGACTTTAGAGATGATTTCTTCTATAATTTTTACTTCACTTTTTCTACTGGAAGTTTTGCTTCTAATCTTCCGAGAATGAACGGATATTGCTCTCTCAATAAGTTCAATCTCATCTATTCTTTCATTTGCTCTAAAGAGATATACTAATTGTATTGCTCCACGAACAGTTGAGCCATATTCTAGCTCAGGATGATTAAGTGAAGCTTCAACAATTTCACATGAAATTCGAATTAGAAAGTTGTCTGTGCTACTTGTTCGAAGTTTCACAATTTCGATCATTTCTTCCAAAGGTTGATGAGTAACATTGATCCAAATACAACGATCATAGAATGCTTTTGGTAAGGGATTTGTAGCTACTGTGTCTTGTGGATTATATGTGAAAACAGGTATGAAACCTTTCCGTGCTTTAATTTCTCCTAGCTGAGGTATAGTAATCAACCTCTCATCCAGAGCTGTTAGTGCAGCATTAATTGTTTCAGAAGGAGCTCGATTAACTTCATTATAGAAAAATAATCCTCCTTCTTCCATTGCCTCAGTTAAAGGTCCTGAAATGAATGTATCTCTAGAAAAACCCTTTTCTAGAACAAGAGGAGGGTCATACCAACCTTTCAGTTTAATAGATGTTAAACTATCATCACCATCTACTCTAATGAAAGGTCTTTCAAGACTCTCTGCTAAAGCTTTGGCCATCTCTGTTTTTCCAGTTCCAACTGGACCTTCAATAATAATTGGTAAATCCTTTTCAATAGCTCTAACCATCATTTCTAGCTCTTTCTTTCGTCCAATGATGAGTTTTGACATTTTATCTAGAACTTCTTTTGAAACCTGACTTCCTTTAGACATCAAATTAATATAGATAAGGAGAAATTAAAACTCTTGTTGTGGGTGTTTTAAAAGAAAAAAAGGATTGATGGGGATTGGTAATTATTTTGCTGCTACCATCCCATCTTCTTTTAATATGCTTCTAGTGGGTTTAACAAAGAGAATTACAATTAGTCCTGCTATCATAATGAGGCCTACAACACCAACAGCTAGAGCATAAGTAACATTCATGTCCCAATTGGCGCCATTTGGATCACTTAACGCGATAATGGCTGCCCAAATGATTGGTCCAATAGATGCAGAAACTTTACCAGATAATTTACTGAAACCCATATATTCACCAAACTTCTCTTTTGGTGCAAGTTCAATAACCATATATCTTTGTGCAACCCAAGTTCCTCCTAAAGCAGGTCCAGCTAAAATTCCCATCAATAAAACCATGATAAATGGAAAAGACCAGCCATTACCTTCAGCACCACCAAGCATTTCAGGAACTGCAATTGGAGACCAAGCCATTGAAGCAATGATTGATATAACTAGTGCAATTATCCAGAAACCACAGACCATGACAAAAGTTGCTTTTGCACCTTTTTTATCAGCGAATATTCCTACAGGATACGTAAATATGACAGCTGATATAGTAGCGATAATGATGAAGTAGTTTGCAAAACTATAGTCCATACCCATTCCATCAGTCACAATAAGAATCATTTTGATAATAACTACGTTAGCTACTTCAACTATTAGGAAATATCCAATGATAAATTTGAACATCTCTCTGTGTTGTCTAATATCTCTAAATGTAGTTCCTAATTGTTTGAAAGATCCTTTTACAAGTTGCTTCATAGGTGGTGTCTCGCCTTTCTTCTTTCTCTCTTTTACGAAAAAGAAAGGTAATGCAAAAATCAGGAAAATTCCCATTGCAATTACATAAGTCCACCATTCATCAAGATAGCCAAACTTAACCCATCCGTCATCAGGATTACTTCTAGGCGATCCCCAAATACTTGAAAGAACTAACATTGCGGCAATACCAATTATTGTTCCTAAGTAACCAAAAGCTACTCCAAAACCACCAACTTTTCCAGCATGTTTTGGTGCTGCAATAAATGGTAACATCGAATCATAGAAAGCAAGACTCCATTGATATGCCATGTTTGCAATCACATAGAATAATAGAACCAACCAAAGGCTTTGAAATATACCTAATAGACTTGCAAAAATCAGTATAATTCCAGTTAGAACGATTACGAAAGGCTTACGTTTGCCCGCATAATCACTTAAAGCTCCGGCTATTGGCATTCCAATTGCAATAATTAATTGCATGACCATTACAACTGTAGCGAAAATCATTTCTGATTTCGCATAGGTAAAACCGTTTACTCTTTGACCAATAATAAGAACATATTGATTTATAATTAATGAAACTATTATCATAGAGTAAACAGTGTTAGCAAGGTCATACAAAGACCAAATAAAGACATTCTTTAAGGAAGTCTTAGTTTCTAATTCAACCTCTTCTTCAAAAACTTCAGACATATGATTTGAAATAAAATAGATGTTTAAAAACTATTCCCATTTTTATAGAGTAGTTTCTTCAAAATCTCCAATGAGCAATTAAGGCCTTCCTAACCTGTTTCAACATACTAGCAGTATGTTCTGAAGTTTCAGTTTCTTCTAATTTGTCTAAGATGTATGGTCTGTTTCCAAGCAACCCCAATATGAATTTTGAAGTTACGTCTTCTAATTGATCAAGTTTGTATCCACCTTCTAAAGTGCAAGCAATTTTACCTTCGCAACATTCTTGTGCAATTTCATTAAGAAGGTAACCGGCTGCATAAAACGCATTTGATCCAACACTCATAACTCCGACGGGGTCTCCAGCTAAAGAATCAAAACCTACTGAAACGAGAATAAATTCAGGTTTGTATTGTCTAACTATATTCAGTGAAAAAATCAATGCTTTCAACCAATCCATACTTTTTATTCCAGGCAGTAAAGCAACATTGACATTATACCCCTTTCCTTCTACAACACCTATCTCAGTAGGAAAACCAGATCCCGGATAAGAGTAATTGGGATGGGCGTGCAAAGAGATGTAACAAACATCTTTACGATGATAGAAGATATGAGAGGTTCCATTTCCAAAATGATGATCGATGTCAATAATAGCTATACGATTATAACCTTTGTATTGAATTAACCACTCTGCAGCTATAGCCACATTGTTGAAATAACAGAAACCTCCTGCTGAATTAAACTCAGCATGATGACCAGGTGGGCGAGCAACGGCGAAACTTCTCTGAGCTTTATTTTGATCTACTAAGTCTACAGCTTGTTTGGTTGCACCAGCTGACAACTTTGCTATATAATAAGTATGCTCATTGAGAGTTGTGTCCATTGTAATCGCACCTCCTCCAGCTTGAGAAATTGCACGAATCTTAGCAATATGGTCTGGGACATGAACAGAAAGAATATTTTCCTCCTCTATTGGTTCAGGATCAAAAAAATCAATGGAATACTTAGATTCTTTTTCTATCTTCTTGAATGCTTTCATCATCTCATCTAGCCTAAGGGGGGATTCTGGATGAGCTCTATCCATATCGTGTTTTTTGAATAAATCTGAATATATTACTGCTAAATCGAGCATTCTATTTTTATGTACATCAACTCTAAATTAAGGCTTTTGTATGACAAACAAGACAAATTTATCCGAGATATTCTTCCGTATATTTTATATATCATGAGTAGAGTTGAAGTGATGTTCCAAAAATGTCCTTTGTTGAATTCTTATTAGATGTTGGCTTAGCTTTTCTATTCGCAGCTCCCATAATGATTTCCAATGCCGCTCCCGCTTTACTTGGTGGTGGTTTTCCAGTTGATTTTTACAAGAATTTCTTCGATGGAAAGAGAATTTTGGGGGATCATAAAACTATACAGGGGTTATTAACTGGAATATTAAGTGGTTTATTTGCTAGTATTGTAGTCTTCTATCTAGCGCATGATCTTATGATTCTAAGATATGGTACATTGGGTTTACAGTACCCCATGTGGATAGGAATATTAATGGGTTGGGGAAGTAACTTTGGAGACATGTTTGGTTCTTTTATTAAAAGACGGATAAACATTCAATCTGGAGGGAGTTTTCCTGTTTTTGACCAATCTGGATATATTCTATTTGGTTTGCTTTGGAGTTGGCCTATTTTCAAGGTTATGCCTTGGCAATTTATTGTAACAATATTGATTATTGCTCCACTTTTTCATTTGGGAGCAAACGTTCTAGCCTATTCACTAGGCGCCAAAGATGTGCCTTGGTAATTATATTTCTCTTATTGGTAGCCATTAAGTAAGATTTATATTTTTTTTGAGGAAGTTATTCATATGACATGAATTTTGTACAAATTCTTTAGAAGTGCCTGGGGCACATCACGGGGACGTCACATCCCCTCCTACCCCGCCCACA
>JAAFKI010000039.1 GCA_021399345.1 Candidatus Heimdallarchaeota archaeon
ACAATTGTTCCAACAATAGAAAGCATACCAACAGCTGCTAAAGCAACACCAAAAACACCATCAAGCATAAATGATACTGCCATGGCAACAATTATACCGAGAGCTGGAGGAACAACACTGATTAAACCATATGAGAAACCAGAAAGTATCGTAACTGCATGTCCTTCTTCAGCGGCTAAAGCAATATTTTTTGTTGGTGGTTTGTCTTCTCTTGTAAAGAAATCTGAAGTCCAACCGATTATAATTCCACTAGCAAGCCCGATTAATATTGCGAAGTAATCACGCCATAATTGAGTTGTGCTACCTGGAAGTTGAGTTGTAAGTATCCAAATCAATATTGCAACAAAACCAGCTACCATTACTGTTGATAGATATGTTCCTAAGTTTAGAGCCTTTCCTGGATTTTCTCTTCCTAACCATTTAACGAGGAAAATACCAATTAACGAAGCAATTAAACCTACTCCTGCAACTAATATGGGTAGAATAACAAAGTAAATTTCAAAACCTAGAGCACCAAATGTTGTACCCAAAATCATTGCGGCAACAATTGAAGCAACGTAAGAATCGAGTAAATCACTACCCATACCTGCAATATCGCCTACGTTATCGCCGACATTATCGGCGATTGTAGCTGGGTTTCTGACATCATCTTCAGGTAAATTGTATTCAGCTTTACCTACTAGATCTGCTCCAACATCTGCTGTTTTGGTGAATATACCTCCTCCACATTTCATGAACAAAGCGATAGTACTAGCTCCGAAACTGAAGCCTAAAACTACTTTTGTGGCATATGATGTAGCAAGTGTTGCACCAAATACTGGTTCAAGTGCTGGTACAAATATCCAATAGATACCTCCAACACCTAATAGGGCTACACCAACTACGGCTAATCCCATTACTGAACCTCCAAAGAAGGCAATATCGAACCCTTCTTTGACGCTTTTTGTTACTCCTTGAGCAGCTCGTGTATTAGTCTTAACTCCTACAATCAAACCTAACCATCCTGCAAACATCGATGCTAATGATCCAATCAGATATGCCAAAGCTTGTTCCCAGTTTAGTCTAAAGGGAGTAGTTAATATTGGAACTACTTGACCAGTCATCTCTGATGGTAGGAATAGTAATATTACAAAGAACAGAACACCAACAAATGCAGCTAGAACCAGATATTGGACCCAGAGGAAATGTTTTGCTCCTGTTTCAATATACCCGGATATTTCTATCATCTTTTCGTTTCCACGATCTTTCTTCATCACCATAATTGTGAAATATATCGCAGCTAAAATTGATATAATACCGGCTATAATAGCAATTAATATAATAAGTGGTACCATTTTATATACACTTTTTTTATTTCTTAGTGGGCTTTATTTAAACCATTTATATTTAAAACTTACTGACTCTACTTAACGATTTATCTAATACTTAAATAAAGGAGATGAGAGGGAAAAATTGATGATTTAGATTGTATCATCAGCTATGATTAACTCTGTTTTCTTCTTTTTTCTTTTACCTATATTTCCTTGTTTTACATCTCTTATGAAGAGAGTTGTTGCTGCTGCTGTTCCCAACACTGCTAATAGCAGAATAAATGCAATTGACCATAATTTTGAATTTGGGTTTGGATTATCATAAATCTTAGTAAATATCCATGGAAATAATGCAGCTAATGTACTTGGAAATGCAAATAATAGACTTATTCCTGTCGATCTCGAACCTTGAGGTACATTTTCTGCTACATATTTCGTTCCTGCTGCTGCTGAAAAATATAGACTTGCTACGAAGAGGAAATATAGTGCAATTGTTAGCCATAATGGGAAAACCGCTGACCCTAAGAAGATTACCAGAAGCAATACTGCAGACCCACCTAATGAGATTAGCATTGTTAGACTTGTGGTATATTTGTCACTCATTATTCCTCCAAGAAGTGCCGTTAATCCTCCTATTACAAAGATTAAAGATATAACCCAACCCGCTGTATTAAGATCGAAATTATAAAGGTCTACGAATAGAAATGCCATATAATTACTAGATATTCTGAAAACCCCTGATCTAAATGAAGAATAAAACAAACAAGTAATTATTGCTAAAGTCATTAACACTAAAAATTCTTTCTTGAACCAATTCTTTGCCCTTGCACCATTGTTCATGCTTTTTTTGTTAATTCTCTTTTTCTCTAATTCTTCCTCAGTAAAATTATACTCAATTAATTTGTCAAGGGCAAAGTAAATAGCTACTCCAAAAACTAAACAAGTTATCCCTAAAGCTATGAAGAAATTTCTCCAACCGAATCTTGTATGAAAGATAGTTATCATAACAGGTATAATTGCAGTTCCTGTCATTCCTAAACCTGCATTAAGCGACATCATCAACCCTTTTTTCTCCTCGTAGAGATCAGCTATACTGGCATATGCAACTGGGTGATAAAATGAAGCTCCTAGTGCTACAAGAAGAATAGCTATGATAAGGCCTACAATCGTTGTTGTATAAGCTGCAACAAATAAGTGAGTTGCCATAATTATTAATCCAAGTGGAACAAAAACATTCTTACTTCTCAACCACTTGTCTCCAACCACTCCTACTCCTAGAGTGATTACTGCAAAAACAATCATCTGAAGTGTTATTAGCAGACCTGTTTGAGTTGTTGTCAGATCGGGTAATCTGTTGAAAATAACCATTTTATCAACTAGTTCTGATGTAAACTGTTGAGAAGATTTTACCACAATACTTACTAGATTATCTAGCCTGCCTGGTTGCCTAATAACTAATAGAGATACACCTAAGACATAAGCATAAAAATGGTTTAGGAAGTGCCCAAAAATAAGTGTTGATAAAGCAAGCTTAGGTTTGGGACTTTTGATTTGTGGCATCTAATTTCGTGATTTCTTTATGGGGTTAAAAAGTTTCTCTTAACGAAATAGTTTCTTGTAATAAGTATCTTTTTTAGTTACTAGTGATTTTAGTATATGTGAATAAAGCTGAATATGTCTTCAAGATCACATTAGTGGGAAATGGAGCAGTTGGAAAAACTTCTATCCGGAATAGGTACATGGGGCATGGTTTTTCTCATTCACATCAAATGACTCTGGGAGCAGATTTCAGCGTAATAGAAAAGAAAATTAATCCTAATGAGATTTGGCGTTTTCAGATTTGGGATTTAGCAGGTCAGCCTATCTTTAAAGAGGTACGTGGAAGATTCTACAATGGTAGTATGGGTGCTTTAGTAGTTTTTGACATAACTAATCGTAAAAGTCTGAAAGATTGCACTATTTGGATTCGAGAACTTTTCAAATACTGTGGAAAATCTGTTGTTCCTATTGTCCTTCTTGCTAATAAATCTGATTTAAGAACCAGAAAAAGTGTTAGCAACAAGGAAGTACAGAAGTTCATTAACATCTTAAATAAGGGAACTAGAAGCTTTGGTGTTGAAAATTCCTTCTTAGAAACAAGTGCTAAAACACGTTTGAATATAGATGAAGCTTTTACTCGATTAGGCAATGCTATACGTACAAGATTTTAAAAAGGATAGATGGTAAGCTTTTTGTAAAATGAATATATTGTTGTAATTGTCAGTGGTTGAGAACATGAAGTTTAAGGTACTAGTTTTGGGAGATTATGGTGTCGGTAAGACTGCTCTTTTTCATCAAATTGCTAAAACAATTCCCGGAGCGGAACAAAAACCCTCTATCAAGTTAGAATTAATAGAATTTACTAGAAAGGTTGAGGGACAAGAGGTTACAATTAGTTTATACGATATTCCTGGAAGAGAGCTTTCCAACGAGCATAGATCAAAACACTATCTTAATACTAATGGGGCTTTAGTTGTCTATGATATAACTTCTCCCCATTCATTTCGACACGCTCCGTTCTGGATGGAAGAACTGTTGAATTATAGCGGACATGGTAATATTCCTGTTGTGATTGTTGGAAACAAGTCTGATATGCGAGAGGTTAGTCAGAGAACACTTAATCCTATTGATGCAAAAGAATATGTTTTTCGATTGAATCGAACAGCTAATAGGGAAGGCATAGAAAATCTTTATTTTGAAGTATCAGCGAAAAGCTCCAAAGGTATAACTCAAATGATCGATAATTTAGCAGTTTCTATGGTTAAACATAGAAAATATTCCGAGAGTAAAAAATAAAGTCATCCTTATTGGGAAAACTATAAAGGCACTATTTGTTTTTCTTATTTTGTGAATATGAATTATATCCATAGAATTAGAGAAGAATCCCCAACCATAGCAAAAAGAACCTTTCTCAATCATGCAGCAAGAGGTCCTCTACATGGAAAAACTGCAGAAGCTATTCAGCATTATACAAAATGTTGGGGAGAGTTTGATTTTGAAGAATCAAATCAGAAGAAGCAAGATTCTAGAGTACAATTTAGTAAGTTGATTAATGCCTCTGAAGAAGAAATTTTATTCACTCCTGACGTCACAGCAGGTTCTAGATTAGCAGCAAATCTCATCAATTATGAAAAGGATAGTAACATTGTTTGTTACTGGAATGATTATGTTGCTCAGGTCTATCAAGCACTTTTCTTAAAAAAGACTAAGGGAATCGAGTATCGTCCTGTACCCGACAGAAAAAACAGAATTCTCCCTGAAGAATTTGCACAGAAAGTGGATAATAATACCAAACTTGTTTTACTCTCTCATGTTCAGTGGTTATCAGGATTTAAAGCAGATGTTAAGGAAATAGCTAAAATAGCTCACGAGAATGATGCTTTGATAGTAATAGATTCCATCCAATCTTCTGGAGCTATGGTTAATGATGTGAAAAATTGGAATGTAGATTTCTTAACTTGTGGAACAACTAAATGGCTCCTAGGGCCTAATCAAGCTGGTTGGTTTTACATGAAAAAGAAATTAATAAAGGAATTTGATCCTCCTTTTGCTAGTTATCAAGGAGTGGAATTGGACAATCACGATGAACTCTATTGGAATGTCAACGATATGGTTTACATGGAAGATATCTTCAGGTACATGAATGTTAATCCTAGTGATTTTCTTTATGCTGTGGCTAGTGGTGGAATGGGTATAATCTTAGAATTTGGTATTAAGAATGTTCAAAAAAGAATTTTACAGTTAACAGATTACCTGATCAATGAACTACAACAATTAGGTGATTATGAGTTTGTGACACCATTAGAACGGGAATATCGTTCAGGTGTAGTTAATGTTAGAGTTCCAAAAAATGTAGAAATAGCAAAGAAACTAAAAGAAGACAATATTATTGTTTCCAGCCGATATGGCGGATTGAGAATTAGCCCTCATTTCTACAATAACGAGGAAGATATTGATAAACTAATTACAGGTCTGAAAAAACATCTTGATTAATTCTCTCAAGAGCTTCTTTTTTTTATGTCGCTCAAATAAAACTTTTAAACCCACTGGTAAAATCAAATTGTAAAGTTTATTTTAATTCAACCTAAAATTGGTGTAGAAATGCTGAAAAAAAAGAAGAAAAAAGAAATAACCGAAGAAGAAATTGTAATAATTCCTTGGCATAATTATGATTCAAAAAAGGTTTTTGATGAACTAGATAGTACAGAAACAGGACTTAGGGAAGATGAGATTATAGATAGGTTAGAGAAGTATGGGCATAATAAGCTAACTATAACTGAAAAATTCAAAGTTCTAAAAATGATCACTGAGCAATTTACAAGCTTCCTTGTGCTGCTCCTTATTGCGGCAGGTGTTATTAGTATAGGTTTCGGACTCAATAGTTATATCCATGCACTCAACGATCCTGAAATTGTTAATGCAACATTGTTGGAGCATGGAACGGAAATAATTGATGCAATAGCGATATTTGCAATAGTTATTTTGAATGCTATTATTGGTTTCGTTCAAGATTTTAGATCCAATCAAGCATTGGAGAAATTGAAAGAATATTTTGAGCAAGATGTTGTGGTAATTAGGGGAGGAAAAGAACAAATTATTCACAGCAGTGATCTTGTTCCAGGAGATTTAGTTAATCTAGAGGTTGGAGACAAAATACCCGCAGACTGCAGATTATTAGAAGCTAATAGTTTCAAAATAGACGAGGCTCCATTAACAGGAGAAAGCAACCCAATAACTAAAAACTTGGAAATAGTTTCCGCAGATGCTAGACTCCATGATAGAAAGAACATGATTTATTCAGGAACCACTAGTGTATATGGAAGAGCTAAAGCCATGGTTGTAGAAACTGGAATGAGAACAGAAATGGGTAAAATTGCTGAACTTACACAAGTAAAAGAAGAAATGACCCCACTACAACAAGCTTTAGACAAACTAGGGAAAGTTCTAGGGATAATTATTCTAGTAATATGTGCAATAGTTATGATTGTAAATTCAGCACTAGGAGAACCTCTACTAGAAAGTTTCGAAGTAGCAATCGCACTAGCAATCTCAGCAGTACCAGAGGGATTACCAGCAGCGATTGTAATTACTTTGGCAATTGGTGTATCAAAGATGGCAAAGAGGAAAACAATTGTTTCAAGATTGCCAGCAGTAGAAACATTAGGCTCAGTAGATTATATTTGCAGTGATAAAACAGGTACATTAACAAGAAACGAAATGACTGTTAAAGAAGTGTTTACGCTCCAAGGAAAAACAGAAATTGGAGGATCAGGATATCTGTTAGAAGGAGAATTTACACAAGATGGGAAAACAATAGATCCATTAGAAGAGCCAGTTCTAAACCAGTTAATTGAAACAGTCTATCATTGTAATAACTCTGGGGTTCTACGAAATGAAGGACATATCGATATAAAAGGAGATCCAACAGAAGCAGCTTTGATAGTTTTGGGAGATAAAGCAGGGTTTACAAAGGAAAAGATGTACAAAAGAGATCACGAAATATTCTTTGATTCAGACAGAAAAAGAATGACAACTATTCATGAAAAAGATGGAAAATTGTTCGCTTATATGAAAGGAAGCCCACCAGTAGTTATTACAAGATGTAATTCTGCAATGAAGGATGGAAAGAATCAAAAGATGACTAAGGAACTAGAACAACAGATTCTTGAAGCAAACCTAGCAATGTCTGAAAAAGCCTTGAGAGTACTAGCGGTAGCATACAGAGAAGTACCAAAAGGATACGACAAAGAAAAAGTCGATGAAATAGAAGATGATATGATTTTCCTAGGACTTACAGGAATGATTGATCCAGCAAGACCAGAAGTAAAAGGAGCAATAGAAGAATGTAGGATAGCTGGAATTACAACAGTAATGATAACTGGTGACCAGAAAGCAACAGCGATGGCAGTTGCAGAAGAAATAGGTATTCTGGAAACTGAGGAAGATCTAGTCGTAAGTGGAGATGAGTTTTCTTTAATGCCAGACGAAGAACTGGAAGGAAAAATAGAGAAAATAAAAGTTTACTCGAGAATGAGTCCAAAAGACAAATACAGAGTAGTAGAAACATTGCAGAAACTAGACCATATAGTGGCGTGCACAGGTGATGGAGTCAATGACGCACCCGCGATCAAGAAAAGTGATATCGGTGTCGCCATGGGCATTACAGGTACTGACGTTACCAAAGAAGTCGCTGATATGGTTATAACTGACGATGCTTTTCACACCATTGTCAATGCTGTTGAAGAGGGTCGTAATATCTTTGAAAACATGAAAAAATTCATTCGTTACCTTCTCAGTTGTAATTTTGATGAGATTTTCGCTGTTCTTATTGTCTTTTCGATTTGGCAAGAGATTCCCTTCCTTCCATTACAGATTCTTTTCTTGAACCTGTTAACAGATGCTTTACCTGCTCTTGCTTTATCCTTTGATCCATATGATCCTAGTTTAATGAAAAGACCTCCAAGGGGTAAGAAATCCTCTTTTGTTAAAGACATGTACGTCTTTGCTTCTGTAGCCGGTGTGGTTGCTCTAGCTTGTTCTTTAGGTATTTTCCTTTTGGGTTATTTACATATTGG
>JAAFKI010000040.1 GCA_021399345.1 Candidatus Heimdallarchaeota archaeon
CATTATAAATTTCCAAATTCTGCGCATATTTGTTTTCCAAAACTACCACTTCTCAACAATTATAGGAAATTTAATCCTATAAGGTTATTATATTTTTACCCTAAACATGTCCAGTTCATAAAGATTATTAATATGAACGTTTTTCAGCTCTTATGTCATCAGATGATATGTTTCATGGAGATCTTGGAATCATAGGTGGAGGAGTTGGTGGTATGGGTACAGCCATCATTGCCGCCTATAAAGGACTTAAAGTAACTGTCTTTGAAGGAGGTAGGTTGGGTGGTATAGTTACTACACTTTATGGCCGAAAAATAGTTGAAAATTATCCAGGTGCCCCCAGTATTTTAGCAAAAAGACTTATTGATGAATTTGTTATTCAAAGTCAAGAAGTAAATGCCGAAATTATTGATGAAAGAGTTGTTAAAGTTGAGAAAAAGGATGATGTTCTCACTATTATAACAAATGAAAACCGCTATAATTTTAGAAGTCTAGTTATCGCTACTGGTTCAAGACCAGCCGAACTAGGTGTTCCAGGAGAAAACAAGTTCAAACGAAAAGATAGAGGATTGTACAACTTCGTTACAGATCCTAATCGCTTCAAAGGAAGTACTGTCATAGTTGTTGGTGGAGGAGATACAGCAATTGATGCTGTTAGGACTATAGCTGGCATTGCTAAAAAGATCTATCTATGTCATAGAAGAGATGCCTTTAGAGCAGCTGAAACAACAGTTCAGGAAATCGTAGACAACAATTTAGCAGAAATAATCTACTCACATCAGCTAAAAGCTTTAGAGGGTGAAGAAAACTTAGAAAGAGCAGTACTTGAACAAGTTGAAACAAAAGAAGAAAAAGTTGTAGAAGTTGATAAATGTGTTCTAGCTGTTGGTCTAAAAACAAGCTTAGAAATTTTTGAAGATATAGGTTTAGAAACAGATGGAAAATATATTACCGTTGATAGAGAGATGAGAACAAGCGTTCCAGGTGTTTTTGCTATAGGAGATATAGCTTCAAAATATCAACTGATTGTGATTGCAGTAGCTCAAGGAGCAGTTGCAGCTCATAATGCCTTTGGAATGATCAGAAAACCCTACTGGTATAAAGACGAAGAATGGCCAACAGAGGTTTGCTAATTTTCTCTTTCCTTTTTTTTACATTTATTTATATGTAAGTTCTTTTTTTAGAGTTTATGGATTTATTTTCTTGGATTGCTAAAAGATATGATAAAATCATCCCAGGTTTTGACCTAAGTACAATTCTGGATAATCTAACATTGTTCCAAAATGAAGTTATTTTGGATTTAGGAGGAGGAACAGGAAGAATAGCTGCATTATTTGAAGAACATGTTAATGGTTGTATTCTTCTAGATAGATCCTTTGAGATGTTAAATCAGGCGAAAAAGAAATCTAATAGTGTTATGATGGTACAAGGTGTAAGTGAAGCTTTACCTTTTCGAAGAGGATCAATTCCCCAGATTTTTGCTAATGACACTCTTCATCATATACATAAGCAAGATGAAACAATTGAACAATGTTATGAAATTCTAAGCAGTCCGGGTCACTTAATGGTAAGAGAATTTGATCCTGACCACTGGAAAACATTCTTTCTTATTTTGTTCGAGAAATTATTATTCTTTGGAAGCAAATTTCTTTCCCCCAAAAGTCTCGAAGATATGTGTAAGAGATTCAATTTCACCGTAGAATGGGAGAGATTGACAAAATCCACCTATCTTCTTAATGCTAAAAAATAGCCTTCACAGTATAACGAAGAATAAATAGACCATTAGGGCAGTAATACCTGGAAGCGTAGCATTATCAAGGAATTTGTAACTCAAAGATTCAACAATTGCTCCAATTACAGCTATTACAAGAATTTTCCACCATACTCCAGGTAACATAATCATTGAGTTAACTGCGAGAGAAATTGTAACGGCAATAGCTGCTCCTACAAAAACTGCTAAAGACCCCTCCAAGCTTTTCTCTGAAAAGATTTTATACCTAATTCTGCCAAAGGGTCTACCTATCATTTCACCCAAACCATCACCTAAACTCATGGTTAGATATGCTGCTGAAAAAATGAACAAAAGAGCTTGATCTTTTAAGAACCAAAGAAGGACTAAGAGTGTTATACCCGTAAATATTGAGTTAAAAAACAATTCCCATGGGTTAATTTCCTCTCTTGAACACATTTTGAATATTCTCTGAAGATACTGAATTTGTGGTATAGCTGAAAGAAATAAGAAAAGCCCTAGAGCTAATAGTACTGACACATAAATATCAAATAGATTATCGAAGAAATATGGAAAGAACGCAACAACAATATGCAAGATCATATGCCCTATCTTTCTTATCTGCCACCTTTTGCAGCCTAATGCTTTAAGCAAGAAAATAGAGTTCACTGTTACAATAATAACTAGGAGAGCAATTATGTCTCGTACCCAATCTACTTGAGTGATGTTAAACTCCATTTCTTCACGCCAACTGATTCACTCTGGTTTACATAACAACTCTTTCATCTTCATGTGGAAAAAAGTACTGGAATGAGCAGGTTTTACAACCCATGCAGTATCAGCTCCTTTTCCAGTTCCTCCGATAACGATTACATCGTTCAAGGAAATGACACCAGCATCTGCTGCCATAGCAACAATTTCTGCGCAAACCTTAGTACCTTGACCAAATATTCTCAGAGTCTCAGCCATAATTTCAGCTGTCAACCACGTACCATGTTTTTTCCTAACTGCTCTATCAACACCAGCTAAAACATGAGTAGCAGTTACAACTGTTACATCTTTAGATTCAAGTTCTTGAATTGCTTCAGCAGGAATTTCCATTTCACCAGGTTCTCGAAATCCAGCTTGATGAGTGACGGCTATCAACTTAACCCCAGTAAAGGCTTTAGCTGCTTTTAAAGCGGTGTTTCCTGAGGTTGTAGCTATAATAACTTGGTTAATATCCCCCTTTTCTAGTCGCTTTTTCACTAGAGTAAATATTTCTTCAGAATAATCACCCGATTTGGGAAAATGAACGGTCATACAATAGGTTAGGTGCTTGTAATTTAAAATTGTTTGTCATGTGATATCTAGACAAGTTTACAACTTTCTTTTGTGAAATAGCATATAGTTTGAAAATATTTATAGATGAGCAATCAAATTTATAGTATAATGAGTATAAGTTTTGAGCTTGAACAAGGAAAACTCAATGCGATTATAATTAAATCGAGAAAGATTATGCTCAATAAGGGACAGTTGGAAATTTTTGAAAAACTCCTCGAATGTGTTATGAATGCTATGCCTAGCACGAAAAGATCTGGAATTGAGACAGTTCTAAAAAAGACATGCCGAGAGTGGGAAATAGAGAAAGGTCGCCCAATAAATGAATTCAGATTTATTCATGCAAATGAAAGAATGAAAGCTTTTGATGAGATTTTGATAAAATTCTTCTTGACTTTAAGGGAAATAATGATTCATTCTATTAATGCAGAAACTGTTGCTTTTCTTAGAAGTGCGATTCTAACTAGCTATAAAGATTTTCTAGAAGCAGAAGGATATGTGGTGGATTACTCCTCTTAAAAGTGAATTTACTCAAATCAAAGTAGATATACTCAATTTTTGAAGAGGCTGCAGCTGAAGCTGAACAACTCACAAAGGAAAAGGCACAATTAGTCATCTAATAGCCTTTTTTCTTTATTTTCTTGTTTTAAGAGCTGATTGAATAGTACGTTGAATCCACTCTTCTATATTTGGATCCCCTTCCAGTTCATAACAGAAGTTCCAATGTTCTCCAACTATTAACCCCATTAGAGCAATTTTTTTGAACTTTCTTGGTTTATTTTCAAGAGTTATGAAAAGAAAAAGTAATTTTGCAGCTTTTAGTTTTAGTTTTTCCTTGTCTAATGAATAATCTAGTAACACTTCATCGTCTTGTAAAGTAATTGCAACTTCCTCAGCATTTGTATTAACTGAAGCAAATTTAGTTAGAGCTAGAAGTGAATAATTTCTTACCCAATCAATCCTTGAAGAGGTTTGAGCATGCCCAAAGAGAGAAGTTAAGCAGCCGTTTTTTATTAAATCTTGAAGTGCTTCCCGTCTAGCTGAATCCCCTAAAGAAGGTGTAGATATGATTTTATCAAACGTACTGCAATCCATTAAAATAATATTACCTTCCTTTTAAATAAACTTTGAGAAAAGGTTGATGATAAAATTTTTAACTATCATTTGATTGAAGAGCATAATGGATGCTGTGACTCATGGTAGCGTTTCTGTTCTAATTGGGCTGATATTTGTTCAATTCTATCATGATATACCTATTTGGCTGCTTCTTATTGTTATGTTTGTTTTTGGAATTCTTGTAGACTACGACCATGTTTTTTACTATCGAAAAAATTTCAAGGAAATCAAAATTTGGAATGTTCCAAAACTAATCAAAGTATATTTCCAAACACTAGATGAAAGAGATGACTTCATTTATCATACTTGGTTGCATGAACCTTTTGGAGTGTTAGTTGTAGGAGGATTAAGTTATCTTATATTTGGGATAAGGGGACCGTACCCCGAACTTGCAATTCTTGCTTCTTGCGTCTATTTAGGGCATTTTCTGCTGGACTTGTTGTCTGGTAAAATGAAACCTTTAGCTCCATTTTATCCTAAATTCACAATTGATCTGAGAATTCTTCCCGCAAGCTCATTTACAGCAGCGTCAATTACTCTTACTGCATTTTTGATAGGGTTATTAGTATATATTTTCACTTAAATTCAGTTTTCTCTAGATAAATTTTTGAATTCTTAGCTAATTGTACAATTAATGTCTTCAGATATTGTTGGAAAAATTCCCTTTTGGTTGGTAAAATTCGCAATAAATAATGTCTTCAGAAAGAAAATGTTAGAGTACAATAAGGTGGTTTTGCCTAAAGATGAATCAAAATGGAACAAAATGAATAATATGGTTTCCAGTAAAGCTCGTAAGTATGATTTTGATGCATCCTTAGAGGATGGGGAATTTCAGATCAAATCTGTAGCTAATGGAATTATAAATATTCGATTTTCTAAGAATTTATCTGATATTCCACAAACTGATGCAATTATACTTGAAAGTAAAAAACCTCCAGCTTTAGTAACCACGGAAGAGAAAGATAAAATTACAATTAGTCAGGAATCAGGACCAATTGTATTTCTTGTTACTGAGATAGATAAGGAAAAGGGACAAATTATCTTTAAAGATGGATTTGGATTCCAAATATTTGCTGAGGAATTTCCTAGTTATCATGAAGAAGACTGGTATAAGGTAGAAAAATTACCAGAAGTTGGATGTGAGAATTATTATGGATTTGGGGAAAAAGGAGGACCATTAGATAAGAAGGGTGAAACAATTTCCTTCTGGAATACTGATTCGTTTTCATATAACACAGATGATTCAAAATTATATCAATCTCAACCTGTGCAAATTGTAGTTCGATCAAACGGATTCTGTTATGCAATTGTATTTGATAATCCAAATCGTAGTCAAATCAAGATAGGTGACACTGATGATTGTTCAACAAAATACTATGTTAATGGGGGAGGAATCAATTATTATCTTATTGTTGGTCCAACAGTAAATAAAGTATTTTCAAAATTAGCTGATCTTCTCGGTAAAGCTCCATTTCCTCCAATTTCTGCTCTCGGTCACCATCAAAGCCGTTGGTCATATTATCCAGAATCAGAAGTAAGAAAACTAGCTTCAGAATTTCGAAACAGGAATATCCCATGTGATTACATACATTTAGATATCGACTATATGAATGAATACCGAATTTTTACATGGAATAAAACTCATTTTCCCAATCCTAAGAAATTATCAAAAGATCTTCTAGAACAAGGTTTTCGTTTAATGGCCATGACAGACCCAGGAGTTAAAGTAGATCCTAAATATAAAATTTACAAAGAAGGACTTAAAGGAGGTCATTTTTGCTTAAATCCCGATGGTTCTGTATTTACTGGTCCTGTATGGCCTGGTGATTGTCATTTTCCTGATTTTACTCAGATAAAAACTCGTGAATGGTTTGGTGGTCACTTTTCTGCTCTAACAAATGTAGGCATTAGTGGTTTTTGGATTGATATGAACGATCCATCTCTTTTTAACGAAAAAGGAACAATAGGGGATGATATTATCCATCCAAATGAAGGCAATCCTCGTTTACACAAAGAGGTGCATAATGAGTATGGTCATTTAATGGCAAAAGCAGCTTATGAAGGATTAGAAAAACTGTTACCAAACAAACGAATCTATATCAACTCCAGATCAGCTTATTTGGGAACTCATCGGTATGCAGGGACTTGGACAGGTGACAATATCGCCAACTGGGACCATTTACAAATTTCGATTCCTATGATGTTAAATATGGCTGCTTCTGGTCAATTAATGATAGGTCCAGATATTGGAGGATTCGCAGGAAAACCAGGAGCTGAGTTGCTTATTCGTTGGTATCAAGCTGGATGTCTGTATCCATATTTCAGAAATCATACGATTAACAAGAAGTGCTCTCAAGAACCATGGGCTTTTGGAAAGAAAACAGAAGAAATTATTAGAAAAACAATTCAATTAAGATATTCTTTGATGCTATATATCTACACAAGTGTCAGACAAACTTGTTTAACTGGCATTCCAGTTTTTCGAGCTTTATGGATAGATTACCCGAATGATCCAATGGCTCAAATTGCAGAATGGTCAGAAACTGAATATCTGTTTGGAGATAGTTTACTTTTAGCACCAATTCTTAAGAGAGGTAAAAGGAAACGAGATGTTTATTTTCCTCATGGAAAGTGGTATAGTTTCTGTGGAAAACATATTTTTGAAGGTGGTAAAGTACATGAAATTGATGTTCCTTTAGATGTGACTCCATTGTTTGTTAAGGAAGGTTCGATAATACCTTACATTGAAAAACCGATTCAACATACAGGAGAAATATATAACTCTATAATTTCTCTTAGAGTATATCCAACAGTTTCTCTAACAGATTCTATAGCTGAAGGAGAGATCTATCTAGATGATGGAGATTCTCTTGAATTTTCAAAAGGAGACTATGAGATTGTTAAAATCCAAGGAGAAAAGAAAGCAAAAGACACATGGTATTTCAAAATAAGTCGAGAAGGAAAAAAGAGAAAATATATCGAATTAGGAGAAATAACAATTTTCGGTGAAGAAAAATCAAACTATCTTGTATTTGAAAAATAGAAGCTTAATCAAGATGATTAAATGCTTTACGCCAAGTATATTTTTTGAAAGCTTCTCCATATTTTGCAAATGCAACTCTTCCAATCATAAGCATTCCTGCAATCTTGAAGGCTCTAACTGGCCATTCACCATAAGCTTCTTCATAAACATCAAAGAATTTCATTATTCTATCTTGCTGGTGAGTTACATCAACATAAACACAATTATCACTAGATGAATCTAAACTTATCATTGGAGTATAAAGACTGATTGGTTTTCTATTAGGAGTTAAGTTATCCCCATCATCATTATATCTGGCATAAGATATGGCATCTAGTGCAATGTCATGAGTATATCTATGATCAGGATGACCTGTACCAATATTATGTGATTTTCCCCAGGTAATAACAATATCTGGTTTAAGCTGTTTAAAAATACGTGCAAGTTTTTTCGCGTTTTCTACAGATGGAAATACACCAGAATCAGGTAAGTCAAGTAATCTATATTGTGCCCCCAATATTTTCTCAATTTTATTTACATGTCCTTGTCTAATCAGGGTTATTTCATCATGTGTTCCTTGCAAAGAAGAGGCATTTTCACCATGAGTTAGTAGAATGACATAGACATTATCCCCACGATCGCTGTGATTCATTAGAGTACCAACAGCTCCTGCCTCATCATCAGGATGAGCAAAAACTGCTACAACATTTAGAGGAGTATATTCGTTGTTCATTAATCAATAATCAAAACTAACCTATTAAAAAACGTGCTTTTTACAAAAAAGGGGAGTAATGGTTTCTAAAAACCATATAAGTATGAATATTTGTCTTTAAGATGCTTTATTAGATACTTGGTATCTGGTAATTCTCCTGTTACTTCTTTAACAAGTTCTGGTGGATCGTAAAGATTCCCTTTGTGATGAACATTCTTTGTTAACCAATCAGTTAGGGATTTAATATCACCTTTTTCCAATCCTACATTCCAATCGGGGATTTCTTGCACTAATTTAGCAAAGAATTGGGCTCCATAGACGTTTCCAAGAGTATAAGTTGGGAAATATCCAAAGGATCCCCCACTCCAGTGAATATCTTGAATTACTCCATTACTGATCTTATCAACATCTATACCTATCGTCTCTTTCATTTTCTTATTCCATACTTCAGGAAGTTCATCAATACTGATTTTTCCTTCAAA
Source organism: Candidatus Heimdallarchaeota archaeon (assembly GCA_021399345.1). GTDB lineage: Archaea > Asgardarchaeota > Heimdallarchaeia > Heimdallarchaeales > Heimdallarchaeaceae > UBA460. The sequence continues at coordinate 8,379 of JAAFKI010000040.1, forward strand.
GAGATCTCGTTCTATTTCAAAACGAAGAATGATATGTAAATTATATGTAACTTCATCAGCTTCAACTCTAATAAGTGATGGCTGCACAGCATTAACAGCTAGAATAAAATCATCATATTTTACATCACTAAAAATATCTCCCATGAGTTTCTTGAATTTCTCAAGATAAAACCACCAAAATGATTTACTTCTACCAATTATGTTTTCGTATAATCTGGATTGTGATTCATGAATTCCCATTGAGCAGTAATTCCCAATAGGTTGGTATCTAAGTTCATTAGGTAGATTCTGTTCATAACACCCATGTCCAGTTTCATGCATTACTGCAAATAATGATCTAGTAAAATCATCCAATGCATATCTAGTTGTAATTCGAATGTCATCATATTCTCCTCCAGTAAAGGGATGTGCAGATGCATCAATTCTACCTTTATCCATGTCAAAATTAAATAATTTCATAAGTTCTAAAGAAAGTTTTTCCTGTAGTTCTATTGGAACTTTTCTTCTAATTAGAGAAAAATCAGGCTTTCTCTTAGACTGTTTAATCTTTTCTAGTAATTCTACAGTTGCTTCTTTCAAAGGATCAAAAATCTTGTTATATTTCTCAATCGTCATTCCAGGTTCATAGAGATCTAGTAAGACTTCATAGGCAGGTAAATCTGGATTTAAGTAATTTGCATATTTCTTTGTAAGTTCGAACAACTTTTCCAAATGGGGTTTAAAGAGATTATAATCATTATTAGTTCTAGCTTCTTTCCATTTTTCAATGGAAATAACTGATTCTTTTGTATATTCCTCTACAAATTCTGGAGGAATTTTAGTCGCTCTATCATAATCTCTTTGCATCAGATATATGTTTCTTTTTTCTTGATAGCTTAAGGTTTCATAATCTGTGTGTTCTTTGATTTCCTTTAGCAATTTTCCAATCACAGGATCTGTTTGTTTTTTATGAGCTAATGTAGCTACATATGCTTGTTGTTCACTTCTTTGCATAACTGAACCCTTAGGCATCATTACTTCTTGATCCCAGCTAAGTATCTGAGCTATCTGTTCAATTACTCTTAACTCCTTCATTTTTTTGAGAAGTGTATCATATTGTTTTTTCATATACATCAACTGATTATTGAGAATTTTTTCCTAAGTATACTGATAAATGTTTTTACTAATGTAACAAAATGGTTAGCAGAATATTTCATAAAAGTATAAAAGGGATTGTCGACTAAAAGAGTATATGAACCACCTAAAAAGGAAATATGGTTTTCTTTTTCTTTGTTTAATCTTAGTATCTTCTTCTTTATTCTTGATTGTAGGTCAGAATGAAGAATTAACTGAAAGTCCAACTCTTGAAGCAGGAGCAAAAGATTGGACCGTTATGATCTATGTTTGTGCAGATAATAACCTAGAATATTTTGGATTAGAAGACTTGAATGAAATGGAACAAGCTGGGGGAACTACAGCTGATGTCAATATTATAGCCATGGTTGACAGATGTGAATATGAATATGAAACTCCAGATTATTCAAACGACTGGTCAGAAACTAGATATTATACCATAGTCGGAGATAGTGATACTACAACCTTCTCATCTCCTATGAATCAATCACTAGGTGAAGTGAATATGGGCGATCCCCAAAGTTTGAGGAACTTCATAAACTGGGGGTTGGCAAATTATCCAGCAGATAAAACAGCTCTGATTCTTTGGGATCATGGTGGAGGTCTAAGTGGAGTATGTTGGGATGAAGATAATGGAGATGATCATCTTACAATAAATGAATTGGAAACAGCCCTTACTGGATATTATTTTGATTTCCTTGGCTTTGATGCATGTTTAATGGGTCAAATTGAAGTTCTTTATGAATTGAAAGATTATTGTGAGATTTACACAGCAAGTATGCTAAATGAACCAGGAGACGGATGGGATTATTATGAATCATTATCAGCACTAATTACTAGTCCATCTATGTCAGCTAGTGATTTTGCTCAAAATGTTTGTGAAGATTATGTTGATTATTATTCCTTGTATGGCATAGATGTGACATTAAGTGCTTATAATACATCTGAACTCATAGGCATTGAAACTTTAATCGATAGTGTATCTTCAGAATTAATCAGCCATTTACCCACATATGGAAGTGAAATTTATGCTGCTAGGTCTAATTCTATGAGTCAACTCCCTGACCTCGAATGTGATTTCTATGAATTTTTAGCTAATCTGCAATCAATTTCAGCTCCTTCTCTAAATACAGCTGTTGGTAATTTGATTAATACGCTAGATAATGCTCTCGTAATATCAAGTTCTACATTCATCATCGACCCTTATGGATTATGGATATTCCTTCCAGCTTTACCATATCAATACTACAATGATTTCTATATTTACTCCAATCAAAGTGTAGTGGATTCTTACGATAATTTCTATTATGATTTAGAATTTGTTTTGAATACCAACTGGGAGGATTTCTTGTATCAATGGAAATTAGGTCTAGGGAGCTTAATACCTTCAATCACAACAAGTACTCCGCATTCAAATTCTCTAACAGATGGAGGATTTATGTATGTACAAGCTGATTTGCCAGCTCCAACTCCAGGCTATACATATCAAGCTACTTTATCCATGGATTTTGATGTGGATTTTGATATTGAAATCTGGAATGAAGCAGATTGGATTGGATTGCCTAACAGTTACTACGGCTACGGAGGAGAAGTAGGAGCAACAACAGAAATTGTCTTAATCTCACCTTCAGCTGACTTTCCATTATTCTTCTACATTTACAGTTATACAGGAGCTGGTTCTTTTACTTTAAGCTTATCAGAAGTCGAATATATAGATGACATTTATGAAGAAAATGATGATTTTGATAATGCAGCTGAAATAGATACCGACATCACCTATAATCTAATTGCTAGTGATGATGACTATTTCTATGTAAATCTACCTTCAAGTGCATCAGTTACAATTCAGCTTAATTTCAATTATATTGATGTAGATCTTGATCTCTATCTTTGTGATGATGAAGGTTATGTAGTAGATTACAGTGAGAACTACAATTCTGTAGAATCTATTTCAACTACTACTTCTTACTCTGGCTTATTTTATGTAGTTGTTAGTTATTTTGATGGTTTAGCTGGAGAATCATATTCATTATTAGTCTCTGTTGATAATGCTCCTCTAATATCGGACATTTATTCTTCTCCACCAGTTCTGAATCAAGGAGATACATTAACAATCTCATGTATTGTTACTGGTGTATATACAATAACTTCAGTGATTTTATCCTATAGTTATGATTCCCTTATATGGTACAACATCTCCATGATAAATGGCTTAGGGGCATCTTACGAAATGTCCATTGCTTTACCAAATGATATAGACATAATTTATTTCAAGATAATTGCCTACGATAACGAAGGAAACTGGGATATTTCTTCAGAACTTCACTTAGAGATTCAAGATGACAATACTTTTACATTTTCATCATTCCCATGGTATTTGATGCCATTAATTATCATTGGAACAGCTCTTATTTTCCGAAGAAGAATATTTCAAAAATAAAGAATAGTTTTCCTTTTTTCTCTTTTTCTGTTAAAATTATATACTAGTAATTTTTCTTCTCTCTAGATAGCTATGTTGAAGATTCTTGGAATAGACAAAGAAAAATGTATCAAATGCGAGAAATGTATAGCTTCTTGTACAGTCGAATTATTCTCAGTTGAAAGAAAAGATAATATGGAAAAAGAGATACATTTTGAGGATCCGTTGAGATTTTGTTTCAGATGCGCTCATTGTATAGCAATTTGTCCAACTGAAGCAATACTCTATGAGGGAGCCGATGAAGTATATAATTTTAAAGAAGCCAAGAATCCTTCAAAGTTACTATCGTATGAAGATTTTATGAAATTCTCACGTAGTAGAAGATCAACTAGGATTTTCAAACAAAAACCTCTTTCAGAAGAAGAAATTACACAAATTCTTGAAGCTATGAGATTTTCCCCAAGTGCGAGTAATAGACAAAATCGTTACTACATTGTCCTTTCTAAGAAAGAAGAGATTGATTTCTTATCTGATAAAGTTGCTACTTTAATGGTTAGGGCAAAGAAGTATCTTAAATTAAAATACCTTGTAATTCCATTCACTAGTGGATTATTACGAAAAAGATTACTTAGTCCAAAAACAAAAATAAGTTTGGATAGATTTTTTGATAGAAGAAGTAAAGGTGTTGATCAAATCTTTTTCAACGCTCCGTGTGTCATCATATTACATGCACCACCATATTCAAAAATGACAGCTTCGGATGCGGGAATTGCGATAACTCATGGAATGCTAGCAGCTCATTCAATGGGTTTAGGAACATGTTGGATTGGTTTTGCTCAAGAATATCTTTGGAGGAGTAAAAAAACAAGAAAACAACTAGGGATACCAAAAAATCACAATGTTCATGGAGTTTTCATAATTGGACATCCTGAACAAGAGTTTCTAAGAGCTCCCCCTCGTCGTGAAATCAACTTGAATTGGAAAAAATAGATTTAGTGAGAGTCTTTTATTCTGGTCTTACTTCTGTTTTTCCTGTTTTAATGTTGAATATATATATGTCTCTTTTTACAGGAATTTGGACGCTTACTTGTTCTAAATCAATTTTATATAGGAAAAATCTAGAGTCTTCTGATGATTCCCAATATCCATCAAACCAAGGAATAGCATTAGCTAAATCTTGTCTTATTTCTTGATCATCAATTAAAATTGCTCTTCCAGCACCTCTTATTGTACTCAAATCAGCCCTATCTTGTGGGTTGATAGCAAATTCAACGTTATCATTAGTTTCAATTTCCTTAATCTTTTTTCTTCCAGCAATGCTAACAAACCAGCATGTATCATTATGATAGATTAAAGCCATTGGTCTTACTTTAGGTTGGTTTCCATCTACAGTCGCTAGATACATAAGAGGTTGAGATTTGAAATAATCAATCACAGTTTCAATTTTCATGAATATAGGATTTATTGAACATTAATATGCATTTTTCTTTTGGTCGATGTTAATCCTTTTTAAACTGAAAACTTAGAATCCATTCATGACTGACGAAAGAGAGTATCCTGTTCCTATTAAGGAAATTTATTTCCAAGTTAAAGTCACAGATATAGAGAGAGCTAAGAAATTCTATGAAGACATTTTCAATTTTGAGATATCTTGGTATATGGGTCCTGAAGCTGGTTGGTGTGAATTTTTCCTTCCTGGTAAAGTAGCAAAGCTAGGATTGAATCTTGTTGAAAAAGATCATGAATATCTCCCCAGCTCAGGAGTACTTACATTTAATGTCCCAGATCTAGAAGCTACTAAGAAATACTTCGAAGGTAAAAGCATAGAAACTACTGATATTGTTGACATACCTAAGATGGTATCGTATTTCAATATTAAAGACTCAGAAGGAAATTCTATACAGATTATTAGTGAACCCAAAATCAACGAATAAAGCTATCTCTCTCTCATTTTTTTTGTAAAATATTAAATTTTCATCTAGATAACTAGGTCTTTTTATGTATATTTAGCTTTAAAGCTGTGAGAACAGTCTAGACGCCAACATAATTCCGACAAAAAGCGAATTACAATCGTATTATTTTCGTACAATTTTCTTTAAAAAGATTTTTCTCTGGATAAAACTTAATATAATCAGATTCTATCTTTATTTGAGAAAGATGACATTTTCAATAGTAGCTTATGATTCTGAAAAGAAAGAGTGGGGAGTAGCTGTGCAGTCAAAATTCATTGCAGTTGGAAGCATTGTTCCATTTGCTAAAGTGAATGTTGGAGCAGTTGCTACTCAAGCATGGGCGAATACAAGTTATGGCCCAAAAAGCTTAGCATTATTGGAACAAGGTATGTCAGCAGAAGAGACAATCAAAATAATCACTCAGCATGATGAAAAAAGAGAACATAGACAAGTTGGTATAGTTGACTCTTTTGGAAACGCTGCTTCATTTACAGGCAAGAAATGTTTTGATTGGGCAGGACATGTGACTGGTGAAAATTATGCATGTCAGGGGAATATACTTGTTTCTGAAGATACTGTTTTAGCAATGTCTCATGCCTATAGAGAAACATCTGGGGATCTTGTTGAAAAACTTCTAGCAGCTTTAGAAGAGGGACAAGAAGCTGGTGGGGATAGTAGAGGAAAACAGTCAGCTGCAATTCTAATTGTTAAAGAAGAAGGTGCATATGATGGAGGAACAGACAGATACATCAATGTAAGAGTTGATGAACATGAGCATCCAATTAAAGAACTCCGAAGAGTGTTTGAACTTTATGATCTCTCCCTTTTAAAAAGAGATGACCCAGATGATAAGGTGAAATTATCAGGAGATATCATGAAAACAATCAAGGAAGTTTTGAAGAAGGATGGCTTCTTTGATGGTGAAATTAACAACAAATATGACGATGTTACCAAGGAATCCTTACAGAAATGGATGCACACAAATAATTTTGAAGTTAAAGAAAGAGAAGACAACTATATGTGGGGAGCTGTTTATAGATTTATAGAAAAGAGAAAAGAAGAAGGGTGAACTTACTATCAGGTGCTGAATTAAATCCAGACAGATATAACAACATATTCAGCCGTAAAAAATCATACTTTAGTCTAATTTAGTAAATGTGCAAAATGAAACTTATTTTATAGGTGAGGTAATTTTTCATATTAATGAGAATTCCAAAACAAGTACTGGTCTATCCTGTAAAAGAAATAGATGATGGTTGGGAGTATCTTCTGCTTAAAAGAATTGAAAGCATTGGTGGCTTCTGGCAAGGAGTAACTGGAGCCCCCGAAAAAGGAGAGGATCTTTTAGATGCAGCTAAAAGAGAATTATTAGAAGAAACAAGTTATATCCCGAATTTTATTTTTCAGACAGATTTTTCCTATTTAATTGCAATAGAAGAAAAATACAATAAGGATTATCCTGAAGATGTTAAAGAAATTCCCGAATATGTTTTTGTTGCAAGAATCAACCAACCAGATTTACCTAGTATTGATCCAAAGGAACATGATGAATGGAAATGGTGTTCTTTTGAAGAAGCAATGGAACTGCTCAAGTGGGAAGATAACAAAAAAGCTCTAGAACATGTAAGAAACATTTTAGAAGAAAAATAAGCAGAAGTGAATTCTTCATTCTTCACTCTGTTTGAAAGTTTTTATTATTGAAATAGCTCTATATCCGGAGTAAATAGAACTCAAAAATAGAGCAACAGAAGCGAATATTATAGCCGCTAGAGGAGTAAGTAGGCTGTAAAACAAAATAGTAATTATCAAACTGCTTACCAAAAATCCAGAAAAAAGTCCTAAAGAAGGTATCATCCAACCTTTGAATACATAGATTTCAGTAAGAATACCTATCTTTAGACTTCGTAAGTTTTCATACTCCTCTTTTAAGTTATATCTATTATTCGTGTTTTTTTCAAGAAGTCCTAGTTGCTCTAATCTTTGAAGGTGATATTGAGAATGACTGGCTGATTTAAATCCTAAATCTCTTTGGGTTTCTCTAACTCCAACATCTTTAGCTTTCTTTAATGCATATACAAATACACGTAAAGCTGTTCCTGTCAAAGAAGAGATTATGTCTTCATCATTTTTTTCAGTCATTCAGATTTCACCTAATTTAGAAGTATGGGGCGAATAAGTTACTTAATATGGTTATATAATCATCAAATGCGCTTTCAGGTATAAGAACAGCTGCTCCCAAAAGATCTTGAGTATATTGATAGTTATCATACCAAGTTAATGATTTGAAGAGAATTAATCCATCTAGATCCACAAATAGGATAATAACAGTATTGTTCTCAAAATATATTTCAGTTACAAATTTCAAACTAGCATGGTATTGATCAGATGGGTATGGTTCTTGACCATATGTTCCAACTTTGGATGTTTTGTTTATTGAATCGAATAATCCAACAGCTATTTCATCAACTTGTGATTTCGATAGAATAAAATTAACATCTTCTGAGGGATTGATTGCATCTGCTGAAACATTCCATTCGTATGAGATACTATCACCAATTCTATCAAAATATGCCCATATCAATCTGTTGTTTATCTGAGCTGTTCCATTTCCGATTACTTCCATATGAACTACATTAGGAATTGAGCTGGAAACTGATTCAGCTAACCTTGTCGAGAACCCTGTGTCATCATTTATATCCGGTGGAGTTGTATCTTGCATACCAAAATATACGCCAATTCCGACGATACCGCCAGTAACAACTGCTATTCCGAAACCGATAGCTATCCATTTTATGAAACTACCTTTTAAGTTTCTTGAGATTGCTTCACTTAATATTTTTTTATCACTCATTTTCATCATCCGAAGCGTATTTACTTCAAGAAACTCACGCTCAAAGACTCTTATAATAAAATGTTTTGTACAGCCATTATCAAATCTTGTACAAGAATTTGAACACTACTCTAGTGTCAAACAAAAACTGTTTTTAATCCCCCTTGTCTACCTTATTCGAAAGTGGTCATCATGAAAGTTGATGTAAAAAGGATTAGTTTAAAAGAAAATGACCTTCCTCTAGTCATTCTTGGAGTTTTAGAAGAAGCAAAAGAGGATATAATGCTTAAGGGATTAAATGAAATCGTTGGTGAAATTTTAGAGCTGGGTGATTTCAAAGGAAAAACAGGGCAAATGTCCCTAGTATATACTCAAGGCTCTATTGCAACCAAAAGACTTCTCCTAGTAGGTTTAGGAAAGGAAGAAAAACTAACTGTAGAAACAGTTCGAAAAGCATTGGGCAATTCTTCAAGGAAAGCTAGAGATCTTGATGTAAAGAAAGTAGGAGTCAATCTTGATTTCTTTTCAAGAAACAAATTAGATATTGTTGAAACAACAGAAGCCATCGTTCAAGGCGTGGTTATGGGGAGTTTCCAAAATATTACTTACAAAACAGAAAAACTTGAAAAGTATAAAAAACTCGATGAACTACAGGTTTTCAGTGAAACAGTTGAAGAAGACATCATGAAGAAAGGAGCTGAAAGCGGAAAAATAATCGCTGATTCAGTTAACTTATGTAGAACATTAGCATGGGGTCCTGCTAATTATATCACTCCAACCAAACTTGCTGATGAAGCCCTACGAATGGAAAAGGAAACGGGAATTAAAACAACTATTTTTGATAGAGAAAAAACCAAAGAAATAGGTCTAACTAGTTTTCTAGCCGTTGCAAGAGGAACAAAAGAACCACCTAAATTTATAATAATGGAGCATGGTGCTGACAAACAAGGAGTCGAAACAGTTGCATTAATTGGTAAAGCAATCACCTTTGACAGTGGTGGCATAAGTATCAAACCTGGTCAAAATATGGAAAAAATGAAAGCTGATATGACAGGTGGTGCTGTAGTTATTGCAGCTATGGAAGCAATAGCCAAATTAGACATCAACCTGCATGTAGTAGGGATTGTGCCTGCAACAGACAATATGCCTTCAGGGACAGCTTATCATCCTGGCGACATAATAACAAGCTATAGTGGTCACACAATTGAAGTCATCAATACTGATGCCGAAGGACGAATGGTTTTGAATGATGCTTTAACTTATGCTGCTAAACATTATGAACCAAAAGCTATGTTTGATTTCGCAACATTGACTGGAGCGATGATGATAGCTTTAGGTGAACATGCTGTAGGATACTTTTCCAATCATGATTTCGTAGTTGATAAGCTAGAAGAAGCTTCTAAATCTAGTGGTGATAAAATTTGGAGAATGCCTTTATGGGAAGACTACGATGAGCAGTTAAAAAGCGATCTAGCAGACTTCAAACATACAGGTGGAAGACCTGGTGGCTCAATAACAGCAGCAAGGTTTCTAAGTAAATTCACTATGGACGTTCCATGGGCTCATTTAGATATAGCAGGTGCAATGGAACAAAGCAGTGATAAAGACTACAATCCAAAAGGTAGCAAAGGTCCAGCTGTTAGATTAATCATTGATGTATTAAGAAATTGGTAGAAAACTGTCAAGTGTGATACGATTATCACCTTGAATTTTTTTATTCATGCCAAATAGTAACTTCCTCTACAGTTTTTTTAGGAGCTCGTTTTGGATCTTCATCAGGATACCCTAAGGCTATAGCTGCAATTAGTGGACCAGAATAACCTATTTCAATGCCAGCTTTTTGATCAAAATCTAAAAACATTTCCTTAAACTCTGATTCCACTTTTTTAATATCAAGGAAATCGATAATTGCATTCTCAACAAAAAGAACATCATTTATCCAGACTGTTCCCAAACCCATGCTATGCGCTTTCAATAACATATTCTGAATTGCAGCTGACACAGACTGAATCTCTGCACTGATTCCCCCCCATTCGCATGTTTGTAAAACTAAAATCACAACTGGTGCTTGATCCATTATATTGTATGAATTAGCTGTAGAAGCCATTAAAGGGATCATTGGAAGTTTTTCAATTCCTTCTCTACAAACTTGTATCAATTTAGCTTTGGCTTCGTCTTGAAAAACATGAAATCTCCACTGAACACGGTTTTTTGCAGATGGAGCTCTATTTCCTGCGTCAAGGATTTCTACAATTTGTTCTTTTGTAAGAGGTTTTTCCTTGTATTTTCTTATGGATCTTCTATTACGAATAACATCATCTATATTCATAGATAAACAATAGATGAAATGAATAAAAGATTTGTGTGGTTATTTAATTTCATCAGTAGTTGCCAAAGATTGAATTCTCTTAATCCCTTGATATTTCTCAATAAGAGGAAGAAGTTCATCAGGAAGGGCTTGTTGCCAGTTCTCTCCTTTAATCATTTTTTCTCTTATAATTTTTCCACTTAATTTTTCTCTTTTGTTGAGGGGAATTTCTCTTACTTCTTTGTTACTTAAGTCTGTAAACAGCTCTTGAACAAGAGAATTATTTGTGAAGATTACATCAAAACCTGGAACTAGGTCTATAACATTAGCAGCCCAGATTGTGTTTCGATTAATATCTGGAATTGCAGAAATAAAGAATTGATCATAGTTGAAGTGTTTCTTAACCATTGTCACAACCATTTCATACCTCTCCCCACCAGTGAAAGGATTCTTTAATGAATAAGCTTTTTCTCCACTTCCAATAAGTATGATTATCTCATCAATATCTGGTTGATTTAGTATGTACTCTAATGCATAGATATGTCCCTTGTGAGGAGGATTAAAACGTCCCAAGTATAAAGCTCTCATTTCATATCATTCTAATCTTCCATCTAATATATATTTTTGCTAAAGGAAATAATTACCTATTGACAGAGGTTTTACCTTTAGTTTTTGTAAGAAAACCCTCTTTAATCATTTTCGTTAAATTGCGTCCAGATGGGCTTTAATTTCACTTAGAAGTTTTTTTAAATTTGTAAGTGATGCTTCTTTGATTTCAAGAATAAACTTGAGTATTTGGCCTCTTTTTTTCTATTTGAACCCTTGAAACGGAAATATTTTGAAGTTTCCCGCTATCATAGAAGAAACCTTTTACCCCGAGATTTTTTTGGTTAGATAATCTTTGATGATGAGTAAAGCCTTGCAATCGTCAGAGTTGTAAGAGATAGCTTTATCCAGAGCTTCTCTGTTATTATGTAAATACCATTTGTCGAAAAGGATTATACTAGTAGCTCCATCGACTAGTGGATCAAACCATTCAAAACCTAGCCAGTTTGCAACATCTTTCAAAGTGTAGGTATATACTGGAAGAATTATTTTTTTCTTGAAAATAGGAAATAAGTCAAAGGAGCTTTGTATCAGTTTTGCTATCCTTTTTGATTTAATTGAGTATTTAGATGCTAAATTCTGAAAGTATTGAGGTTCTGCTAATGACCAATGGTAGAGTGTGTAATTTCCATTTAGTTCTTCTAGAAACTTCAAAAATGACCTAAACATTTGTTCCTCTTTCTGTGGTGATTCCGCTAAGAAATGAAGGTATCTATGTTCAGTTCCTTTCCTTAGCAAACAACCAATAATCCAAACAAAGTTATGATGAGACGACCCCTCTATATCTACATAAAGTTCGTAAGAAGACGAAGGAAAATCAATTTGTCCTCTTATTTTTTCTTTTTTATCCACTAACGATTGAGCCTGAAGTACAAGATATTCTAATTCTTTCTTACTTACATTTTCCATTTTCAAATTAGTTAAATCAGCTTGAGCTAAACTTGGAACATCAGTAATTCCATTATCAAGTAGCTGTTTTTTAATACGTTTTCCAATTCCACTAATTAATGTGACATCCAAACTATCGGCGACAAGCTTTTTGCAATATTTTCTCCACTCACACACTCTACAACTTCTTGTATAATTTGGAGATATTTTTAACTCACCAACAAGAATTTTGTTGATTTTAACTAAATCTTCTTCTAATTCATCTATCAAATTCTCTGTCGAATGAGTTTCATATTCATTATCTCTATAAATCTGAAAATAATCTATATTAGCTTCTTGAAAGAGTGAACAGACATAAGCAGCATAAACTCCTTCCATAATTATTGGTTTTCTTAAATATTTGACATTTCTTAATAAAATAGGAATATATGAATACGAACCAAAAGAACCTTCCAAGTCTATCTTTTTCAAACGATCAACTCTGGAAGTTAAATTTTCTGCTAGAATCCAACCCTGACTGATTTGAGATTTTCCTTGAATCATTCTTGCCTTTGTTTGTTCAGCTTTTTCTCTTATCTCTTCTTCTGAGGTTATATGATATTTAGATCTATCTCTACTTCTTCCCAAAATGGGATGTACATCTTTTTCCTGCTCAGGACCAAACTTACTTAGGTAAAATAACATTGGGCATCTGTAAAATAGTCGTATATCGTAGTTGCTAATGAGCATTGTTAAGACCGATTTAGTTGAAATCTAAAAAGTTTTTGAACATAACAAAAGGAAGGGATGTTAAAGATTCTTCAGAATCTGATCTATCCCTGGTTCAATTCCTTGCATTATCATAAAACCTCTAGGACTTTCTCTATTTGTTATTTCTCCTGCAATAGGAGTAAGCATGATGTCTCTTACTTCATCAAGATTTCTAGTATGTCCAAGTGCCCAGATTAATTTGGTATATGCAGCTGATGGAAGCATATTTTCTCCTTCGATAACTCCTCGTGCTAGCATATCTCTTCCTGTCTCATAGACGCGTAACTGTGCAAAACCATACAATGGTTCAACTACCATTACTACAGGTATTTCTTCTTCTTGACACCGCTCTAGGGCAGGATAAACATCTGTTCCCACATGAGCTAATCCAGTACCTATCACCACAACACCATGATATCCTAGGTCAACCATTGATTCTAGAAGATCAGGATTCATACCTGGATAGAAGTAAAGCATCCCAACTCGACTGTCGATTTTGGCATCAAGATAGAAGTCTTCAGGATTTGATCGAGGTCTTATATCGTCCTTGAACCAAGTAGTCCCGCTATCATCTATTTTACCAAGTGGTATGTCGCTCAAACTTTTAAAAGTATCTCGACGTGCTGAATGCATTTTCCTGCATCTAGTAGCTCTATGAACCAGATTATAGCTGTCACTGGGAGTACCATGCATAGATATAACAACTTCTGCAAAATTTTCATAACCAGCTAGTTGAGCAGCATAGAGAATATTTCGAGGTCCATCTGATGAAGGTCTATCTGAACTTCTTTGACTACCTACAAGAACAACAGGTACTGGTAGATTTCTTAAGAAATAAGATAATGCGCAACCAGTAACACACATAGTATCTGTTCCATGCCCAATTATAATCCCATTTGCTCCAGATTCAATCTCTTTGGCAATTGCTTCTGCTGTTTTTACCCAATATTCAGGTCTGAAGTTTTCACTCAGAATTTGATAAAGAGTTTTAGGAGTAAGATTGACGGTAGAGATTAATTCAGGTACCGCTGAAAATAATTCTTCAGGAGTGAAAGCAGGTAACACTGCTCCAGTTCGGTAATCTAGTCTTGAAGCTACTGTTCCACCAGTCCCAAGTAAAGTAACGTTTGGAAGTTCTTCCTTGAATTTCACCTCTACATGTGGAAGCTGATAATGTCCCTTCTGATAACCAATTTCTTGAACTTGTGTTTCCTCATCAACTAAAATACCTAGGTTGTACCCAGTGTCTACTTTAAGTGTAATGTAATCATCATCTGTATTCTGACTTCGAGGAAGCAATAATCCCTCATAATAAGCTTCACCTTTTTTGACAGAAACTTTACTCCAAGTTCTGATTTTATCTCGGATTAACCGTTCTCTTAACGATCCTCTATATCCCTCTGGATCATAAATAATTTCACCTTCAACCATTTAGATTACCTCCTTCCTGAATGAATTAACAAGATTCACAACCGTTTGTCCTTTAATTGAGTAATTACATTCTTTTAAAACAAGGGCAACAATCTTGGGAAGATATCTTTGTTCATCTTCAGGTGATTGTAATTTCTCATCACCAATAAGATTGATTTTTTGTTTAACTATATTTTCTAATTCTTCATCAGAGAATTTTTTGATATTTAATTGTTCGATTATTTCTTGCTTTGTTATTTTTTTGTTCTTAGCAATAATCGAAACTACTTGGTGCAATTGCTCAGTTATAATGGACTCTTGTGCTAACAACTCTGCAATTCTCTCGAAATCTTCTTCATCGAGAGTGATGCCTTTTCTTTTATTTTCCCTATAAATCTCAATCAGTAACTTGTAAGATAAATGAGCGTTCAAATTAAGCTCTTCAGTAAATTTGTAGAACAGATCTAGCTGTTCATCTCGAATGAGAAGGTCTACTTTGTTCTGACTGAAACCATATTTTGAATTTAATTCTTCAAAAACGTCCCATGGTCGCTTACCTATATTTCTAGTTATCTCTTCAATCTTATCTAGAGAGATTACAACAGGTGGAGTATCAGTATCTGGGTAGATCCTATCCTTCCCATGAATAACTCTTAGAAATTCGGAGTTACCATCTCTAATAAATCTCCTAGTTTCTTGTGGGACTCCATCCAACGCTATCTTGATTCTTTCTATGACTTTCTTTAGAGCATGCATAGCTTGTTTCTCTGAACCTCTCACAACTATGAAGGCATCATTTTCTTTTGGGTTCAGGATAGAACATATTTTTTGATAAAGTTGATCGTTAATTTCCAAATTGCTAGAAAAATCAGAGTTTTTTCTAATTGCTCCTTCTTCATTTTCATCGCTATGGTAATGATTCTCCCTGGGAACACCTGTTATCAGCATGCTTTTTTCAAAAATTTCCAAACCAAAATCTTTGTTAGGTTGAACTTCTAATCCGAATAATCCTTTCATTTTTGGGCAGATAACTGCAAAATGCTTTACTTCAGATTCAAATAGATGAGAAATATCTACATAAGTATGTTCGAGAGCATCTTTAGTTATACCTCGTTTAAGCATTTCATCTTTTATTTCTATCAAAGTATACTGTCGTACTACTTCATTGCGACACATTAAATCAAATAAATCTAAATCTTGAACTCCCTTAATCTCGACACGATCTCCACCAGTAATGCTAATATTGACATCTTGTCGTGCTGTACCTAAACCTCTTCGTCCAATTTTACTTATTCTCAAAACTCGTCCAATCTGTTTAGCAGTTTCAATTAATTCCTCAGGAGTATCAACATCTGTGTATTCAGTAATAATTTCAGTCAAAGGAAGACCTAATCTATCTAGATTAAAGTAGACTGTGCGATTTGAAGTATCTTCCCAATTAACTCTACGAGCTGCATCTTCTTCAACATGCAGATTAGTTATTCGCACCTTTTTACCATTTACAGGAACCCAACCATCTCTTGCGGAAATAAAAGTTCTTTGAAATCCAGTGGTAATAGAACCATCTAAATACTGTTTTCTATTCACTACAATTTCTTCAGCAAATGATGTACAATGGAAGTATTCGGAGAGAATATAACCCTTTTCAATAGCTTCCATATCAGGGAAAAATGGAGGGGTTTCATCCATTTCGTAAGTGCAAGTATTTCTTTCATTAGCAAGATAAATCACTTTGTACCCTTTTTCGAATTCTACAAGCATACCTGGGTCGAAGTCTCCCATCTCGCCAAGAACTGGTCGAAAATATCTATAAAAACTGTATTCCATATTTTCTGGATCTTCCTCAAGAATAGTGGGACAATTACAAAAAAGTTTACGCTTAGATTTTATTTGATGGTGAACTTCCAAACCCGCATGAAAGCCTAATTTTTTAAAATCTAGATTGTTTGAGTCTATCATTTTGGACTAAAATTAGGAAAATTCAAAGCGTTAAAAAGTTTCTTCAATATGACATGAAACATCAACTTGCTAATCATTGTTTGGAAATGAGTGATTCTGCTGTTCAGTGTAGCAATGATTGAAATTAATAGATTTTTATTTCAAAGAACAAGACGGGAAACATCAAAATAATTATAAACAATAAGGTTATCGAGTCTTTTGAATAGTAAATGTCAAGCTACAAGTATACATTCAAGATTCTTTTACTAGGAGACGGTGCAGTAGGTAAGACTAGTTTAGTCCAGAG
This sequence comes from Candidatus Heimdallarchaeota archaeon, assembly GCA_021399345.1. Taxonomy (GTDB): domain Archaea; phylum Asgardarchaeota; class Heimdallarchaeia; order Heimdallarchaeales; family Heimdallarchaeaceae; genus UBA460. The sequence goes on from JAAFKI010000040.1 coordinate 24,900, forward strand.
ATTCATTCACAATAAATTTCAAGCAGGATACCTCATGACAATAGGAATGGAACCCTACAGCCGATTTGAGACAATTAAAGATACTCGAATTTGTTTGCAGCTTTGGGATATTGCTGGACAAGATAGGTTCGCATCAATGCGTCAAATTTTCTTTAAAGGCAGTTTAGGAGCATTAGTAACTTATGATATTACTCGTCGCCAGTCCTTTGAAAATCTGGATACTTGGATTCGAGAAGCCAGAACAGAGAGTCCTCGAATTATGCTCATGCTTGTAGGTAACAAAAATGATCTTGAAGATTTGCGAGATGTTTCTACAGAAGAAGGTGAGAAGTACGCAAAAGAATCTGGATGTATCGGCTTTATTGAAACTTCTGCTAAAAACGGAATCAATGTTGAAAATGCATTTATTGTAATGGGAGAGGAAATTCTTCAGGGAATTGAAACTAGAGATTAATGATCCCAAAACAAACTCTTTTCTAATTCTCTTTAACTTCAGCTAGTTGTTGTCTTATTCTTCTTGAGCTTATAATTATTCCTTGTTCATCATAAACAAAGGGAATTACCAAAATTAATAATTGATCCATACCACTTAATGGTCTAAGTTTATTGATATCAATAGCCGTTGGATAGGTTTCTTCTGTTACTACTATTCCTTCAGCATTTTTTGCATTCAATGCGAAACCATATCTATGATCAATTTCAATAATTTCAAAATCTGTACAACCTCTTTTTTCCAGATATTTCTGTAATTCTCTTTTTCTTATATCAAATGTTTGCATTAAGTTCAAATTTCGATCAGATCGTCTAAGACTCTTAGCAAATTGATCATTAGTTAAACCAATGCGGATTAGTTTACCAAAACTTAAAGCAGCTTCTAAAAGTGCTTTGTGCCCCTGATGAAGATGGTCAAAAGTTCCTCCCATGATGACTTCATCAACCCACGGCATATTTTCACCTTAATATTGTATCAATAATAACTCTTCTTTAAATCTTCCTCATTTACTACAGAATTAATAAAAAAAAAGCTGGTGCCCCGAGCAAGATTCGAACCTGCCTCTATGGAGCCACAATCCACAATACTAGCCGCTATACTATCGGGGCAATTAATGTCTATTTTACATCTTTGTTTTTAAAAATTGTCGTAGAATACTAAAAGAAGAATAGCTATCCTTTTTTAGTGGCACGATTTTCTCTAAACAATGAGCTCTGGGAAAATAATTGTTCAATTGCACAATTTCAGTAGCGTTAATTACTGTAGAGAATTCGTCAAAATAGCTTTAGGATTAGGGGCGCGAGATATAGTCCTTTCTAAGGCATCAGGAACTGCTGCAACAAGTGGAGTTCCAGTTGCACAAAAGCTAGTTCATTCAAAAAAAGCTAATCTTCTATATTTACAAGATATTGATGATTCTATTGAACTGTGCCAACCTGATGAGGTTTATCTCTTTATCAAACAACCTTTTTCAAAAGAAATCTTTAATCCAGAAAAAATAGCTGATTCTTATAATAAAGGAAAAAATATTTTACTAATATTTGGTGGATCTGAACCTGGTTTAACTAAACAAGAGCTAGATAAAGGCATTTCAGTTTACTTTGATAAAGGAAATGAACTGGGTTGCTTAGGAGAAATAACACTCGCATTGTATCAATTAAGAAAAGAAATAGAAATAGATGAATAGCTAAATCGTTACACTAAGCTAGGTCCTTTTTTTACAATATGGATATCATTATTCTCTAACGATTTTTACTATTCTTTCTCCTTCTTATTAGTAGTATAGAACATAAACCTACAACAGTTATTAAGAAAATATTTATGTTGCTGAATTCTCTTATTGTGATAACATATCCGGCTAGTTCCATAAATAATCTTGCCATATCTATATCATAAGGATAAGGCTGAAGACTATCAAGAAATCCAACTATTGCTTCAGAAACAGGAAGGATTCCTGGATCATAACTATAGTTATATTGAGATTGAGATGTAGCATTAGCGGCTATATAATCTCGTGGGATTGAACAACTTATTGCTTTTCTAATATTTCTAGCTGCTCCAGCTAATCCAATTGGCGTCAACTCTCCTGTTCCAATTATTGGGTGTTTCATATTGATAGCTAATTGTTGATGACTCGTAGATTTTGCTTTTGCACCAATAATTCCAGAAATATCTTCAAAAATACTTAAGGGGGAATAGTAGTAACGGTCCATTATATCAGCTTCTCCAGTTAACAATTCCTCAAATGCAGCCTCTTTTGTAGGAATATGTTTGAAATTTAACTCGGAGAGTTTTGCAGGACTTCCACCTGAAGCTATTAGATTTACCCAGTACGGTTGTGTTTTTAGGTTTACGATATTTAGTGTAGGATTATATTTGTCTACAACAAATGGTCCGCAGGATTTGACAAGAGACCAACCTACGTTACCTGTGCCTGGGGTTTCCCAGAAGATATTATAACCATAGGTTGAGATAAGAGGTTCAACTTCACTCTTATCTATAATACCAGCATCAAAAGCATTCATCCAATAGTAATCCATTACTTTCATTTTGAATAATAATTGTCCTCCAGAAACATCTGGTCCAATTATTTCAATTGAATCATTGCTTTCAAAATAGACAAAAGCAAATTCTCCGTAACGATCTGAATTTACTTCGGGTGTCATATATAATTCATAGCTGTATTTTACATCAGATGGTAATACTGGACTTAAATCACTGAATTTAGCATTTGGATCAAGGAAAACTGTAATGTTAATTTCATCGTTGATTATTGGAGAATATGAAATATTTTTTGCAATTTCAGGTTCAAAAATACGAGAATTTTGAGCTCTTCTTAATAAAGAACCATAAACAGCTTGCGTCCATTGTGCATCAAGGTATGAAAAATAACGGAAGATATTAGTCCCGTCAAATGTTGTGGGGGAAACAAAAGTAAGATTATGATCATTCGGAACATCCCAAAACTGAGTTTGATCTGAAGCTTGACCGAACAGAGTTGTATCCAAACCTACTAGATTTTCATTGAACCCATAGACATATTTTAAGTATACAATTCCTATAGCGGGTAAATCTTCATAAATAATACCTTGTAGTTCTTTCCCTTTTTCAATTCTAGTAGTGATATTAGCTTCTAAAAGATATTCAGTTAGTTTTTGGTCAAACTGAGTATTGTTATATTGATAGAAATTATCACCATAAGGTACTATATTTTCTGAAGCAAACCAGCCTTCGGGATTCCAATCAAAATGATCATTCCATCCCATAAATAATACATCGTAGCCGCCTTCATCATAAGTTGGTATATAGTCATAATCAATTAATGGATAACCCCAAGTTCTGGAACCAATCTCACCCCAGCCTGTTATATTATTCACATTAACTTCAACACCTATTTGTTCAAGCTCTTGGGCTATTAGCTCTGACCATTCAATTCTTTCAGTTGAAGTATTTGGAGTTAGGAAAGAAAGAGAGAAAAATGGATCTGGATTTTGAGCATTAATTTGAGTAATAGAAGGTAAGAGAAGAAGAAAGATAAAAATTATAATACTCTTTTTCATTGTTGTTCGCCTTTTAGATTCTTAAAAATGAAACCCTCCCTAGATAATATAAAGGTTTCTTAGATTAGTGATTTTCAAAAATTTATGGATAAACTATAAGAATTAGGTTTTTTTGGAAAATCACTCTTGCTTTGAACCTTATAAAGAAAGAAGTTCAAACTAATCAAGGTAGTTATTCTGATAACTATACTATATCTTCTTCAGCAACCATAAGTCTGGTTAAGTTGATGAAAGCTTTTTCAGCGTTTGTTCCATCTTTTGCAGAGGAATACAGATATTCAGAGTTACTAAAATCCTTAGCCAATTGTTTCATGTCATCTTCAGTGACTTTTTGATCTTTTAAATCACATTTATTTGCTAGAAAAATGATAGGTTTGTCGCCCACTTCCTTTTTAAAAGATTCAACCCAAGAGGGGAGATTTTTGAAAGATTCATAATTAGAAGCATCACAAATAGCCAAAGCACCTTTGCTTCCAAAGAAATATTTACTTCTTATTTGTCTGAAAACTTCTTGACCGCCGATATCCCAGATAGCTAGTGTCACATTGTAAGAAAGATAATCAACTACTTTTTTCATTATTGTTGTGCCTAAAGTAATCTTGTAAGATGGATCAAACATATTGGATACAAATCTTCTAACCAAGGAGGTTTTTCCCACTCTTGCGTCACCAATAAGAACTATTTTGTTAGTCAGGTATGTTTTCTTTGACACGTAGCTCACTACTCCCAAGAGTCTGTTATTGCTGATAATTGTTTCTATGGAGACAGCTAGATAATTAACTCATTTTTATAGAAAACAGCTGATCCATATCCCACTACTTGACTCCTATCTCCAGAAACGTCCCCTGATGTGGCATAATTAAGTATTCTGCACTTTTCCCTACCAGTTTGTTTAGCTGCTTCGATAGTAGCTGCTATTGGTCCATAACCACACATTGACACATTATCTTTATATTTTATTTCATACATAGTTTTAGGATCCATTTTTTCAATTGCTTTAAGCACACGTGTGTCTTTCTCCTTAGCTGAATCATGACTTTCAAAATGAGTGAAATCACTACTAGCTAATACAATTATATTTTCTTTATCAATCATCTTTCCAATGGTTTCACCTAGTAACATACTTGAGTCATAACCTTGGTTCAACATTGCAATTGGAACAAGAGCTGGAGGATCATCATATAGAAACTGAATGAAAGGTAATTGAACTTCAATTGAATGTTCTCTACTGTGGGATGAATCACTTTTTGTGATTAAACTGCATTTGTCAATTAATTTATCAATAAATTCATGATCAATTTTCATTGTCCCTAGAGGGGATTCCCATCCTTCTACTTCTGGAACAGCTATTTCAGAACCCATACCAGTGTGATTAGGTCCCAAAATCACAATAGTATCAGGTTTTCTATATTTGCTCAACTCCAGAAAGCTTGAAGCTGCGACTGAACCGCTATACATATGACCAGCATGTGGAACGAGAAAGAAGGGTGGAGTTTCTTCTGTTTCAATTATTCTTTTAGGAAGTTTTTCTGGCCCTAAGGAATTCATAAAACAGGCTTCTATTGATTTAATCAATGTATCTGGATTACTTTTATAAAATGAACCAGCATAAATTGCTCTACGTGTCATCATACTTAGATAATATTCTGAAATAAAAAATCTATCCCCATTTTAAGACAAAATTTGGTAATTTATCTGCATATCGTCCAGCAGCTTAACATAATCTCTTCCCTCGTTCGAAGAAAGCAGAATACCATTGATTTGCTTGATTCGTATAATTCTTTTTCCTTCTTCTTTTGTTTTATTTAAGAAATCCTGAATTGCACTGAAAATGAACATTAATGTGTGCGTATCATTGAATTCAGGTAAAATTTCAATGTTGTTAATGAAATCTATTTTTTCTACTTTTTTAATGTGTAACAGAGCAATGGGTTCCCCATTTTTGAGGATTATTTCACCATAATCAGAAGGAACAGAATGAGAGAATAGAGAACGAAGTTTGAATCGTTTCAGAAGATAATTTCTATAAACTATTAACATAGGGTCATTTCGAGGAAGGTAAATTAATTCTACACTGTCTTCTTGGATCAAATTATCGTCCTTCTGATAAATATATCCAGATATCAAGCTTTCAACCTCTTTTGTTGTGAATTGGACATTTTCCTCATCTTCCATAAATCTTCCAGATCTAACACCTTTCGAAGCTATTAGTTCCTTGATATTAACTTCAATCTGAGTATTAGATAGACCTGTTAGATTAGCTAATTGATCAATTGTCAATGGTAAATTTGATGATAAAATCCTGTAAATAACATCTAACCATGATTCTCTTTGAGTTTCATATTTTTTGGTTTGGATACCACTTAGAAATTTAGACACTGACATCCAGATAATCTGATTAGAAATAGATTTTAATTGAACTATTTCATGAGAATTTTCTAATTTCTGAATAGATGAAAGGAGGACTCGATTGGACAGATTTAGGGAGGATTTTAACTGAGAAAAATTAATTCTCTCTTTCTTTTTAATTAGATTGAGGATTCTTTCTTCTAACACTCCGTGATATCTAGAAGGACTAAGTTTTGCAAAGACAGAGTAGTCTTTTGATATAACTGAACCGCGAGTAAATGACCCGAATTTACCAAGAGCAAATTGCTTATCTTTCACCAGTTCATCTATATAATGTTCTTTTCCAGAATTTGTTCTAATTAGAATAGAAGTCATAGAGAGAGGTATTCCCAATGATTCCAACCCCTTCAAAATTTCAATTTTAGTTGTGAATTGAGTTTTGCTACTAAGATATTGCTTACTCAGCAGAAGAGGAAAAATATCTTCTGTTGGAAATAGATTTTTATCACCAACAAGTGCTTTCTTTCCTGATATCGAATAAACTAATCCAGAAGATCGAGACCTATATCCTCTCTGAGAAAGAATATTGGCAAAAACTCTTGATTGATTTTCAACAACTTCTGAGTGTAGTTCTGGAAAGACAAGAATTTTTCCTTTATTTTCGGTAAACTCCTGAATCTTATCTCTGATTTCCTTTTCCAGAACAGTATATTCCACTGACCGTATAAAATTAGAAACATGCAATTTGTCTCCTATAATTTTATAATCGAAAGAACATACGGGCTTACCACCAACATATACAATTTCACTCTTTATTTCATCTATGTTCAAGAAATCAGCAGAAGCCCAATATTCTGAAAGAGGATCGTTTCTTGGAAGTATCACAATCTGACGAGTTACTGGTGGAGTGTATGCTTCTAGATATTTCCTCAAATAATCCAATTCATCACTAATTAGAAAAGCTTCATAACTTGAGTTCTCTATGAAATTACCTCTTACGATTTTCTTATTTTCGAATAATTCAATTATACTCGTGCTTATCCTTCCTCCAGTCATGTTAAGAATTCGTATAATCTGAGGAACTGTAATTGGCCCGAAGCTTTTGATAACAGAATAAATTAAGTCTGAAATCGCAGATGTTTTGCTTTTTGTATGAACCTCCATCAATAGTTTTGTGCTGAAAATAGACCAGTTAGTTCCATCATAAAACATGAAGATTTGAAAATTATTTCTAAGCTCAGAAAGTATTTCCATCACTGCATCCTTAGTTAATTCAAAGTGTTCCATTATTTTAAAGCGAGTAGAAGAATCCTCTTCTTTAATATAGTCAAGAACAGCTTTGGCTTGTGGTTTCTTGTACTCAATATTTTCTTTAATTGAGATTTTATGAAAAGCTGATAGATTGTCTCTACCAACATATGAGAGTTTGTTTTCTTTGAAAGGAGCATGAACCAAATGCTTGTTCTTTACAAGCGATTGAAGAAGATTAGAAGAAAAGGTTCTCATTCTCACAAAAAGTGATTCAGAATCTTGAAAAATAACTATGTTATTTATTATGGATATTGCATGACTATAGTTGACACCTTTGAATTCCTTATCGAGATTTTGTTTCTCTGCAAGATACTGAGCTAATTGTTCAAGGGATAAGGATACTTCGCTAATTGTCATTTATTTCACCAATGTGTTTGTTGGAATCCCATTTATCTTTTCAACAACTATAGATTTGATTTCAAGATTATCAAAAGAGGGAATGTCTTCAATAGCATTTACTACATAGTTCAATGAGCTCTCAGAATGTATCCAGGGGGCAAGTAGAAGATTCTTGATTGCAAGTGTTCTCTGATTTAATTGTTCAGTATAGCATTGTGCAGCTACTTTCTGGTTTAAAACAACTATGTAATTATTTGTTGAAACATCAAAATGCTCAGGTAATTGATTTCTGAGAATATTAATAGCTAAATCTTTTGGGTATAACAAGTAATATCTCTCTCTAACTTCTTTGGGGGAATAATCAACTTTAGATTCCTCTTTCTTTTCTAGCTGGAGAAGTTTATCATAATCTTTTATTGATATATAATAAAATTCTAAATCATTTTCAACAAATCTACCACCATAGATTTTATCCTCATCAATTAGAGCTGCTAGAACTTCTTTGATTCTTATCTTAGTTAAAATCCCTGGAATAACTCCTCTTTCAGCGATATGGTCTTCAGTAGCAACACCTAAACCGCATAAAATATCAAAGATGTATTTTTTCCTTATTTCAGCAATATCTTTTTTCAGTTCAACTAAGAAGGACTCAATATCCCAATATTCTTGAGGTTCAAACAGATTATTTAAGGATCTTACTCCAATTTTCATATTTTCTTCAAGAGTACCTAAAGCAGATTTTAATGATGCAGTGGCGCCTTTCCATTTTTTGGATAACTCTACCTGATTAGTACTTCCTTTCTGAATATGCCTATAGACTTCCTCAATTTCAGTGTTCATTCTTTTTCTTCTTCTTAAGCCACCCTTCTTATACAGTGCAAAATCTAGTGATAGGAATACATTTCCTTGACAAATAACTTCTTTGTCCTCAAGAAGATTATTCAGAAGATAAATTATAATTGAGGACATATTTTCAGGAAATCTTGAAAGAATCTCTCTTAAGCTGATAAAACTGAAGTGGTTGATCATCTGTAGGAGTGTTTCTATAGTTAAGGAAGGTGTTTTTTTCTTCAACCATAAAGACTCCATAATATATTTGTTTATGATTCTTTCTGGAAATACTTTGGTTACTGTATCTCCTCCTACTAAAGTATCTTTTATTAGTTTGAAACCTGTTTTTACCAAAGTTGTTTTTATGAAATTGTTGCTTTTGGAGAGAACTGATTTCCCGTTAATATCTTCTATCTGAAGACTCAAGACCCTATGAATCTTTCTGGTATAGGAAACTAGTTCAGAGGCAATTTTCTGAAGAGTGATTGAATGAAAAGCTACTTCATCTTTAAGCTTCAAATCATAAATCTGTAAATATTGTCCTCTATGAAGTTTGTATTCAACTGATCCTACCATCTCACCATCTAGTAAAATGGGATCTATTTGTCCTTCTCCATAAATATCACGTAGATGTAAGCGCATCCCTAATCTAGTGAAGGGATCATTTTTAGGAAGTATTACTATTCTTTCTTCCTCTTTCAATGCCATGTTTATCAGATTGTTTTTTATCTGATCAATATCTTTGAATCTTTCAGATGTCATATAGTAATTAGTTTCTCTTTCAGTTAGTTTTCTCTCAATAATTTTCTTTTTGCTTAACAGACTCTTAATCAATTTCTCGATATTACTATATCTGAAGCCAATTAAATGGGTTAACTCTACCAGAGAAACAGGGCCTAGAGATTCAACAGCTTGCAAAAGAATAAACTCTTGACTCTTTTCAAATGAAGGAAGCTTATCTACGGCAAAATATCGTTCAGATATTTCATAAACATTAGGAACAAATTGTTTCGGAATAAAAGACTCTTGAGATACTGATTTTCGAACTAAATACAGTGTTTTATCAAGTATCGTCAAGCTTTCCTGAATTATATCTCCATCCATTTCCGTAAATTCTATAATTTCTCTCTTTGTTAGTGGTCCATACTTTCTTATTGTTGAAAGTATTTTTTCATCAACTCTAGAGAGATCAAATGGTTCTCTATAAGCAACATAATAGTATGGAAACATTTCTCTACTTACAAAAGATAATCTTTTGTGGCTGAATCTTCCTTTGATAAGTTCATTTTTTTCAATTAAATCTCTTATCCAATCTAGATCAAAGTCATTTATTCTAACAGATAATGAACTTAAATCCTCAATTGAGCCAAAGCGATTTAGGAGATTAAGAACACTCTCTTCTCCCTGTAAATTCTCATCAAATATGCTCTCAACTGCGAAATTATAATGCATATAGTTCAAATCTTCAGGTGTTAATATTATCGAATCTGGTTTTCGATTACTGAGATTCCGAAGTAATTCTCTATCTTCTAAACGAATGTATTGAAGGTCAGTGGACGATTCAGTAATTCTTCCTTTTA
>JAAFKI010000041.1 GCA_021399345.1 Candidatus Heimdallarchaeota archaeon
CATCACTCCAAGTTCCTTGGCATATATTTCGCATAATTCGCCTTCATTGAGAAGTAGAATATTGACATAAATAATGCCGGTGCTACAACATACGCAATTATTAGCGCCGCTATATTGAAATCTATTAAGAAATTGATTCCTGAATAGAAGTAGTTCTTTATTACTAGAATAAATAGAGCAATTAAACCAAATCCCGCACCAGTTCCCATGACCATTCCCGGTAGGACTCCTGCAAAGAATGTCTCTGACATCGTTAATTGGATTATCCGTTTAGTAGATATTCCCATCTTTTTTAATCTGTCATTCTTGTTTGTTCTCTGCTGCAATATCTTTAGTGGATTGCTAATACTAATGTATACAATTGCTACCAAACAAATTAATACTGATAGAACAAACTCAGCTGCAATAATGTTGAAGAATGGAAAACTTTCGAACTTCAACTCTTCTATTTCTTCGACTGCACATCTTACTCTTAATCCTAGTACTTGTTCGATCTGGTCTTTTACTTCTACATGATCAAACCTTTTACTTACCTTGATTAGTAATCGGTCATTAACATTTTCACCAGATGGACTTGGATGAATAATCGGTTTTATTGTTGCATAATTACTTTCTGTCATGAATAAAGCAGGTATCTTGGGAGATTCTCCTGGAATATATTCTCCTACTGTATAGAAGATTGGTAAGTATTCAAATTCACCAATAATATTGTAAGTAACTTCTATTAGGGGCACTGTACTTGAGAATCTAAAGCTGTCTTCAAATTCTGCAAAATCTCTATTGAATGCAAAGGTAGTCAACATTGATTTATTGGTGTTTAATTCTGCTACTTTATTCTCCCAATCATCAAACATCCTAAGGGGTGGTTTGTAAGACGTAGCTAGATATTCCGTCGTGTTCTGAATAAGATAAACCTGAATTACATCATAGTCTACCATCGCACCTTCTATCTCTCTTACCAAAGCAGTGCTTTCTACACCTGTAATATTTCTTACAAGTGGAACGACCTCAGTTACATTGAGATTCATCCAATTATTGATGTATAAATCTGCTCCGTTGTAGAAATAAACATCTTTTTCAAAATTCATCTGCATTGAGGTTGGACTGATAATTGAAGGCAAGGTTATGCCAACTATTAGCAGAAAAGCTAGGTAGATATTTTTGAATAACTTAATATCCGATCTGATTTCAATCAAACTAAATGTTCCTAGCGATTTTCGTATGTTCCATGATACCTTGCTCAATGCTATCATAAAGATAGAGAATAGATCTTTGAGTAGTAAACCTAACCCTAGGAATACAAGTAAAACACCAAATCCAGCTAAATAGATGAAAACCATCAAGATAGAAACACTAGCTGCTTCACCTATATTTGCGTAAAGAAGTTGGAATAGAGCAAGAGAACCCCATGCAACTCCACCACCTCCTACAACTAAGAGCACTGGTGGTAATCTAATCTGTTTGAACAAACTAGAGATTCTTTGAGGAGTTTTCTGGAATCTTATCCTTTTGGTTTTGGACATCTTCCATATTTTTGGTGTTGCAATGAAAACTAGTCCGATAACTGTAAATGCTATAGCAACTCCTACGCCACCAAATTGAAGAGATGTATGGGGACTGTTGAATGATATAAATGAATCAACTCTCAATAGAGCTGGCGATAGTGCCATCGATATGCCAAAACCAATGCCTACCGCAAGTATCGATTCAACAATCTTCAATGAAATGTAATTCGTAGCTATCCGCGTTGATTTAACACCTTTTGATTGAAATATATCTATCTCTTGCTCTAGACTTTGTGTGTAGAGTTCATTAGTTTCAGAAATTAGAAACATAGCTATGTAGATTATAGGCATAGCAAGTGTAAAGAATAAGAATATAGACGAATTTAATCTTGGCTCAAGAATGTCTAACATGAGATATAGTTCTCCTGAGTAATCCCATTTTGAATTGCGGTAAATAGGTTCAAAACTGAATTGTGTATCTTGTCGACCTTTTAATTCATCATTTTCTTGACTCAACTGAGATAGCTGATTTGGTGAAATGTTGCTAAAATCATATTTGAATTGAACGCTAGTTGAGACGAACATATAATAGGGATATAATCCTGCTAAATTCTCCCAAGCTAAATCTCCAAAAGATACTATGTTTGCATAGTATCCTGATAAATCTGATAGTGAATCAAGTGGTAAGTTATATTCATTCCAAATCTCAGTAAAATCTGCTGTTGATGGAGTTTGATACACTCCTACTATTTTTAAGGACACATTGGTATCACCAGGTTCGGAGTTGTAGTAGTTAATTTGGGATCCCCAAAGGGTGAAATTGTCATTTAGATCTAATTCAAGATATTCAGTAGTTAAAAAATCAGAACTAACTAGTGCTTCTCCCTTAGTTTCAGGCATTCGACCTGCAACGAGAAAATTACTTATGGGAGTTGAATAATTCTCAGACAAACAAAGATAATTTACAGTAAAGTAATCAGTTGCATTGAACTCAGGGTTATCTATAGTAACATAGAACGCAGATATATATTCAAAGCCTGAAATTATACTTGCTAAATTTGGATAATTCATGTAGAATTCTGTAAGAACTTCTCCTATTGCTAATTTCTCGAAATTATGTAATAAAGGATTTCGAGATCCAAAGCCAGCGGTATCATAATTTAATGACAGAGTCATGCTAGGAGTACCCGAGTTTAATAGGTCGATTCTAGAGGAATAGTCATCAAGCAAAACATCTTGTTTAGAACTAAAGACAGTTGTACTTGTTATAATAATTATGGCGAAAACTGTCATTCCAACAAGATTCATCATATGACGTTTTTTATTCGTTTTAAACAAAGTATAAATCGCTGAGAAAGAATTGAAAATCCAGTACCATATATTAGCAAATGCTAGAATAAACTTCGATTTACTTTTGCTGAATGGTCGATTAAGAAATTCCTTCAGATTTACATACATTACCTTTACTCGTTTACGGAATATTACTAACATTATCCCTAAGAAACCACCAATTACTACAATATAGATTCCAGCTGAATACCAGAGAATATACCATGGACTTAGAATGCTTATTTGGGAAACATGTAGATTGGAGAACTCACCTAAATCGACAGTAGTTGAAACAAAATATCCGATTAGATTTTCATGGGTAAGTTTGGCTCCTTGAACATCTTCTTTTTGAATAGATGTTGAATGAACAAAAATGCGCTCTCCAGTTGTGGTTTCTAGTTGAGAGAATGAAAACAAGTTGGTATTTTTTGGGACATTATAAATGTCGAACTGGTCGGTTTCATAAATGCCTGTATAATTGTCTCTAATGATAGTAATAGTTGATTTTAGTTTCTCTCCCCCGAAAAACTCATCATATTCTAAGTAAGGAACAGAACTGAAAATATACTCGGTATAACCATCTTTTTCTTGGAAAGTGAAACTATCATAGTCGAAGATACCAATATAGGTTTGAGTAAAATTCTCGAATGTAGGAGTATCATTAACTCCATATCTTAGTGTGTATAGAATCGAATTTCTAGCTAAAGCAAGATTGAACACACCATCTTCTGTAACGAAGAAACGAGGGTCAAATCCTCCTTCATTGAGTACCATTACATTAGTGATGTTGGAAACTCCTGTGGTTGCATTAGCAACTGTTGTTATATAGAAATGTTCAGGTACACCTGAGAAAATATATTGATATCCTGTATAAACCATCCCATCTTTATAATACATCTCCATCATGTAATCGAACTCTTCCTCAGCAACCCAAACTTTCCTGACTTCAGCATCGGTATACCAAAGATTGGTTACATTATCTCTGTAAATTTTATAGTGTTGATATTCAGTATCAGCATTTTCTGATGTAGGAGGAAAATTGTCTATAAATGTAAGAAACATGTCGAAGTGTCTAGGTCCATCTTGAAAGATTCTGATGTGTGGATAATTTGCTCTAGAATTATATTCATAGATCTGAAAATCTGTTCCTCCGTCTTCTGGCGTCCAAGTATACATTCGGAAGAAAGTTATGTCATAGAAAGCACGGAAGGAGTAGATAAGAGCGATTCCACCTTCAACAACAAAGACCTCGAAGAAATCTAATGGGTATCTATCTATGATTACTACCTTTGTTTCATCATTTACTATATGGATTATTTTGAAAGTGTCATTATCATACGTTATTTCTGTGAAAAAATGAAAATTACCGAAGTCATCGAAGATCATTCTTGTTTCGATTTCGACTTCTTCATCAGTCCTTTCTGTAAGTAGAAATAGATTTTCGTCTTCTTCACTTCCTAACGTTCTAGTTCCAGGTATTAGAAATAGTGAACTTGTGACAAATAATGAGATGACTAGTAGTATTGTTATTCTATTCTTAAACTTCATTAGACTTCCCAACTTATCAGCATTTATAATTCTATTGTTGACCCTTTTGCTTAGATTTATTTTTGAGTAAACAAAAATTCATTTTCTGAGAATGTAGTTCTCAATCTACAAGCATTCTAATGGCAAAATAAAAAGTTTTCTAGTATTCGAATTTTGACTCTTCTGAGAATGAAATTCTCAAGTTTGGGAAATTACTCTCTTACGATTATGCCCCTTTTTGAAAAGTTTTTATAGTAACGCGACTTGAATGAGCAAGTAAAGTGAAATTTGAAAACTCACACAATAAGAGGTTAGTTCCTTGGAAAAATCTGTTGAAAATCTTAATCTTACAGAAACTGGAAGAAAAAAAGTAGAATGGACAAAGAAAAGGATACTGATGGTTATTCTTTTCTCTCTATTAGTACTAATTTCTGTTGCAGTTCTGATTGTATCGTTTGTAAGGAAGACATTCTTGTTTGAACTAGTACGAGATTATTTTCTCATACCGCTTGAAGCAATAGGCTATTGGTCCATACTATTGTTTCTGGTTTTAATGGTAGTTCAAAGTCTAATTGTACCAATACCCTCTGAATTAGTTTTACTAGCTGGAGGAATGTTATATGGTTCTTGGTTAGGTATCTGGGGAGTCGTATTAGGTGTTACAGTGGGGGTTGTTGGTTCAGTTTTAAGTGGAGTAGTAACCTACTATATTGCTAATAAAGGTGGAAGACCCATTCTAGAAGCAACAGGAGACCATATGAAACTTGCAGATAAATTTGTCTTTGCTATGGATCTCTGGATAGAGAAGTGGGGTATATGGGCTATCATTGCTGGAAGAGCTGTTCCAGTTGTTATGTTTGATCCTATCTCTTACGCTGCTGGAATTTCTAATGTTAAATGGAAGATGTATAACCTTGCTACATTTATTGGTTCAATACCTAGAGCAATTTTCTATGCAGTAATAGGCTATCGAATGGTAACTGTTGGTGGGCTTGATATTCACAATCTTACTCCTGAACAATTGGATACAGCAGCTGGAAACTTTAATCTTATATTCTACATCATTTTTGGGGTTCTGATATTGATGTTTGTAGTTGCAACCATATTATCAAATAGAATTCAGAAGAAAAGAGCATTAACTCAACCAACTGAATCCAAAACTGTAGAAACTAAAGATGAAAAGGATGAAGTAGAAAATGAAGTTGTAGAAGAATCTACAACTTAGTATTCTTCATCAAGATTTACAATATTTTTCACTTTCTCTCCTTTGATGAACCTGTTAACATTCAGAAAGAGTTCTTTTCTTAAGTCCATAAACGAAAGGTCGGTTACCCATGCTCGATGAGCACTCATGATGATATTATTTAGTTCTTGAAATGGATAATCAGAGGGATAACATGGTTTAGGAGTTTGTTCCTGTTCTCCTCCTCCTCTTCTATCAGGATAATTATACCAGACATCAATTGCTGCACCTTTAATCTTCTTTTCCTTAAGGGCTTCATAGAGAGCTTTATCGTTAATCGTTCCTCCTCTTCCAACATTGACGATGATAGCACTAGTTTTCATAACTTCAAAGTCAGCCTCATCGAGAAAGTTTGCAGATTTGGTAGTAAGAGGTAAGCTGTTGAATATGAAATCTGCTTGTTTCAAAGCTTCTTTCTTATTATCAAGTAGAAAGACTTCCACTTCTAAGTCATCACAATCTTTGGTTCGTTTAATAGCTAGATATTTCATGTTGAAAGGTTTACAGAAATTTTTGAAATGCTTAGCAATTTCACCAAAACCTAGAAATAGAATTGTTTTATTAAGGAAAGAAACAGAAGTACCTCTTTGAGGATCCCAGATTCCTTGACGAAGTAATTGATCACTAGAGTGTATGTTTTTGGATGCAGCGTGAAGCATAGAATAACCATGTTCAGCAATGATAAAAGAATGAGCATGAGAGTTGCAGAAAAGAATTCCATTTTCTTTGAAATGTTGGAGATTGTGTCTATTAACACCTGTTCCAAAGATTTGGTGCATTTTTAGATTCTTAGTTTTTTGTAATTGTTCATCAGTCAGTCTTCCACCTATAACGATATCAGCTTGAACAAGTGCTTCATCTTTTTCTTCTTCATTCAAATCTTGATAGAATCTTAGTTTTGCAGAATCATCTAAGATTTTTTGTGCATCTTCTTTATCCTCTGCAGTCAAATTCCCCAATAATAAAATGTTCATAGCGAAAGAAGAAAAAGGAGTTTTAAAGATTTTTTGCTTAAACAAATAATCTCCGAACCACAAAAAAAACTTCAAATAGTACAAGTACTAGACCTAGCTTAGTCAAATGAGCGAGAGTACAGATACAACCGATATGCATGCTTTAATCAAGCAGCTGAAGTACAGTTCTATTCCCTTGCAGAGGGAAAGGGCAGCCTATATTCTCGCAAATTTTCGACATTCTAAAGCTTTGGAAGCTTTATTGAATGCTCAGCTACAAGATCCTAATCCCAAAGTAAGAGACGCTGCTTCCCAAGCTCTTGCATCTTTGATTACTTCTGATGATTTTGATGAGGGCATAGTAGAAGAGTTACAATCTCAAGACAAAGATATTGATCCTCGCTTAGGGAGCAATTTATTCAATCTTTCCAAGGAGTTTGAGATTATAAGAAAAGGGATGAAAAAGGAGAAATACAATCAAAATGATTCCATTGAACTGAGACAGCTGTTTAAATCAGTTGATAAGGATCGCTATCTGAAGAAACAACCTAATGTCAAAACTTTGATTAATTCTATTCTTCTCCTTCCTATTGATAATCATGATATGGGTAGAGATGTAGCTATTGGGATTGGAGAAATACTACGAGTCAGTACTGAAGAATCGGAAAGACTAACTGCTATAGGTTGTCTCAACAATATCATAACAAACATAGACAAATATACACCGTATTTTGGTATAGCTGAAGCTTACATAATGATATTCAAGGCTTCAGAAGACTATGAGATGAGAATTACAGCTTTCAAATGTTTGGAAGAACTAATTGTTAAGAAGAAGTCTTTAGCGAAATTAAATCAATATACTAATGATGTTGTTAAACTCTTGAAATTCTCTTATGACCAAAAAATAAGAGAGATAGCACTATTTGCATATCCTGACTTGGTCCTAACTAAAGAAGATAAAATTCCCTACCTTGTTGATCTAATCATAGGCGTAGTTAGAGCAACCTATGAGGATAGATTGCGTGAAATGGGGTTAAAAGCTTTAGAAGCAATAATCATACGTGATTACCTTTCAGATTTAAATGTTCAAAGAATAATCAAAATTCTAAAATCTCATCACACAAAAAATGTTCGAATAAGAGCAATAGAATTATTCACTCAATTAATTTTTCAATCAATACCAGAGATAGCTGAAACATCAGTAGTAATTCTCGTGAAAGTAGTTTTGAATACAAAAGAAGAGAACATCTGTTACACTGCTCTCCAAAACATCGAGAAATACAC
>JAAFKI010000042.1 GCA_021399345.1 Candidatus Heimdallarchaeota archaeon
TTTGGTTTTATTATTTCATCATCTATCGAGGTTTATACTGTTCATTTAGATCTATTCGATCAGGGTGGACTCGGGATTCCTTTTGAAAAGGTTAAATGTTATATGGATTCAATAAGCGATACTAATAGACTTTCTCAGGATTTCTTAACGCTTGATCAGAACTTCACCTTATACGTAACAGATTATTTTAACGTGACACTAACTTATTTTAATGTTACATTAAACTATACTCTGACAACTAATTATGTTGATGTAGAGATCTTACTTTATCAAGCTCAATTTACTAATAGATATAATTTTGCTGTAACTCTGGAAATAGTGAGAAACTATCATTCACATAGTTTTGTTCTAATAGCTAATCAGACTATAGCCTTTTGGCTTACTGCTGGAAATTATACCGTTACAGCTTCACCTTTAGTTAATGCGGAATATGATTCTTATTCTCAATCTTGGACAACAACTAGCGAAATCAAACACTACAGGATTTATTTAGATCCCAAACCCACAACAACGAAAAAACCGATTAACATAGTTGCTTTTGTGGTTGGGATTGTTCAGGCGGGGGCTATAGCAGGGGGGTTAACTTTTGCTTATATGAATATCTACAAACCTTTGAAAAACGAGTTTTTCGGGTTTAGTATTAAGAACGCTTTCAAACATAAGAAAAAACAAACTTGGACTACCATACTTATAGCTATTGTAGCTATTGCTATGGGGAGTTTATACACTTTAGGAAGTTAAGAAAATGTCAAAACAAAAAACAAAACAAAAAACAGAAAACGAAAATAAATATTTGCCTTTTTCTTTCAAAGAGAGCATAAGGGCTAATATCAAGCTAGCTGATGGAAATCAGTATAAAGATTTGAATGACAAAGAGGTAACTATCTTTCACGGAGCTAGAGGGTTATTCTTCTATAAATGGGATAATAATTCTTATGCTGTGAGAACATATAAAGATGGACCCGCTTACCAGGTGGAAAAGAAATACAAATCTAAAGGGGTTTGGATCTTACCTGTCGCGATTCTTCTTTGGTACGCTCAAACTATCTATATGTTTTATCTCCAAACACAACAAAATTATTTCAATCCTGTAACTATAGTAACGATCTTACTTTTTGCAGGTGTGGTATTTTTCCTAGCTAAAACATTAAGGCGACAAATGATTAATGTGATATATCTCAAAAGAAACGGTTTAGAGTGGGATAATGTCAGTTTTGAAACAACTCCATTAAAAGAAAAACGAACTGTTGAAGTTCACAGAGGGGTTAATCATGTGACCTTATACGCTGGAATAGCTACAGCTTTAGTTATTAGTTTCATTATTTCATCTTTGGTCTTTCGTGTAGGGCAACTACCTATTTTAGTAGAAGTTCACGAGCTAAGCGGTTGGATCACCTTAGATTCAGATACAGCCTTTGAAATTATGACAGATTTCGAGCAAACACTTCAAACAATTAATAGTTTTATCAATTGGACAGTTGGAATCGGGGCGGTTTTAATTTGCGCGGTATTGGTTGCTGTAACTGTTAATCTTAGAAGAACTAAGAAACCTGATCAAACAGCTTTCAATATCCAGAACGAAGCTTTGAATTATAACAAAGAAACAGGTGAACTTTATTATCTTGATCCGTTTATCAATCCTTTCGAAAATGCTCAATTAGACATAGACACTCTAAACGCTTCTGTATTTAGTCAACAAGCTACTGAGAAGTTAAGGGTTAAAGCTACAGGGGAAAAACTCAAAGACAGCCAAGCTCATTTAATGGATCAAGCTGTGGTTCATAAATTAGAGTTAGTCAATTTAAGACCAATTGTAAATAAAATCTATGAAAATTTAGGAACTAAAGACGGGAAAGATGTCGATCCTGAAACACTTTATAGTGAAATGAGGGTTAAAGATATTATCTTACAAAGGCACGAACAACAGAAAACCTTAACCGAAGTGATCAGTTTAGCTTTAGATCGTGCCGATTTACTCGAAGCTGATAGAAACGCTAAGGATAAGGCATTTATTGAAGCTGTTCAAAGGCTAGAGGATCACGAATTAGAAAGCGAAGGTCTATCTATACCTGATAAGAAAAAGAAGATAACTCCTTTAAGTATAGTCTTGATTTGTTTCTGTGCTATCCTGTTCATTACTCTAATAGTTCTGATCTTCTTATTATATAATCAGGGGGCGGTCTAATGGCTAATAATCCCTTTATGCAAGTTTCGAGTATGGATTCTTTTCAATATATGGACCTTGAAAACGCTAAGTATCTTTTACAACTGTTAAAAACCGCAGATATGACAAGAACGGACATGATTAAAAAACTAGAAATAATTGTAGAAGATCCCAAAAACCACTTTTTACTTAATGCCTTCTTAATGAAAGATTCCCAGGTTAAAGATAAAAAAATTAGCCATGCAGTAGGGAAACTTACTTCTAAAGCAAGAAAGATTTTGTATAATGAAAAAATCAATAATAAGACTTACGAGTATTCTAGAAGAAATTACGCTGAAGCCATTCAAATATTGTTTAGTGAAGCAGGTTATACAAATCAAGAACAGTTATACACGTCTTACGCGTCAAGAACTGTTAATCTATTAGAAAAACTAGTCTTTACTAAAAAACAACAACATAAGAGTCAACCTTTAGGATCTCCTAAAATAGACTCAGAAAAATGATTCAAAAAAAATGGAAAAAAAGTAAGAGGACCTGAGCAAGTCCCGAATTTAAATAAACTGCTCACATAAAAAAGGAAGTGAAAAGGAAAAATGAAAAAAATATGGATTTACGTAATAGCTGGGTTAGTAGGTGGACCTGTTGGGCTATTAATCGCCTGGTTATTCTTAGACGCTAAAAATATCGGGTGATTCTATGGCTAAACAGAAAGTAAAAGCACACGAACGACCTAGAAAAGGCGATAGAGTCGGAGACTATGAAAGAACAGCTAAAACAAAGACAAGTAGAACAAAAGAAAAAGGAAAAACTACTTACAAAAAATACGGTGATTCTGAAAGAGTTAACAAAGCAGAATCTAAAGCTGAAAAAGTACCCGTTGGACAAGTTCAGGTCGGAGTAGCAGTTAAGAAAGAAACTGATAAGAAGGTGGACCAAGTATGAAAAGGATTTTAGTTCTTACAGTAATAGGGTTGATCTTTTATCTGTTGTGGGTAGGATTTGTTCAAAAAAAATATTAGAAATATTAGAAAGGTGATTTAATGCCAAAAACAAAAACTAAAGTTTCAGGACACCCTAAAGAACGTCAAACAGGGCGCTTTAATTGGAAAACTCATACAAGAGAAATAGAAAGACTTCAACAGGATAAAAA
>JAAFKI010000004.1 GCA_021399345.1 Candidatus Heimdallarchaeota archaeon
CGGAGATGTGTATAAGAGACAGATTATATGCTATGTACAAAAGTATAGCTGCAACAACTTCTGCTGTTCCAAGGTAAAGGCAGCCTAAGCTGAAGTAAATATGAAAACAATCATTAGAACAGATGTAAAAACAACTACAAGAACATGTTTCACGAATATATTTTATTATTAATTTCTTCTAAAACAATCTTATGTTTCATTTTACCAAAAAAACGAGTATTAAAATACATTAAAAAACTACTTAACGAAATGTAATAGAAAAAGAAAGAGAGGAGAAGTTATTTTTTACCCGTCTTTGAAATGCTTTTTATTTTTGGACCAGATTTTACAAAAACAATAACAATTGTAGTTATTAGCAGCTGAACTCCACCTAAGATAGCAGCCAAAACCAGAATTTCGCCTATACCTAACGATTTGAAGAATCCTGGTGATATTTCATCTTCAAGAACCTGAATAGATTCAATATTTGATAAGCTACTTTGACCATAATCGTTGCTGGCAAGTATTGTATAGAAATAAGTTCCAGTTACAGTAATGTCATCTATATAAGAAATAGAGGAAACAGTTGCTATGGGAGTTAAACCAGAAACAGTGGAGATGTAGGAAATATCACGATAAATCTGATAGCTCACAGCACCACTTGTTTCAGTCCAACTAAGGCTAATATTCCCAAGCTGAGCTGGATTGGGAACAATATTGTTAAGAGTTGGTGTTCCAGGACTTCCTACAAATTTTCTATACATAATATCTGGACCAGCACCAGCTCCTAGTATATCAGTCCAATCGCTCCATGTAACATGTAAATGACCTAGATTATCAATTGCTAAAGCAGGGGTAATAGAATCGGCTATATGACCGGAAGTTAGAACTCCAAGAGATGACCATGAATCGGTAGTTAGATCCTTATATTTGAAGAAGATGTCTGCATCTGGGCCCACTCCTGAATACTCAGTCCGGTCTTCCCAAACTAGATAGAGATGAGAATCATCTGACATCATTCTCAATTGGGTCGATGGTGAATCGCTTTCAGGACTGACAACTTTAGAAATATGCCAAGTATCAAATTGGGAATCATAATATTTGTAAAATACATCCCAGTCGGTACCAGCGCTATCATAATCAGATTTGTCGATCCAAGATATGTGAATTCTATCTAAATCATCAACTGATATATTAGGAATTCCAGAAACATCATCACTTTCTGTACTTATAACTGTATATGGAGACCATGTTGTCAAATCTGCATCTAGAGTCCTGAAGAAAATGTCGAGATCAACACCTGAACCTGCGTAGTCAGTTTCATCTGTCCATGTAAAATAAATATTACCCATTGAATCACTATCAATACGTGGAGTATATGCTATGAGGGTGCTGTATTCTGAGACTATAAAGGTAGAACTCCAACTTCCAGCAGAAGTTCTTCGTTTATATAGGACGTCCCATCCGTCAGAGTCATCACTCCAAACTATATGTGTGGTATCTTTTACATCCACGTGTATTACAGGACGATCTATTTCTAGAGTGCTATCAGAAGAGACTAGTTCTGTAGTGCTCCAAGATCCTGAAGAAGATCTCTGTTTGTAGAAAACATCTTCATCAGTACCAGCTCCTAGTATATCAGTATAATCGCTCCAAGTAACATGGAGGTTATTTTCTGAATCGATAGCTATTCTAGCATATGCTGACCCACTTGTACTCTCAGTAGAAACTACTTCTAGAGGTAACCAAGTTTTTGTTTGAGCATCGTATTGGACATAAAAAACATCTCTATCGTTCCCAGAACCTCCAAGATCAGGGGTTACATCGTCAAAAATTATGTGGATGTTATTTTCACTATCGCAAGCAATAGCAGGATTATACGCACTTACTGTGCTGCTTTCTGAAATTAGTTCTACAGGAGTCCACCACCAAGAAGATAAATCATCTAGATTATTGTCATCATTTAAAACAATACTATCAAATGTGGAATTAACATTCATTGAAGTGGGTAAGAATCCTACTATGAGAACTAGAAAATTAATAAGAAATAGAATTTTTATTCTTTTCATGATATTGTAACCAATTCTTACATTCCGAAGAATATGCTAAAAACTTTCCTCACAAATGTGCTAAAGTTACTTAACGGAGTGATTTTCAGAAAAATATCTAAACAAAAAATGTTTAAAGACATAGAAAACCACTTCTTATCATGCAGTATTTGCTAGCACCTATGGAAAAAATAACCGATTCCAGTTTTAGGCACATTTGCCATAAATATGGTGCAGATCTTACTTTTACAGAACAAATTAGATTTGAAACTTTGGTCAAGAAAACAAAATCAGCCTTAGAGAGAATTAAACTTCATGATGATACGCCAACAATGATCCAGATTATGGGGAAGGATGAGGAAAAATTAGATAAGTTCATGAGAGAGTTTATTCCTGAAAGAGGTTTTCAAGGCTTTAACCTGAATCTTGGATGCCCTTCTCAAACTTATGTTAGTCAAGGTATTGGAAGTGCAATGATTAAAAGACCAACTAAAGTCAAGAGAATGGTTGATTTGATCAAGAACTATGGTTACAATGTTAATGTTAAGTTGCGTCTTGGAGTAAATTTGACAGAGAAGAGAGAAAAAGTTTATCTTAAATTAATAGAAAAAGTTGATGCAGATTTTTTTATTGTACATGCTAGATATAGATCTGAGTCGTATGAAAGGAAAGCAGATTGGAGTGTTTTTCCTGAATGTGTTAACACAGGAAAAGCCATTGTTGCTAATGGGGATATTCAAACTAAGAAAGATGTAGAGAAAATGAAAGAAATCGGTTGCATCGGAGTTATGATTGGGAGAGCTGCAACGAATAATCCTCTGATTTTTGGACAATTAAAAGATATGAAATTACCAACATTAGAATCTGTAAAAAAGGAATATATTGAATTGTGTAATAATCGAGATATTAATTGTTCTGAAAATGAGTTAAGTTTCTAAATGATGGACAAATAATATTTGAACAGAACAGAAAGTGACAACATTTATTTATAAGTAATCACTTATACACTTAATGTCGATGAGAAAGGAAATACTTGAGGTTTCAGAGATTTTCAAAGCTTTATCTGATCCTACAAGACTAAGATTGATAAGATTACTTGCGTCCAATATGGAAGAAAAATTGTGTGTAGTGGATTTAGCTGCTAAGCTTGGTGTATCACAACCAGCTACATC
>JAAFKI010000043.1 GCA_021399345.1 Candidatus Heimdallarchaeota archaeon
GATGGAATACCTGTAAAACTGAGACCAGAAAAAGCTGTAGTTATTACAGCAGCAGAAAAAGAAGTTGCTGATGAACTAAAGAGTTATGGGGCAGAAATGTATGAACATGGAGTAGTTTTAGGTTTATCAGGAGCCTTTACAAGCGAAGCTTTACTCAGAGAGATTATTGGTATAGTTCTTATGACCCCTGCAACTAGTGATTTTCCAGATCCAGAAGCAGCTGCAAATCTAATCAATGTTATTAATAGTTATTTCAAATTCAACATTAATACACAACCACTTCTTGATGAAGCTGCTAAAATAAAACAACAGCTGGCAATGATCGCTGAAAAGCAACAAGCTATGCAAGGACCGTCTTCTCCACCACCAAAAAGATTCAGAGAGGGATATGTCTAAAGTCCTTTTCTAATTTTATCCTTTGTCTCTTTTTCTTTTTCCTTTTATAATGAATAATGTAAAACCCACTACTGCTACATAAGGTATGATTAAAAAGAATGGGTAAGTGAAATATTTATCATCAACAGAATATATAATTACATTAATGGTCACCGTGTGTACTATATCAATATCAACAACAAAGGAGATACCTGTAAATTTTCTTTTTTCTAAAACTTTAGTTTCGTTTTGAAACATTAAACTCTTTATTGTATCAGTTTCTCGATAAATCTTTAATTCTGTTGAAGCACTTGAATTAGCCACAATTATTACTCTATTGGAATCCTGGAATTCGGAAAGTTCTACTTGGTCTGATCTCCCAACTAATCCAAAATTTAAAACAAGCGTATCCTCATATAATAGCTCTGCTTTTGTGTTAGTAAAATATGGGTCTGTAGAATAGATTACAAGTCCAGTAACAACAGATCCTAGTACTATAACCAAAACAGCAGTTTTACTACTAAAGGTGAATTTTATGATTTTTTTTATTGATTGTATCATGCGTTTTATTCGTGGTATATCTAAACTAAACGAAAGTCCTAGAGAAGGAGTAATAATGACTTTTCACAATTTTTTCCAAGAAAATTCCATCATATTTTCTACAATCATCTTCAAGCCAATAATTAGTAATCCTATTACTTCAATATAATACTGAATAACTAGAACTCCAATTGCTGTAGTAATATCTTTGGATAGTAGAAGAATCATTGCTATGGTCGTTGTAATAAACAATGACCACCCATAAAAGGATATGATAGGATTTCTATATTTACGCCTATATGTTTTCAAGGTTTTATTTATCGAAAAAAAAGCAAATGCTCTAGCAATTGCAATAAAAATGAAGAGTATAAAATATAAAATTGCGTAATCTTGTATATCTTCAAATATTGCTAGAAGCAAATCTGGTATAGTAAATAGAAGAATCAAAATTATGGCTATAATTGAGTAATCCCTATCTTGGATTGATTTTTCAGAAATAAGTTTTAAAGGGATAATGAAGAATATTAAAGAACAAAAGTAGAAAATTTTTCCAGAAAGGATATGATTGGGAATAAAGTGTAAATAATCAACAAAATAGCTATCGATGAAAATTAGTGAGGAAAAAACAAAGAGAATTCCTGAAATGAACAAGAAGAAATTTACTGATTTGATGTTGTTATTTTCTCTTGGCAAAGTTAAGGAGTTTTTTGAAGTTAGAGAGCGTTTTGATTTTTTTTCTTGATAGAATTTTTCATCTAATTCATCAAACAATTTTTGTTCAAGTTCTAATTCTTCTGCAGTTGGTTCTTCAGACTCCATAATTTCATCTCATGCTATTAAATTATTTTTTCATATAAAGATGCTAAAGTTCCTATTTCTGTTCTTTCAACATAAATAATTTTCAAGTTTTATATACTTAACCCATAAGAAACAAAAGTTTATTTTTACTAGTTAAAATCAAAACATATGAGAGTATTTGTAACAAGAAGAATACCTGAACCTGGTTTAGAGATTTTAAGAGAGAATTTTGAAGTTGATGTCTTTGAGGGGGATAGTCCAATATCTCGTGAAGAGCTAATAGAAAGAGCAAAAGGATGTGATGGAATTCTTCCACTACTAACAGATTCAATTGATGCAGACATAATGGATAAAACTGGCATAAAAGCTATAGCTAATTATGCTGTTGGAATTGATAATATTGATGTTTTTGCAGCTACTAAAAGGAAAATTTCTGTTACAAATACTCCTGGTGTATTAACTGATGCAACAGCTGACCTGACATTTGCATTAATCTTAGCTATTTCTCGAAGGATAGTCGAATCTGATAAATATCTCAGAGAAGGAAGATGGAAGGGATGGGATCCTCTTCTCCTACTTGGAGGAGATTTTGTTGGAAAAACTCTTGGAATAATTGGCTTTGGGAGGATAGGTAAAGCTGTTGCTCAAAGAGCTCAAGGTTTCAACATGAACATCATCTATACTAGTAGATCAAGATACCCTGTAGAAGAGATTAAAGGAATAAAATTTGTTTCTTTTGATGAACTTCTCAAAACCTCAGATTATGTCACTATTCATGCTCCTTACACTGAAGAAACTCATCACTTAATGTCAGAAAAAGAACTGGATTTGATGAAGCCAACAGCTTATCTGATTAACACTTCTAGAGGAAAATTGATAGATGAGATTCAGCTCATCAAGGTTCTCCAAGCGAAGAAAATTGCTGGAGCAGCTTTTGATGTTTTTTACAATGAACCTGAAATCAATCCTGAATTGATAGAATTGGACAATGTTGTACTCATTCCTCATCTTGGTTCAGCTAGTCTAGAAACTAGAACAAAGATGGCTACAATAGCTGCTGAAAATTTAGTTGCAGCTCTTATGGGTAGAAGGCCTGAAAATATTGTCAATCCAGAAGTGTACGATTAAAGAGATTTGGTTTCGAACAACTCATTTCTTGTATACTCTCTATCATTTATCCTTATTTTTGACATAGGAAAATAGTAGTGGTCAACTCTCGTATCTGGATGGAGAAATACATGAACCATACCAATGAATTTGTCCGCAACGGTTGCACAGAATGGATCTTTTGCCTGTGGATTCGTTCCTACACCCATTTGAACTATTCTTACTTCCTCAGTCTTAATCATTTCTTGAATGTGTTCGCCAATAATTTTCCCTCCTCCTGTAACATCAACTAATTTACTGTCTTTGAAGGTCAAGGTAAGTAGTTGTGTTAGCTCTTCTGACCATCCTGGAAAAATATTCAAGGTTCCATTCATGATACATGAATTTTGCATATATGGTAATTCAAGTGTGATTTCACCTGCAGGAAGATTAGAAAACATTCCTGCTGATGTTACAAAACCTGATTCCCACAACCAATCAATTGGTTCTTTAAATTCTAAGGAAAGATAGCTTCCTGCTATATCAAAAAACTCTAGTTTTCTCGCACCTTGAACTAAGCTAAATAATTTCGTTGTTAACCTTTCTATTTCATGTAAATCAACATCTAATGGACCACCTGGAAAGAAGACATCAACTGGAATTAATGGGGCAGATATATGCCTAATCTTCTTCTGTTGTAGAGGTATAGCTAGAGAAGGAACATCTGTTAGGGAATATTGTGTAAGTGTTAGAACTATGTCTGATTCAGCTATTTTCTGGGACATCTTTTCGTCATTAGGATCCTTATAATGTTCGTAAGTTGGTTTAATAAAATATAACTCTGTTTCACAAGGAGCAATCTCCAATATACATTCATAGAATTTTTTTGCTAATAAACTCCTTTCAACAATCGGCTCTAGTATGGCTAATGGTTTATTAACAAAATCCTCAGGAGTTGGATAATCACTTATTATCAGAAACTTTTCTCCTTCTCTAACTTCCCAAGCCTCCTCTATTAGTCTACGGACAATAGGTCGAATAGATTCTTTGAGGTAGGCTGCCATAGTTCCCGATTTACTATAGTGATTCAACTTTAAAAGAGTTAAGCTAAAGGAAAGGGGCTATCAAGGATATTTGTGGAAGCATCTTAACATAGTTTGTGCAAAATTTTTTCTTGAGATGCATTTGAAGCAGTCTATGCATGAAGCTTTATCTTGTCCCTTTTCCAAGAGATTAACAAAATCTGGTTCATTAATGAAAGGCTTACTCATTGAAATCAAATCTACAACATTGTTTTCCACCAGAAAATCCATGGTTTGTCTAGTTCTAATTCCAGAAACAAGAATTAATGGGAGATCGGGAACAGCTGATCTAATCTTCTTAGCATGACCCCCCCAAGTAGCTTCAAAGTAACCGCTATCTTCAGCAGCTCTTCCTCTTGATTCGCGTATTTTACGTTCTTGTTCTTGTCCACCTCCACTTAACTCAGCAAAAGTTAACCCTAGTTCATGAAGTTTCTTGAGAACAAGTTGAATATCTTCAACTCTTACTCCTCCTTCGGGTGCAAAATCATCAGTGTTTATCTTGACTCCAATTACTGCTTTTTCTCCCAATTGTTTTCTTACTTCAGTGTAAACATCCAAGAGAAGTTTCATTCTTTTTTCTGAAGTACCTCCATATTTGTCTTCTCTTTTGTTTATCCTGTCAGAGAGAAATTGTGAAATGAGATATCCATGAGCTGCATGAATCTGTACTCCATCAAATCCTGCATCGATTGCTATTTTAGCTGCATTTCCAAAATCTAAAATGATCTGTTTGATTTCTTCTAGAGATAATTCCCTAGCTTGCACATCATCTCGTTCATAAAATGAAGCAGTAGCTCTATCGTTAATGGAGGTATACCCTGCATGGTTAATCTGAGCAATTATTTTTGAACCGTTAGTGTGAACAAGTTTGGTTAATTCTCTCATTCTGGGTAAATGAATCTCTGAACTGAGTCCTGATTGTTTCTCGTGAGCTTTGCCTTTTTCGGTAACATATGAATGACCTTTGATTATCAATCCGATATTACCTTTGGATAATTTATTGTAATGTTCTAAGATTTGATCTGTTAAAATCCCATCATCTTCCGACCAATAAGAAGTAGTAGCTGATCGAACAAACCTGTTTTTAATTTCTAACTTTCCCAAGTTGAAAGGAGTAAATAGAATTGACATAAGAATCATCATTGCGTAGTAAGAAACTTTTTTAGAACATGAATATAAATCTGTTCCTCA
>JAAFKI010000044.1 GCA_021399345.1 Candidatus Heimdallarchaeota archaeon
GGTATAATGTTTGAGGAAATGGGGTATGATATGATTTTAATGGATTTGAATAAGATATTCAATGAAATTGAAGAAACTAAAGATCAAAAAAAGAAATGGTCACTGCTTTTTGATGAGGCTTTAGAGAAAATACAATACCTTTCTATGGCAAGAGGAAAGGGTCTTGTATCAACAGTTTTTGTTCCTGGTCAAGAACAGATGACTGATCTTTTTATCAATAACATGATCAAAGTTTTGCAGAAGTTGATGAAAAAAAAGACACCAGATTTAGAGAGATTTGCAGCAACAAAGAGGTCTTTCGTTCATTTGGTCAAAAAGTTAACGCCTGAAATTGATGTTCAAAGTATACTAGTTTCTGTTTATGAAGATTATGAAAAACTAGTAAAAAAAGATCCAAAACATAATAATACTTTGATAAATCTCATGATACAACATGCAGAAGAGCTGATTGAAGAAAATGAAGTTAATCAAGCAGCTTTGAGGTATTATAGAATTATTATTCTTATTCGAAAAAACAAGGGTTTTCTAGAACAATATGAACAGAAACTTACTACTGCGTTATCTAGATATTCTCATTTATTACTAGGTCTTTACGATTTTTCTGGAGTTCTTGAGAAAAACAAGGAGACTCTATACATAATTGATCCTAAGTATGCTTTAGATAAACATAATCTCCACAGAGATTTGATAGATAATTACAAAGAAATTGAATCTATTCTTGTCAATATCCACTTTGATGTAAGGGATCATCTCTTGTCAGATTGTTATTATCAGCTTTCTGATTTACATATTCGCTTATCATTAGTAGATGAAGCTTTAAGCTACCTAGATAAAAGGCTTAGTTTACTTGAGGAGATGGCTAAAGAATTTGATATCACTAAACAAGCTGACCCATCTATAGATATAGGGATTACTAAATCGAAAATAGCAGATGTTCAACTAGGGAGGCAAAATTTTGATGTCGCTTTCACACAATCAACTGAAGCTGTTGAGATTTTAGAGAATATGAATAATAGATATGGTAAACTGGAAGAAGAACTAGGATTTGCTTCAATCATTTTAGCAAGTATTGCTTTTAATATGGACAGAATGAACGATGAATACACAAACATAGCAGTTAGAGGTTGGGATATGTATGGGAGTAAGCTAAAAGGTTATGAACCATTTCCATTCTTTGCTTTCCCGTCTGTTTCACCCATATTTGTTGGCTTACAAAAAACATATAGATTTAAGGATGCGATTGTTTTTGGGAATAAGATTTTAGCTTCCTTGAAATTTAATCTTAAAGTAATGGGAGAGGAGATGAAAAGCAACATCTTCACTCGAGAAACATTTGTTTATGGAATGTTAGCAATGGTCTACCTGAGGATGAAAAAACCCCAAGAAGGGTTTGATTTAATCAACAGACATTATGAATTTCTCTTGAATGAGTATAAAATCAAAGAAAACATGCATGATTCTATGAATGTAAATACCTATGTTCAAATATTATACTTCATGGCAATTGCAGCATCAGGTATAGATGACTATAAGCTGGTCATAAGACTTTCTGAAGAAGTAATTGAATACATGCCAGATAATCCACAATTACTAAATCTGTATGCTTGGAGCTTAATGAAGTTGAACAAATTAGATGAAGCAAACGTTTATGCTAGAAAAGCTCTATCTATAGAAAACAACATGTCAATAGCTTGGGATACTCTAGCAAATATTTTAGAGAAACAAAATAATAATTCTGAAGCTGAAGAAGCATATAAAAAATCTTTAGAGTTAGATGATGGAAGTAGTGAAGTTTGGAAAAATTATGGGGATTTCTTGAAGAAACTGGGGAGAGGAGAGGAAGCAGAAGCAGCTCTAAAAAGAGCACAAGAAATTTTGGAGAAAGAAGAAAAAATTCTAAAGAAAGCAGAAGAATTGAGTGAATAGGTTATTGCAAGTGAACGATTTTGTCAGAGATCTAGAAACAGGTACAAAGGTTGAAATAGAGGATTTCATAAATCGTAAAGGAATAGTTGTTTTATATTTTACCTCACCCCAATTTGCAGTTTCTCCCCGAATTGAGCCAATCCTATCTAGACTTATTCAAAAATGGAAGTATAGAGGTGTTTCAATCGGTATTTGCACAATAGGCGTTGTATCATCAGGAATAAAAGTCCGTGAGCAGGAGATTCAATTCTATCATCTTCCTCTCTACTTCTTTTATCATAGTGGTAAATTGAAATTTCAATTACAAGACCTCTATAAAGATGAAGATTTTGAAGAGATTTTTGTAGAAATATTTGATAATCTGTAAAATCTACTATCTGTTCGTTATGATGAAGTATAACCTTAAATAAATTTACTACTAGCATATTTATTCATCTCATCATTGGATGTAATCTGAATTTGGAAGAGAATCATTTTACAGCTATATCATTTAAACTCACAAATATCATTGAAGAAATCAACAAGAAAGCAATTTGTATCTCTTCTGAACGAGAACAGCTGATTATTCAGTTCCTATTGAACTATAATGATAAGAGTTTCAGGAAACTCTTTTGATAAATTTATTAAGGAGGTTGAACCTTTAATTAAAGAGATGAATAAATAATAGAAGCAGGACAGATTTAATACAAAGGATGAGTCAAATGGAATTCAAAAGAGCAAAATTTATTGTCCCCAAAGGAGCTAATTTATATTTAGTGTCGCCTTTGGGAGAAAAATTTAGCACCCGTAATGACACAGGGAAGGACATAGAATTAATTTTCAGAGAACCTATAGATAGATTATCAAGTCCAGAATGGCTTATGATGTGCAAAATATGTGGAGAGCTGGAAATGGGTTTTGTAGATATAGATGGTAATAAAGTAAAAATTTGCAAAAATTGTGTTGCTGAACATCTTTACATGTTGAAATGGAAATAAAGCTCCTAACTTCAATCTAAATACTTAGTTTTGAACTCTTCCCATGTAATCATCTTCACTCCCAATTGTTCAGCTTTTTCTTGCTTTGATTTCCCTGCGTTATTTCCTAGAACGAGATAATCTAAACTCTTGGATACACTTGAACCCCATTCAAATCCTTTTGCTTCTGTTAAATCCACTAATTGTGCTTTTGAAAATCCTTCTACTGCTCCAGTGATGTAAATTTTCAAGGATTGCGTTCCAATTTGTGTTGATTTTGCAATATCTTTCTTCTCAGGATAAACAATCTCTACACCATATTCAAACAGCTTATCATATCTTTCAGTTTCTCTCACCCCATCAAAAATAAATTGTGCAGTGATATGAGATACTCCTTCAAGTTCCAGAAGATCGTCCATCGAAGCAGCTTTCAATTCTTCAAAATTTGAAAAAGATTTAGCAAGTTTTTTACCCATAGTTGTTCCTAGTTTGTCTATTCCCATCCCAGCTAGAAAAGTTCTAAATGGTAGTTTACGGGTGCCATCAATTGAAGCTAGAATCTTTTCACCATTTTTCCCTAGAAGATCGACAAGTTGTTGTTCTGTCAATTTATAGAGGTCAGAA
Source organism: Candidatus Heimdallarchaeota archaeon (assembly GCA_021399345.1). Classification (GTDB taxonomy): domain Archaea; phylum Asgardarchaeota; class Heimdallarchaeia; order Heimdallarchaeales; family Heimdallarchaeaceae; genus UBA460. The sequence continues at coordinate 3,507 of JAAFKI010000044.1, forward strand.
TAGTGTTTGGCTAAACCTGTATCATATAGTTTCTCTAAACTTTTTCCACCTAACCCATCGATACCAGTCTTACTTATCCATGAACCAATCTGTTGAATATCTCTATCTCTACAAACATCACCTGTACAGATCAGATTCACTCCAGACTTTGCAGTCTCTGAACCACATGACGGACAATGTTCTGGTAGTTGTACTTCTCCTGTTGTGTTCTTAGCTGTCACACTGATTATCTTAGGGATAACTTCTCCTGATCGTTCAACATAAACATAATCACCAGGAAC
>JAAFKI010000045.1 GCA_021399345.1 Candidatus Heimdallarchaeota archaeon
CATAAAACTAAAGATGGAAGGGTGATAATTGTGGAAATTAGTTCTCACTTATTCACTCTTGGTGATGACTTAGTTAGTTTAGCTGTTGTAAGAGATATCACCGAAAGGAAAGAAGAACAAGATGAATTGATAGAAAGTGAAGAAAAGTTCAGACAAATAGTCCAGAATGTAGATGAAGCTATTTTCATGTCACCCTTAACAGCTGATAACATGATGGGGAAGTTTATAGAAGTAAATTATATAGCATGTGAATGGACTGGATTTTCAAGAGAAGAACTTCTTCAAATGGCACCAGTTGATTTACATACCCCAGAAGAAACTGTTGGACAATCAGAAATCGGTAAAAATCTATTAGAAAAAAGTAGAGTTACATTCGAAGGGTACATAATTCACAAAGACGGTAGTAAGATTCCAGTTGAATATAACTCAAATATCTTCTTAATGAACAATGAAAAAGTTGTTTTAACAACAGCTAGAGATTTAAGAGAGAGAAGAAAAGCAGAGGCGGAGATTACTAGTAGTGAAGAAAGGTTTAGACAGATATTCCATAATTCAAGTGATGCTATCTTCTTAACTTACCTAAGAGAAAATGGTTCTTCAAGTAAATTTATTGAAGCAAATAATGTAGCACTACGATGGTTAGGTTTTTCTAAAGAAGAATTGCTTGATAAGTTTTCTAGTGATATTACAACTCCTGAAGAGATAGATTACAATTCTGAGTATACAAAAAAGATTGTGGATACAGGTCATATGACTTTTGAGACTATTCTATTTTCTAAGGATAGAAAACGAATACCAGTTGAAATTAATTCACATATCTTCGAATTACAATCTCAAAAAGTAATACTTTCAATAGCAAGGGATATTACTGAAAGGAAAAAAGCCCAAAGAGACTTAATGGAAAGTGAGGAAAAATACAGAAAATTAGTTGAAACAATTCCCGCAGCAATTATACGTTCAGATTCATCTGGTAGAGTGACATTTGTCAATAAAAGAGCAGCTATTCTTCATGGTTATGAGAATGAAGATCAATTGCTTGGAAAGAAGACTGATGAACTAATCGCCTATGAGGATACTTTTACAGCTCAAGATGTTCAAAGAAGAACCATAGAAGATGGATTCATTCATGATATTGAAATTTCAATTTTAAGAAAAGACGAAACAACCATCCCAGGGGTGTTTCATGCAGCAGCTATAAAAGATAAAGAAGGAAGCGTTTTTGGTTTTATAGGTGTTGAAATTGATATTACTGAAAGGAAAAAAGCAGAAGAAGATCTTAAAGAAAGTGAACAAAAATTTAGACAAATATTCCAAAATGCAAAAGATGCAATTTTCATTCACAAAATAGATGAATATGACGAAATTGGGGATATGTTGGAAGTAAATGAAACAGCTTGTCAGTGGTTGGGGTACACTCGAAAAGAGCTTCTTAACTATGAAATTAATGCAAATAGTAATATTAGTAATCTTCAATTTTCGTTGGAAATTACAGAAGATCTATTCGCAGCAGGAACAAAAACTTTCGAAACGCAAATAGAGAATAACAAAGGTGAATTGCGACCAGTGGAGCTCAGTTCCCATCTCTTTACACTGGGAGATCAACAAGTATTGCTGTCTGTAGCTAGAGATATAACCGAACAAAAGATAGCTGAACTTTCTATTAGGAAGAGTGAAGAAAGATATAGAACACTTATTGAAACCTCTCCTGACGCTATTATTCTGATTGATCTAGATGGACGAGTTTCTTTTGCCAATCAACAGACTGCAAATATGTATGAATATGATGATATAGAAGATATGATTGGTTTGACAACTGTTGATTTTATTGCTAGAGAGAATCTAGAATTTGCAAATAATCAACTAAAACTAGTTTTAACTGAAGGACGATTACAAAATACTCAATTTATGTCACTAAAGAGAGATGGAAGCAAATTTCCAATAGAACTAAGTGCTTCTCTAACTACAGATGAGGAAGGAAATCCTTCTGAAATAATGGCTGTTATTGGAGATATTGAGGAAAGAATGAAAGCTGAATCAGCACTAAAAGAAAGCGAAGAAAAATTCAGACAAACTTTTGATCAATCAAATGATGGAATATTCCTACATGATTTAAGAGGAAATATTTTGGATGTCAATCTTCGAGTTAAAGAGCTCTTTGGTTATTCTAAATCGGAATTTCTTCAATTAACTATAATGCAATTGCACCCAATTACTGAGCAGGAAACATCTAAGAAAGCATTTGATACAATAGAGGAAAAAGGTTCTGTTAATTTTGAAACCAGATTCCGAAGAAAAGATGGTTCAGTCTTCCCAGCAGATGTATCTTCTAGTAGGTTTGAAATAGGAGGAATAGAGGTTGTTCAGGGAATTGTCAGGAATATAACTGACCGTAAAAAAGCTGAAGAAGAACTTATAGAGAGAGAAGAACAATATAGACAAATTTTCAATAATACAAATGATGCTATTTTCTTGACAAATGTCGATGAAGAAAGAAATAGTACTAGTACATTCATAGAGGTTAATGACGTAGCTTGCACACTATTGGGATATGAAAGGGATGAACTTTTAAAAATGAAATCCTCTGAGATTACAGCTCCTGAAGACAGAGATGTACTTTCTGAAAACATTCATCAAATTATAAAGGAAAGAGTGACAACTTTCGAAAATACGCTAATATCAAAGGATGGAAAAAGAATTCCTACTGAAATCAGTTCTCATGTTTTTGAGCTACGCGGTGAAATGTGTGTTCTATCAGTATCTAGAGATATTACTGAGAGAAAAAATGCAGAGAGAGAATTAATGGAAAGTGAGGAAAGATATCGTAAGCTCTTCCATGAAGCAAATGATATTATTGCAATTCTGAGTATACCACGAGATGGTTCTATCGGTAATATTGTTGAAGCAAATGATCCAGCATTAGTAATGACCAAATATAAAAGAGAGGAACTAATTGGTTTGAGTCTTGTAGACCTTGTTAAGGATCTAACTGAGGAAGAGATAATGGATTATTTCACTGAAATGATGGAAAAATATATCATTAGATTTGAACGAGAATTTATTCGAAAAGATGGAACAACTTTCCCAGTTGAAATCACTGCAACACCCTTTACTCTAAAAGAAGAATTAACAATGTTAGTAACAGCAAGAGATATCACTGATAGAAAACGTGATAGGGAGCTACGAAGGCAAGCTTATGACCAAATTGCTCAAAATATTGAGGATTTCGCTGAACTGGTAGATAGAATTAGAAATCCTCTAATGGGAGTAATAGGTTATGCTGAACTTTCTGAAACCTTACATTCAACAATTATAATCGAGGAAGCAAAGAAAATAGAAGAGATTACTCAAAAAATTTCAGACAGTTATCTAGAAACTGAAAAAGTAAGAAAAATCCTTAGATTTGAGATTGATTCAAAAGAAAATAATGAAGCTGATTCAGAGACAGTGGAAGAAGGGGAAACAAAGGAGTAATGCCAATATTGGTTTATCCTAATTAACCTCCCAACAATTTATATATTACTCGAGAATATTTCTGAGTATGAGTTTTCTCAAGAAATTCAAACATACATTTCACATAACAATTTGGGAGGCAATAATAGCTTTATCTATAATAATTACATATTTCATTTTAGCTAAAGCTGTTTATGCTGGTCATCCTCCTCTTTGGTTAACGATTTCAGGTTTTGTGGTAGGAACATGGTTAGCTTTTAGACCATCGGAGTGGGCTGTATCAGGATTGAAAAGTGGAGCAAAATATGTAGGTTTGTCAGAATATGTAGCAGGGGTATTATCAAGCATTGCTTCAAACTTACCAGAAGCTGTAATTGCAATTCTATTGATAATTAAAGGCCAACAACTAATTGCTGTGGTTACAGTTCTTTCGGCTGCAGGTTTCAATACACTAATTCTTGGGATTGCAATTCTAATTGCCACTTTAAAGAAAAAAGGTCATATTGCTGTTCCAGAAGAATTGGAAAAAAGAGAAGCACCGATAATTCGATGGGCAATAGTTGCTCTATTAATGACAGTCCTTTTTGGAATCATTCAGTATACAGTACTTGGCTCTGAGGATGTAAATGTATTCGGATTCTTATATTTTGGTCATAGTACAACAGGTTTGCAAAAAGCTGTTTTAACAATACCAGTTGCTGCAATGCTGGCTCTTAGTTATATAATCTATCTAGTTTATCTTATTGCAGTTAAAGAAAACAATTCAAAGATGTCAAAGGGTTTGGAAGAGGAAGAAGAATCAAATCAAAACGACTCTCATGTTAAAGAAGAGGAAGAAGAAAATGAATCTCATGAAGATGGAAAACTTTCTGTACTTATGACAATAGTTTTACTAGTTTTAGGATTTGTAGGAATCTTCTTTGGAGGTGAAACCCTTACTGAGAGTGTTAGTCATCTTCTGGAAAACAGTTCGTTCTTCGCAACAACAAAAGGTCAGATCACAGCAGCATTAATTTTAGGTGCAGCAGGTGCAGTACCTGAACATAGTATAGCGATCATATCAGCAGCAAAGGATGAAATTGAAGTCGGTATAGGTAATGCTATGGGTGGAATTTTACAATCAGCATTGTTGATTTTTGGTATTTTAGGAGTTATTGTTTCTATAACCCTGCATCCATTTGTTTTAATCCAACTAGGATCTATAGCTGGTACGCTTTGGTTTGTGAAACGTTGCATTCAAGATAAAAAGTTTGACACGTTTGAAGGAATTATGATTATAATTCTACAGATTCTGGTGTTTGTTATACTGTTTGAAGACATAGCAATACTTGTTTAATGAGAATCTCTCTTTTTTCTCTTTTTTTATGAACATCATTGAAACTAATCTTCATCATTTTCCTTTCTGGGTTTAAATATTCTACACTAGACTTTATGTTATGCATAGCCACCAGATTCTACCTGGTACGGATCAAACTGAGAAGGAGGTAATATTATTACACAAAAATGGGGAAATCATCTCTATAAACAGAACCGTCTATCAAGTTAGAATTTACAGGGAGCCAAATAGAAAAATTTTCACAACCTCAATTGAAAGAGCTTATCTAATTTTAAAAAAGAACGATTATGATTATTCAGAAGCAGACTTTTACTATAATAATAAAAATGAAGGGTGAAGTATCAATTTACTTCATCAAATACTCTCTCTATAACTCCTAAAGCCCATGTTAGTTCAGATTTTGTTACTACTAAGGGAGGTGCAAACCTAATTGAAAATTCATGTGTTTCTTTAGCAAGTAAACCTACAGGAGAATTATTCATCATTGCTTCAGTATAGGGTCGAGCTTTATCATTTAGCTCAATAGCGACTAAAAGACCCTTTCCTCTAACTTCCTTAATTTTCTTTGGATATTTTTCTTGAATTCTCTTTAAACCATCAACAAAGAATTTACCAAGCTCTAGAGATATTGCAGAATAATCTACTTCTCTGATAAGATTGCACACAGCATCTAGTACAGCCATTCCTAAACTATTTCCTCCCCAGGTGGAACCGTGAGTTCCGGGAGTAAGAACATCCATTACATCCCAACTTGATAAAACACCAGATACTGGAAAAACTCCTCCACCTACTGCTTTAGCAACAAGAGTAATATCAGGTTTGACACCTTCATGATCAGAAGCAAAAAGAGATCCTGTTCGACAGAGACCAGTTTGGATTTCATCAGCAATTGTAAGAATATTGTTTTTCTTACAAATTGCTTCTACCTCTTTCAGATATCCTTCAGGAGGAATTAAAACTCCTGCTTCTCCTTGAATTGGTTCAAACATGAAAGCCACTGTATTCTTATTAATTGCTTTCTCTAACGCTTTAGCCTCACCATATGGTATAACCTTAAAACCAGGTGTCTTTGGACCGAAACCAGAAACCGCATCAGGATCAGTTGAAAAACCAACTATTGTAATTGTTCTTCCATGGAAGTTATTTTCACAAACAACAATTTCTGCTTTGTTTTCGTCTACTCCCTTCTTATCATAACCCCATTTTCTGGCTATTTTCAGAGCGGATTCAACAGCTTCAGCACCTGTGTTCATTGGAAGAAAGACTTCATAGTTAGTCAATTCACACAAATTCTTTGCTGCTTCGCCCATAGTATCATTGCAAAAAGCTCTAGATGTCAGAATGACCTTATTTGCTTGCTTCTTGAGCGCTTTTACTAATTTAGGATTGTTATGACCAAAATTCTGGCTTGAATAAGCACTTAAACAATCCAAGTATTTTTTGCCATTGACATCCCAAACCCATGTTCCCTTAGCTTTCTTAATAACTACAGGAATTGGTTTGTAATTGTGAGCGGTCCATTTTTTGTCTAATTCTAAATAATATTTTGACTTATTCTTGATATTTTTAGGCATACAACCACAACTTTCAGTTCTCTGAAGGGGAGTTGATTTTTAAAATTTTAGATACAAAGAAGATAAACTATGATCTTCTTTTCTTTCTGATGTAAATCAAACCTGAAAGTAGGGTAATGGCAGCTAATATTGATAAGATTGAGAAAGGGGTTTTTTCAATAGAGATATAGACTTCCATATCATTAATCACAAATAAGCTGTCTACTAAAAATATGAAAATATCGCCAAGAGCTTGTTCTCCTTCAATCCACTCAATAGAGCTAAAATCATACTCAAAATGCTGTATTATTGTTACAATAGATGTACCAAAATGAATAGCTGTTTCAAAACCAATCAGTGATAATTTAACATTGGAAAAATCTAAGGTTATATTGCTGACAAGTGTATTAAATTCGATACTTTTATCTTCAATAGGTACTTCAGTAAAATAGATATCATCTGGATCGGTCCATGATAGCTCTTCACCTAAAACTATTGCATCCAATCTAATTGTTCCTTTCAGCAAAACAATAGGAGTAAGTTCTAGACCAAGTGATTGTAGCTCTGGTAATCCAGGAATTTCAAGACCATCTACTGTAAAGAGGATAGGACTGAAATTTATGGGAACCGTGATATTTTCTCCCAATAAAGTTTCAAAATCAGCAAAAGATTCAATTTCACCTTCCTTCACATCAATATAAACAGGTCCAGTACTTGGGGTTACTATAATTATTGTACCATTTAATCCGAGTGTGAAATTACCTGGATTACTACTTATTTGTAACCCAAATTCTGTGGTACCATCTTTAACATCCTTGTTCAAGTATGAAGTAAAATTAAGAGGTACATGCATATTTGTGGTAAAGGATAGTCTTGGTGCAATTGCATATCCCAAAGTGTCATTTGCAATGTTAAAAAATAAGTTTATTTTATAATCTTGAGTGAAGTTTACTAAACTAGAAGAAGTAAACCAGTCTTCGATATTTTCGATTGTATCCTTTTGAAATTCAGCGGTAACATTACTGTTTAGTGATTGAAAACCTAAACTGAGTAGAATTGTTAATGTAATTATAGTAAATATTCGATTCTTCTTCATTATCTTCAAAATAATAACGGGAACATAATCTATAAAAGCTTTGTATTTACAAAAATTGGTTAGAAAACCCAAAAGAATTTAATACAGCATACTCTAATAAAAAGATATGAATGAAAAATCCATGGAAATGGAAGATAAAAGTAAGCAAAGACGACTAAGAAAAGAAAAAAAACAGAAAGAAAAAAAAGTAAAAGTCAGAGAAAAAACCTTTTGGCAAATTGTCTGGTCAGGAGTACTTGTCTTTCTTAAGATTATCTGGAAAATTATCAAATTCATTCTAAAATATATCCTATTTCCATTCTGGATTACAGGGGTTTTACTTGTTAAATGGTATAAATTCTTGCGATTCAGAAGCGACGATCCTTTATCGAAAGAAGATAGAAATTTCCTCTCCTTAATCCCTCATACTTTCTTTATGATTGGAATAACAATTGTTCTATTCTATCTATTGTTTTACTTAGATGTCTTTGAAGATACTAAGAACTTAATTGATCCAGGATTCTGGGCATCTATTGGCAGCTGGTTTGTTGATTTAGGTCAAGGGATAGGTTGGTTATTAAATCAAATTTTTGTTATATTTCTTTGGGGAATGATTGTAGAACCTTTTTCTGAAATTCTTTCATCTCACCAATGGGTTTCAGCTGCAGTTCTTCTGGCTGTAGTAATCGTTGGTGGAGGATTATTGATTCTACTATATAATCTAATAAAGAAAGGGAAGCTGATTATATGGTTGAAAAAGGTTTCCAGAGGATTAACTGACTGGGTTAAGAGTACTCATCAGAAGGTAAAAGACTTTATTCTGAAGTATCTCATTGGTGAAAAATATGTGAACCTAAGATCAAAGAATTTCTTCTGGACAAATGTTTTATTCCAGCTAATAGTAACAGTAGTCTTCTTTGTTTTTGCAATCTATATGGGAATTCAGAAATATTTCAACGATCCTGGAGCTCCTTGGGGAGAAGGAGATGTTCTAAGATTTGCAGCCTATGCAGCAGCTATCCTATTCGTTGGTGTAGGAATATTTGCTACTTGGTTCTTTACACTCGTACATGGTGTTTCTTCAGATCCTCCAGAAAAAACAGAATAATATTGAAAAAATTCTTCTTTTTTCCTCTATTTTTTAAAATTAAGCACTTATTTAATTGATGACAGAAACTTTAAAACCTAGTTTTTACAAGTTTGCACATTATTGGTGATGAAATGGCAATTCGAATTGGTATAAATGGTTTTGGAAGAATTGGAAGAGGGATTTTTCGAGCAGGATTTAACAATCCAGATATTGAATTTGTTGGAATTAATGATATTGGTGATTCAAAAACTATGGCTCATTTACTGAAGTACGATAGTGTTCATGGTATTTTTAATCACAAAATTGAAGCAACTGATTCATATCTAATTGTTGATGATGTAAAAATACCTATTTCAAAAGAAAGGGATCCAGTAAATATTCCTTGGAAGGATTGGGGAGTTGAGATAGTTTTCGAATGTGTAGGATTTTTTAGAACATTTGAGCTGGCGTATAAGCACATTGAAGGAGGAGCGAAAAAAGTAATTCTATCAGCACCAGATAAAGGCAAAGTAAAACCTATTCCCCCAATTGTGTTAGGGGTTAATGAAGACAAATTCAATCCCACAGATGATGATATTATCTCTAATGCTAGTTGCACAACTAACTGCTATGCACCAGTAACCAAGGTTTTAGATGAAGCATTTGGTATTGAATCAGGATTTATGACTACTATTCATTCCTATACAACAGATCAAAGATTATTAGACTTACCTCATAGTGATTTACGTAGATCAAGATCAGCAGCTCTATCTATGATTCCAACATCTACAGGTGCTGCTACAGCAGTAGGAAAAGTACTACCACATCTTCAAGGAAAACTTGATGCCATGTCAGTAAGGGTTCCAACTCCAAATGTTTCGCTAATAGATGCGGTTTATACTCTTGGAAAAGAAGTAACTGCAGAAGAGGTTAATAACAAATTCATTGAAGCATCAAAAAGCAATTTAAAAGACATCTTAGCTGTTTCTGATGAACCTCTAGTTTCTATAGATTACAACGGAAATCCGTTCTCTGCAACTGTTGATTTATCTTTAACAAAAGCAATTAAGAATCAAATCAAAGTTGTTGCTTGGTATGACAATGAAACTGGATACTCAACAAGAATGGTAGATTTAGCAAAATATATTGCAAGTAAGGGACTATAATGCTACATCTCTTCTAGACTTTTTATCAAAGCAACTAAGGCTTTGTATAAACAATCTGAGCATTCTTTAGCATCAGGATCCATGAAAAGTAGAGTTTCTCTTGTGTTTTCATAGACTTTTTGAGGTATTGATCTACCTCTGAGTTCTATTCTTTTCTTTTTAGTTGGACAATAAATTAAACCTTCATCATCCAAAACCACAGCGTTTAAACAGAATGTGGGGTTAGCAAACTCTTCCAAATCTGCAACAAGAAGCTCATCTGGATCATAAAAAGAGACTAATAGAATCATTTCAAGCTCATCTTCTAGAATACAATAAGTAGTATATTCAATCTCTCTATGCATTGGACAGGGTTGCATTATCCACATCAGAATCTACGCCTTGATATAGACATCTGCCAATGATAAATAAAAATCTTACATAATACCTAGGCGATATGAATCAAGTGAAAGAAAAAGGGAAAAAAGAGAGATTATTGTCTTATAGGGGCCCTACTTCTGAAATCGTAGTAAATTTTGGTTATTTCCCTAACAATTTCTTCGTTAAAGGTTACAATTAGAAGTGGATCTCCACTTGGAGCTTTGTGTCCTAAGAAACCTTCTTCAATACCATCTCTGGTTGCCATCATTACTGTTAGGTTTGTATCATCCTTTACAACTACATTCCCCATCCCAAGCATTTTACTTAAGATAGCTTTATCTTCATCTAAATGAGCTGTTGTATTTGTTACAATTTCTAGTTTTCTAGCAAAAGTTTCAAGGAATTCAGGATCTATCCAATTTAGTCTTGGGCAAATTACTGTAGCTGAAGACTTTGTATTTCTCAAGAGAGACATCATAGTTCCATTAACTTGTTCGTTACCTGTTACTATCCACATATCTTCAATTGGATTTGGTTCAATTCCTGATCCTAGTGATAAAACACTCTTAATTAATTTCATTGATTCCCCAGTTGCATCTAAAGCGCCACCAATCTTATCTGGAATTGAACTTAGTGTCCCTGAAATACTAGTGTCTACATTCTCAATTTCTTGTTGAGTTCCTTTAATTATATTCTCTTTAAAACTCATAAGTTTAGAGCTGTAATCATCTTTCTCAGTATCTACAATTTTTGAATCCTCTTGAGCTGCGTTCAATTTTTCTGTTAGAGAGTTCAAATTGGAATCAAATAGGTCAGTTAAAGTTTTTTCTAGATTACTGAGGTCCGCATTAACTGCATCATTTCCAGAAGTTATAGCCTCTGTAAGAGCATCCTTTGTTCCTTGTATATTAGTTACAAGGGCAGATGAATTTGAATCTGAATTAGTAATAAAACTATTAACTTGATGAGACATGTTTAATTCATAATCATTCCTTTCTTTTTCAAACTCATTTTGGATTTCTGTGACATTATTAACAAAGTCAGTTGCCATGCTTTCATAGGATTTCTCAAGATCTCTTTGAACGCTAGTAAACATAGTATCAATTTCTGTCTGTGCACCTATTTGAAATTCTTTTATGGAAGAGTCCAAATTAGTTGCAAATGCATCAGAGTCAGTTTTAACCCATTTTGGATAATTTGCACCAAGCTTTTGAAGCTCTCCCTTAGTATTTGCAAGTGCTTCATCCAATAATGATGATTTCTCAGGAGAAACATTTAATTCCGCTAATACTCCTTCAGTACCTTCAATAAACTGTTGGACTTCTTGCTCAATTAAATCATTAATCTCGGTTTCAACCTTTGCTGTTTGAGCACTATAGTTTGTAGCAGCCTCATCTAGAGTGACAGAAATGTCAGTATCAAGAGCCTCTTTCGCAGATTTGAATTCACTTTGCAAAGATTTCATTGTTACATCCATTGAGGAAGTAGCTTTGGTTACTAATTTGGAATGATCGTCAATGTTTGACTTGAGTAATTCTTGAAGGTTAGTTGTTACTTCGATATTGTTTTTCTTCATTACATCAAGAATTTCTTGTTTTGTTGTTTGCAGAGATTCTAGACCATCTTGAATTGTCAAATGAATTTCTGTTTGACCTTCATTATCTTCAGTTGAATCTGGAGCTTGGAGAAGTTCATCCAATGAACCACTTATGGATTTAGTAATGTCAGAAAATGCTTTAGATTCAGCTCCTATTACATCTGCTAATGATTTAGTGCTTGTTCCTTGTAGCTCGCTAAATTGCTCTTCATAAGTAGTATACGTTTCTTTAATAGTTCTTTTCATATCATCTGAAGAGGCTGTAAATTGACTACTGATTTCACTCCTTGAAATTTCAAATGATTGGCTGGTTTTTTGAAGTGTATCTGTTGTGAATCTTGCTAAATCTTCTAATCTCATATTCATTTTTTCAAATATCTCATTAGACAAAGAATTCATTGAATTTGTCAATGTTTGAATCATTTCCGCCATTTTATTTCCAACATTCTCCTTTACTAGCTCAATATCTCTATTCATACTTCCGATTAGTTGAGCCATTCGTGGTCCCTCTTCTTTTCCAAATACTTTTTGAAGCTGTTTCTCATCTAATCCTTGAAATGTTTGGTTAATCACTTCAATTTTTGCAACGGATGATTTAAGCTGATCATCTAATTCTTGTAATCTTTCTATACTAGCTTGATAGTTAATCTGAACAACATTAGGTACTTCATCTCTAACATCTCTTCCTCTTTTAGAGAACTCATCTGAAAAAACTTCAACATCAGATTTGAATTTGTTTTCTTTTTCAGTTATTAGATTTTGAATTGTTTCGTTGTTATCCTTAACGTTTTTCTCAATATTAGAAATAACAGTGGTTTTTAATTCATTAATATGAGAAGTGAAGTTATCCTTGAATTCCTCATGGGAGATTGCAAACTTTTCTTTCCTTTCTTTCAAAGCTTTTTCATATTTAGTAGTTGTTTTTGATAATTTATCTAAATAAGCGTTAGTTGATTCTCTAAATGCAGTCATGATGTCTTCTACAAATAGTTTGATTTGATTACTTACGTTTTCAATTGAAGAAGTCAGATTTTCTTCAAACAGATTGAAGCCAATTTCTATTCCTGAATTAAGTGAAGATAGTAGATTATCGCTATTCTTTTTGAAATCTTTAAGATAAGCGGTTAAGTCATTACTCAATTTAACTTTCATTTCCTCTGTTTTTGCTTCAGCTTGTGTAATTAAATCTCCCAGCTTCTCAACAGAATCAACTTTAGTTTTATTCAGTAAATCAACAAACTGATTTTCATTCCCTCTCAAAATATTTACTGCTGTTTCTTTTGATTTATCAATAGAAGTCCTTATTCTGTCTGTTGTTGCGTCTTCAAGTTTTTTAAATTCGTCATTTAATGAAATTAGAATCTGCTGTACTTTTAATTGATATTCGTCAAGCTTTTTCTCATAATTTGTGATAATTTTGTTTACTGTATCAGAAAGCTTCTTAGAGGAATCTCTTGTAACTACGCTTGAATCTGCTGAGATTTTTTTAACAGCTTCATCAGTAACAGTTATAATTACACTTTTTCGTTCCCCTGCTTCTTCTATGAATTCCTGAAGCTGTGCTGATAAGCTTTCTTTTATCCCTCCGACTTTTTCAAGAAGGGCATCAAGTTGTATTTGAGTTCTCTCATCATGCTCTTTTTGCAGAAAGCCTAATCTTTCCTCTATTTTTACTTTGAATGAATTATGATGTTCTCCTATTTTGTGAATCGTAGAATCAAAAGAACTAAGAACATTCTCTTTTACTCTTTGAGCAGTTTTTGCAATAGCATCACTGTTTGTCGTAGAAATATTGGAGGTTTCTGATTTTAGCCTTTCAATCACTTCTGCTGTTTCAGTTTTTCCTGATGAAACTATGTTTGTTAATGAATCCAAAAATTTAGTAGCAGTTGATGCAATTTCAGAGGCATGATCATCAACATTTTCTGTGATTTTTACATGAAATGCTGATAATTGTGATCTAAAATTTGTCATAGTTTTATTCCAATCTTCTTTTACATCATCACTTAATGCCTTTAATTCAGTTTCTAAACGAATAGATACATCCTCTGTAAGCTTAATTTGTGGGGGGAGTGGAATGAAATATGAGGTTCCCTCTTGGTTTTTAGCTTTGATTTCTCTAATGTAACCTTTGCCAGCTAAGCTGTTTAAAGCACTTTGAATTATATTTGCGGGATGTTTGTAATATGTTTGAATTTGACCGATGGTTCTATAACCATATTGAACAATTATTGAATAAACTTGAACTTCATCTTTCGATAAACCAATCTTTTCTAATGTTCCTTCCATTTTAATCACTTCTTTTATAATTGATCTTTTATTGTTTCAAGATTCCTTTCTAGTCTTTCTAATCGACTTATGAGATCTTTTCTCAATTTTTCTGTTTGTTCTGCTTTTTTGATATTGTCCTTTGCTTCAATTTCAAGATTAGCTACAGTGGAATCTTGTGTTTCAACAATCTTGCTTTTTGCATTCGAGGACATAGTTGAAATTTCAGCTATAGTATCTTTTTGAGCTGAATCTATTCTTGAGGTAATTTGTTGACTTGTTCTTTCTAAGGAATCTTTTGCATCAATAATTTCATTTTCAAGAATAGATATTCTTTCTGCTACTGTTTTTGCAGCATTGCCTTGTAGAGTGTCAGATTTTTCAACAACGGTTGTTAAAATATCATCTAAATGATTTTTAACATCGTCCTGTTCCCTTGATACAAAGGATTTTATTTCTTGTTTAATTGAATCTGATTGTTCAGAGAGAGTTGATAAAATTCCATCCACTTTATTGTTGAAATCCCCCTCAAACTCTTTAAGTTCAGAATCATGTTCATTATATTGATTATTTGTTAAATCATCATAAGATCCTAGCATTGATTCCTTAGATGTATTGAAATTTGACATAGCTACTTCATTAACATCAATCATTCCTGTTTCGTATTCCGCTAAAACATCTTGTACTTTTGCAATTTCATCAACAAGATACTTATCCATGGAATCGGTTACATCAGATAATTCAGATTGAATTCTTTGAACTGCGTTATTAACAAGCTGCCCTAATTCACTTTTTATTCGATTGAAGCTTTCAAAGACAGATTCCATGTTTTCAGTTAATTTATCACCATACTCTGATCTTAAATGTTCTATGGATTCTTTCATGATGTTTTGAGCAATATTGATGTTAGATTCAAGCTTTGTTCTCATATCTTCTGAATTGTTCTTGAAGGTTGAAAGATTATTTCCCTTTATCGTACTGACATCTTCTTTTACACTATCAATTACTTTTCTAAAAGCACTAACTTGATTATTTGCTAATCGTTCTAAATCTTGTTCATGGTTTGTAAGAGTGGTTCTTATTTTTTCACCAAATGATGAAGAATACTCCACAAAGTTTGTTTTTCCTTCATCTAAAATAGAAGCAATAGATTCATGTATTTTAGATAATTCATTTTTTGTATTGTCTAACTTCGACACTACAGATTCTGATTGACTTTTAGTCCATTCATCAATTAGTTTTTTATCTTCAGATACATTTGCTTCAATAATATCATCTAATGACTGTTTATTTGTGTCAATTAAATTGCGTAAATTCTCATTCAAGCCAATAAACTTGTTTTGAACTAAAGTTGCTAGAATTTGATAAAATTGATGTAATTCCTTCAAGTTTTCTAGAGATTCTTTAAAATTTACAATCTCTACATCTAAATTTTCAATTTCTCTTTTTACTTTTTCTAAATCTTTTGTTATTCTTTCTGACATCTTACTCACCTAAAAATCCAATTCTTTTTCAATATTTTCGATAGAAATTTCTTCTACTTCTTTTGGTTCAGGTTCTTCTAAAGGAATCTGTATTTCCTCTTCTCTCCCGTAAATCATATTTGTAAAATAATTGTGATGTATGCTTTCCTTTTCAAACATCTCAACAGCTTTTTTCCTAATTCTTTCGAAGTTAGTTTTGTCCCCCATGTTTTTATAACAATCAAGGCTTGATTTCAAGTAACCTCTAATAGCGTATTCACTTTTTTCCACAGGCAGTGTTACTGATAGTTTTTCAAATTGATCTGCAGCTCTTGCATATGATCTATTTGCTTTAAGTTCTTCTTCAACTGCTTTATAATAAGAGGCAGATTTTAGGTAAAGTCTAGCTGCAAAATAGAAGTTCTTTTCTTCGAATTCTCTTGCGATTTTTTCGCAGAATGCTCCTGCTTGCTCTAATTCATTAATCTGTTCAAATTGTTGAGTATTGATTAATGTTAAATCATATGCCTTTTGATACATTTTTCTCTCGATACAAATATTGGCGATTTTTTGAATCTTTGAAGCTACTGCAAAATCAGCAAGTCTGTCTCTAATTTTACCTGATAAATTCCCAACTTTTTCTATTATCTTATCTGTTGGAGAAATGTATTTGCTCAAATCCTCTAGAATTGAATCAAGTGTAACCATCAGTGAGGTAATAGGACTGAATAATCTCATTCGGAACTTCATTGCTGTTAATAAGGATTCTTGAACTAAACGAGCATGTGTTGAACCAATCCACAAAAACCCTTTTTCTTCAAGTGACTTGAGAGCTTCAAAGGGAACATATGCTGTCAATTGCTCAATCAAGAAAAGATTTTCATTGAATGAAGCCATTTCTGATAAGACAGACTCTTCTTCATCTGTTAGACTAAAGACCTTAGGAATATTTCTTTCCACAAAATCATCGATTTCAAATCCAGATTTGATGAAGAAGTTACCTAGGTTTAAATCAAAGAAAGTTCTTTGACTATTATTAACAAGTTCTAGAACCCCCTTATTCACAAGTTGAGGTGCAATACGTCGAAGATAAATCTCAGTATCTGAAACAGATAGAGGTTCTATACTGAAAATCTTTGAATTGTTGGTTAAATTCTTTTCATAGTCAAAATCAAAAAGATATTGCTTTGTTAGAGCAGTGATTACTACAATGTTGTATCCTCTAATAGATAATTCCTTAATTATAGTTGAGAAAATTGAGTAAAACTCTTGAATATCCATCAATTTGAATAGATGAATATTATCTACAAAGAAATACAAAGTTGTTTGTGTCTCCTGTAGCTTTTGGTTAACTTTATCTAAATTCTCGAAAAACAAATTGACATAAATCTCAGTATAAGTCTGGGATGTTTGTTTCTTGATGTTCTCCTTGAGGGCAGGAAGATCATCACCTAGTTTCTTTTTTCCTACTTTTTCAAGAACTGAACGCCAAGCTGGAGATATTTCATCAATCATATTTTTCCATTCTTTGAAGAACCCTAACAAATCTTTTTCTTCAGGCACTAAATCAAACATGTGGAAAATATCTTTTCTTACCGATATAGAGGAAGATAATTTTCTTAAAAGAGAACTTTTTCCTGTTCCTTCATCACCAACTAGTAGTATGGAATGAGTTTTTTCTCCTTCTTTCTTCATGTCTTCTTTTATCTGACTAAAGTCTTTGATAATGTCTCTCAATCCATAAAAATCATCAGGATTGCAAGGTTGGAAAAGGTTTGAATCTTGAGTACTCATATGACCTCACGTTATATTTCATTTTGATTATGTTAACCATATCTTATAAAATCTATGAATGTTCATAATCTCCACTAACACTATAGATTTTTTTATCAAAAGTAACTCTGTTGAAATGCATTCTTAAAGTATATCTTACTTGTAAGTAGGAAACATTAAAAGTGTAAATGATAGATATAGTATTACTCAAACGCAGAGGTGCAAATATGATAGGTGAACGTTTTGTTAAATCCAGCGGAACTGGAAAGCTTAGACTACTCAGAAGAAGGGATCGCCTTTGCTCAAGAGAGGATAAGGAAGCTTGAAAAAGATAATTTATTTTTGTTTGATTTACTTCATCAGAGTTTAATCATTCTGTTTGATCAATTAAATGATAAACAAAAAGGAATTTTCTTTGAAAGTTATATTCAAATAGATAGAAAAAAAATATCTCTAAACCGTTTAGCAGAAAAAATCTCAACAAAGTTGGATATTTCCTTTTCAACAGCTAAATGGAATATAACTAAACTCAGAGATTTAGGTTTCTTTGAAACTATTGGCATGAGAGGTAACACAAAAACCACTTTAATATCAACAATTATAGGTGACACACTCTATTCCACTCTAGGGCAGATTAAAAACAAAAATCGGTAAAAACACAAATAATAAATGAGAGATTCTTTTCTCTGAATATAATAAGGTAGAGAAGCAATGAATGAATCATTTGAGAAGTATAAAAAATCTGGACATATTTTAGCAAAGGCTCTCGAATATGCTAAGGGCTTAGTTAAACCCGGGGTAAAGCTACTGGACATTGCAGAAAAAACTGAAGACTATATCCGAGGACAATCTGCAGCTCCAGCTTTTCCTGTAAACATTTCTATAAATGAAATCGCTGCACATTATTCTCCAAGAATAGAAGACGATGGTAGTATACCAGAAGCATCTATTGTAAAAATTGATGCTGGTGTCTCTGTTGATGGATATCTTACAGACGCAGCAAGAACCTTAGTTTTTGATAAGAAATGGCTACCAATGAAAAATCTTGCTAGAAAAGCTCTCAACTCTGCCTTAAATGCTGTTAAGGCTAATGAAAGCGTTTTTAGAATCGGAGAAATTGTTCAAAAAACTATAGAAGAAGAAGGTTTCAAACCCATTGTGAATTTAAGTGGGCATTCACTCTCTCATTATTCTTTACATGATGGTATTTCTATTCCCAATTACAGTGTATCTAAAGAAGCTAGAGATTCCACACATGTATTCAAAATAGGCAAAGCTTACGCAATTGAACCTTTTGTTACTCCAGGAATAGGGAGAGTAGTTGATACTGATCAAGAAACAATTTTCAGACATTATAGAAAAATAGATGCATCATCTCTATCAAGCCAATTCAGAGAAATTTACAAGTTTATTGATGAAAACTTCAAAGGATTACCTTTCAGTTGGAGATGGGTTTACAATGCTGGTTACTCAAAAGAAAAAATACATAAAACAAGGAATTTTCTACTAAAACGCAATATTGTTCATGGATATCCTGTTCTAATTGAAGCTACAGATGCTCCTGTTACACAAGAAGAAGAAACTGTGTACATAGGTGAAGACAAAATACATATCCTGACAAAAAATAATTAGAAAAAGAAATGAACTTTAAATTATCAGCTCTTCAAGCTCTCTTGGATAAGGAGTTATTAATTCAGAACCATCTTCAGTTATGATAACTGTGTCAGAGTGTCTAAAACCACCAAATTTATACTCATATATTCCAGGTTCGCATGTAAAAACCATTCCTGGTTTCATTATCTCTTCTACTCCTATATCTAAGAAAGGTGCTTCATGTCCTTCAAGTCCTATAGCATGTCCTGTGTGATGCTGAACAAGATGGAAAACACCTTCATCCTTGAGGACTTTTCTTGCAGCTTTATCTACTTCACTACACGGAATGTGGGGTTTAAATGCATCTAACGCAGCATCTTGTGATTTTTTCATCACATCATAGTATCTTTTTTGTTTCTCGTTAGGTGGACCAATAAACATAGTTCTTTCCAATTCAGAATGATATCCAGAAACATTTGCAGATGCACCAGTAACTAGAACATCTCCCTTTTTGAATATGGTTTTTTGAATTACTGAATGTGGTATAGCTGACCATTCTCCAATTTGTCCCCTGTATCCAGCTCCAGCTGGAAGTAACCCTCTAGGAATGAATCCTTCCAAATCTTCAAGCATTTTTTCTGATGCTTCCATGCAAGCTTGTAAAGAAACTTCTACTTCATTTTTACCTTCAGCAGTATAATCCTGCAACAAATGGTGAGCTAAATCTCCATACTTGGCTGAAATCTTAATTAAACGGAGCTCTTCTTCGTCCTTTATTTTTCTCATATCTCTGATTAGATTAGAGTGTAACTCTGTTGTAGCTTTACCTTCAAGAAGATCAGTTATTTTTGGTCCTTCGTATCCCCAATAACTTGAAAATGTTGGGGATTCCATCCCAATTTTTGCATTTGTAACTTTTCTTTCATCGAGTTTATCAATAAAGACATTTGCTGGATGTTTTTCATCAGGATATTCAAAATAAATCTCTCTTTCTACCCAAGGAATTTTCTCAATAAGATGTTCTTTTTCCAATCGAGGTACGTAAAACCAAGGTTCTTGAGAACGAGGGAGAACTAAACAGATTGGTCTTTCAGTTGGAATAAAGTGATAACCAGTCAAATAATAAATTGATAATGGACTAAAGAAAATCATTGAATCTAGTTCTTTTTTATCCATGAAATTCTTGACTCTATCAATTCGTCTAAGATGGTTTTCTTTTGATATAGAGTACTTATTCATGTTTATATTTTTTCTTTAGAATGTTAAAACCTTTCTCCAAATCCAAATGGACTTGAGTTAAAAACTTCTGTTTGTTTCAAGAAAATCCAATAACCGTACCTGTGGGAAGTCGTTTTCTTATTTGAATCAAATCTGGTTTATAAAGGTAAAATTCTTTTGAGGTTAATTGTTCTTCTAGAAATTTATCCCAATCAATTTCTATCTTCTCTAATGTTTTAAGAACTAAATATTGTTCAATTAATTCCCCAGAAATAACATAAGTTCCTTGCCCAATATCTCTCCTTCTTATAATTAAAATTGGTAAACGAACTGATGAAACCATGTCTTGAGGACATAGAGACTGTAATAGATTTATTTCTTCCTTATCTATGTAAAGTTGATTATTTTCTCGACTTACGTAATAATTGAATCCTTTAAGGGCATGTTCAAGAGTAACTCTCTTCTTCGGAAGATGCATATTAATAGAGTCAATTTCATGCTTAAGGAAATTGGATAATTTATCATCAAATCCCAAGAAATTCACCATTTATTACTTTGCATGTTTGCGTCGGAAGAACACTTTGTCAATATTGCTAAAAAGGAAGAAGGATCCTGAAATCATTGGAATGAACAAAGTTATCACTAGCGTTATTAAGAAAATGAAAACAGCACCAGTTATCCATGCAAATAAAATATCCTTCTCATCTAATGCATTTGTTAGGAACACTAAGGCTACAGCATATGCTACATTAAGAACTACATCTAAAATGAAAGAAAAAGCTACCCATTTCATAGTACTCTTCCTATTACTTGTAAATTTCCTTACAATTTTTCCAAGAATATATCCTATTAGAATAGCAAATGGAATACCAAGCAAGAATGAAATACCTCGGATTTGTAGAAAATCCAATATATTTGCTGGAAAAGGAATGATATTCAAGTTCTGATCGATTATGTCTATTGAAGCTAATGCAATAAGGAAGTTCAAAGTATAGTGAATGAGAGACACTAATACTGTGAAAAGTGAAATGAACAACAGTTTTTGTCCAAAATTGTATTTTTTCCCTACAGAATCTATGATTGAAATATCTTTTTCTTTTATTTTCTTCTTTTTTGCAACTGGTTTGTCAATTTTATCAAAATCTGGTAACTTAGGAGAAGAAGCATCTTCTATAGATTCTAGTTCAGGAGAAATGGTAGCAGGAATTTCATCAGGCTGAGCTACAGCGATTTCAGGAGGAGCTTCAACCTCATGAGTTACAACTTCAGCTTCTGATACATCTGTATCACAGAAGACACATTTTTTAGTCCCTTTTATATTTAGATTTCCGCATTCTGGACAACGAACAAATTCTTCACTCATTAGTAAATAATAGAAATTTTGAAATTAAAAAAGTATCTAAAAGGGGAATGCCTAGTAGTCTACTTTGTTTTCCTTTGACTCTTTAATCAGTTCATCAAAAAGCTTTGATTGCTTCGAAGGCATTTTCATAATTTTATTCAGTTCTATTAACTGGTTCTTTTCTTCCTCAGATATTCTTTCAGGAACTGAATAATGGACTACAATTAAGAAATCACCATAATTCATTCCATATTGAGTTTTTCGTTGAATACCCTTTCTTTGTAATCGGAGTACGCTTCCTTCCCTTGTCTTCTTAGGAATTTTTACTTTTTCTGGTCCATAAAGTGTTGGAATAACAAGTTCTCCTCCAAGAATAGCTAGAGGAAAGGAAATTTCTATTTCCACAATGATATTATCCCCTTGTCTCTTGTAAAACGAATGGGGCTCAACTATCAATCTTATTTGAAGATCCCCTCTTGGTCCTCCTAATCTACCCTCTTCTCCTTTGTTTCGAATTCTTAGACGGAAACCTGAATCAACACCAGGAGGTATTACTAATTTTAATTTTTCATTTTCTTTAGATCTACCTGACCCTTTGCATTCCTTACAAGGTTTATCAATTTTCTCCCCTTTACCCTGGCATTTACTGCAGTTCTGTTGTGAGATATATCTTGTAAAGCCCATTTGTCTGGTTACGGTTTCAATTCCAGACCCTTGACAATTGTCACATTTCTTTGGTTGTGTTCCTTCTTGGGCTCCACTTCCCTTGCACCTTTCACATTCTTTCTTTATAGGAACTTCTAATATTTTTTGCGTTCCATATATTGCTTCTGTAAAAGAAATTTGGTAATTCATCAATAAATCTGAACCTTTTTGTGGTCCTGAAGATCTAGCCCTACGTCTTCCTCCAAAGAATTGACTAAAGAGGTCATCACCCATGAAGTCATCTCTAAAGAGGGATGAAAACAAATCTGAAATTGTTGAGAAATCTCCTGAATTTACTGAAGAGAAATCGGAATGAACTCCACCGAATCCAAATCTATCATAAGCAGTTCTTTTCTCTGAATTAGAAAGTATATCATAAGCTTCTGTAGCTTCTTTGAATTTTTCAGCTGCATCTGGATCATCAGGGTTTTTGTCAGGATGGTGTTGCATAGCTAGTTTTCGAAAAGCTTTTTTAATATCTGAATCTGAGGCAGCTTTTGATATACCAAGGACTTCGTAGTAATCTCGTTTTTGTGACATGGTTTGACCTCATCTATTTTAGAAGCTAACAAAATAGAAAATAAAAAGGGAATAAAAATGTTATCGATTAGAGTGTGATGAATTTACTCATCATCCTCTACGGGTTCATAATCCACATCGATAACTTGTTCTTCATCAATATCATGTTGAGTTGGAGCACCAGGAGCACCAGGAGCACCAGGAGCACTAGGACCATATTGGCCTTCTGGTTGAGCTTCACCAGGAGTTTGACCTGTTTCCTGATAGATTCGTTGAGATATTTGCATCATAATTTGCATAAGTTCATCAGTTTTTGCTTTAATTTTCTCAGCATCCTCAGTTTCAGTTTCTTTCTTCAGTTCTTCCATCTTTTCTTCTAAAGATTTCTTCTCAGAATCAGATATTTTTTCTCCTAATTCTTCGATGGTTTGCTCGGTAGAATATACTGCTTGTTCTGCAGCATTTTTAGCTTCGATGATTAATTTTCGTTTCTCATCTTCTTCTCTATATTTTTCAGAATCATTTTTCATTTTACCAATGTCTTCATCTGATAGATGTGATGATTGAATTGTTATTTTCTGTTCCTTACTTGTCCCTAAATCTTTGGCTGATACCTGCAGAATTCCATTTGCATCAATATCAAATGCAACTTCAATCTGAGGAATATTTCTGCGAGCAGGGGGGATTCCAACTAGTTGAAATTGTCCTAGAGTAATATTATCTGGAGCCATGGTTCTTTCTCCTTGAAGAACATGAACTTCGACAGATGTTTGCATATCTGCAGCTGTTGTGAAGACTTTCTTCTTTGTAACTGGAATGGTAGTATTTCTATCTATTAAAGGAGTCATTACTCCACCCAAGGTTTCAACGCCCAATGTTAAAGGAGTCACATCAAGAAGTAAGATATCTTTAACTTCTCCGGCTAGAACAGCAGCTTGAACAGCTGCACCTAAAGCAACAACTTCCTCAGGAGCAACCCCTTTATGTGGTTCTTTACCAAATAACTCCTTGGTCATTTTTCTAATCATAGGCATTCTTGTAGCTCCACCAACTAAGATTACTTGGTCTAAATCACCAGGTTTGATTTTTCCATCTTTCAATGCTTGTCTAGAAGGACCAGCACATTTCTCTACTAAATCCTTAGTCATATCTTCAAATTTAGCTCGAGATAATTCCATATCAAGATGTTTTGGCCCTGAAGCATCAGCTGTAATGTAAGGTAAACTGATTTGTGTTTTCAATTTAGATGTTAGTTCCATTTTAGCTTCTTCTGCTGCATCTTTTAATCTTTGAACAACTTTAGAATCTTTGGATAAATCTATACCTTCTTTCTTCTTGAATTCTTCACTAATCCAATCAATTATTCTTTGATCCCAATCATCCCCACCTAATAGATTATTTCCAGAAGTAGCAATTACTCTAAATAATCCATCATCGAGTTCTAGAATTGAAATATCGAAAGTTCCTCCACCAAGATCAAAAACCAAAACTCTTTCTGCACCTTCTTTGTCTAGCCCATAAGCCAGAGCACTGGCAGTAGGTTCATTTACAATTCTCAAAACCTCTAAACCAGCAATTTCTCCAGCATCTTTTGTAGCTTGCCTTTGAGAATCACTGAAATAAGCAGGAACAGTTATAACAGCTTTCAGAATTTTTTGGTTGAGATATGCTTCAGCATCTTCTTTTAGTTTAGATAAAATCATAGCAGAAATTTCTTCAGGGCGAAATTCTTTATCATCTACTTTAAATCTAAAATCAGTACCCATTTTTCTCTTAATACTTCGAATAGTTCTATCAGGCAAGACTATAGCCTGTCTTTTTGCTTGTATTCCAACAGTACGAGTTCCGTCCTCATTGAATGTAACAACACTAGGAGTGATTCTTCCTCCTTCAATATTTGGAATAATCTCTGGTTTACCTGCAACCATATATGCGATACCTGAGTTAGTTGTACCTAAATCAATTCCAACGACAAGTTCTTTTTTTGTTTCGTTACTCATTTTATCACCATTAAGGTACTTTGTTAATGTAAAATATTTGCTTTACTTAAACAAGTGTTTTGATTTAGATGTCAAATAGTGATATATATATCTTATCATTGGAAAAAAATTATCCAAAGGTAGGTTTCCCTTTGGAGCTATGACGAGTTCGTTTCTTTTTCTGTGTTTTATAATAGGGTGATTTATTGAGTAAAATACCTCTGACCGTTGGTTTGAATAGTTTAATTAGGAATCTCCTAAAGATAATTTTCTTCTTGAATACTTTGATGAAATCTTCAAAAGAATATCTTTGAAATTTCAGTAATTTCTGTGCTTCAACTGTGTTCATCCAATCACAGTGATAATAATCATCAATATTTTTTACAGGCTTAAATGCTTCTTCAGGTAACATCCCTATCCCCAAAGCTTCAAGCAGTTTTGAAACATAGTCGGATTGGTATAATTGATTTCCCTCTCCACCTCCGATGAAAAGAATCTTTCCTTCAGTGTCAGCTTCAACAGCATTTGCGCAAGCTAATCCAACATCTCTAGTATCTGCAATCTCTATTCTTTGTTTCAAAGGTATTTCATACATTATATTAGGGATATTCCAACCTAGTTCAAATGGTGTAATTGCGGCAAATCGTAAAATTGTCCAGGGAATTTTACTATCAATTAGTTTCTTTTCCATCTCAACTTTATGTTTAGCATAATTATCATATTCCAGAGGATTTATTGGATCAGATATCCTTGTAGGAGGAATATGACCCATTCTGTTACCATGAACTGCGATAGAGGATGCGTAAATAATTTTAGGAGGTGATTCCATCCTCTCTACTGCACGTAATATGTTAGTTGCACCAGTTACATTAACATCATATGCTAAATCTGGTTTATCGTATGCTAAAGGAGGAATTATTGCGGCTAGATGAATTATAACATCAACATCTTTGACTAAATCTTCTGTTACTCCTTGATCCCTGATATCTCCCCAAATAGTATCAAAATATCCAAGCTTTTTCAACTTTCTTCTAGTCTTTAGATTTCTAGGATTCTCTAAGTCAAAACATTTTACAGAATACCCTTTCTTAAGCAAAACCTCTAAGGTACTTTGTCCCACATTTCCAAATGCCCCAGTGAGTAAGACTCTCATAAGTTATATTGCACACCGACAGTTATATACAGTTCAGTGAAACGAATTTATGTAAATAAATAAATGTAATTCTGTTTTTATGGAAATGTTTTAAGCTCCTCCATTAAGCCTTGTAAAGCCATATTAAGGGATCAATTTTTCTTTGGTTAATCTTTTATAAATCCATAAATAATCAGTTTTCAACACGCTTATATCTAATTGTTTCACTCAGAGATTTATAAAGAAAAATTAGGGAGCAGTTTATGTTCAATAAGATTCCTAGAGGAATAAATTACCTTTAATAACTAAAGTTGCATCGCCTTCTATTTCAACTCTATTCTCCTTAGTTGCTCTTACAGTTAACTCTCCGCTTCTACTAGAAACTTGCTTGGCTTTCATTTCATTTTTGTCTAAAAGCTTAGACCAGTAAGGTTGAAGCTGTGTATGAGCAGAACCTGTTACTGGGTCTTCGTTAATTCCTACCCAAGGAGCAAAAAACCGGGATACAAAATCATACTGATTATCTCCTTTTGCAGTTACCATTACCCCTCTTATAGTTCTGCTTGAATCAATCATCTTCATTGCATTGAAATCTGGTGATAACCGCTCCACAGATTCTACGTTTTTCAATCTGATTAATAGGTCTTGACTTACCTCGGAATATACATAGTCTTCAAATTCATGAATCCCCAATGCGTCGAGCAGTTTCTCGTCAGGTTCACAAGTGTTTGATTCAGTCAATGGAAAGTTTAATTGAATTTTCTCATCTGCTTCTTTAGCCAATAATTGACCGCTCAAGGTTTCAAATTTAATTACATCAGTGATCAAGTGATATTCATTAAAAAGAACTGCAGCTGCAGCCAAGGTTGCATGCCCGCACAGATTAACTTCTACTTGAGGAGTGAACCATCTCAATCGAAAAGTATCTACATTCCTAATGGTTTTGAAATCGTCAACATAGATAAAAGCTGTTTCTGAAAGATTCATTTCAGCTGCTATTTTCTGAAGAGTTACATCATCAAACTCTCGAACGATTAAACAAACTGCTGCAGGATTTCCCTTGAATGCTTCACTGCTAAAAGAATCTAGCTGGTAAAGGGGAATATATTGATTATTTGTCATTTTTTAGCGCCTTTAAAGATTATTTGTTTAGAAGAGTGTTTAAGATTTTATAAAAATTGCAGTATCAACAGCTGAAATAGATCCACATCTTTTCAGCTATTTTGAAAGACTGATGTTCAATAAAATTTATGAAGGTAATGATACAATGGTGACTTATGAAACGAAAAGCAATAATTGTTACAACTATTTTTCTACTTTCTTTGTTTATGTTTCAAATGAGTTCGATGATGATTATGACATCAGCTGCTCAAAATGACACTAATGTAGAAATAGAAATAATTACACAACTATCTTCTCTTCCAGAACAACCCTTTGTTGATTCGATTAGAACTTTTGTTTTACATTTTGATAAGAAAGCAATGTTCAACAACTTTGTTGATTCTTACAATCCAGTAGAAGAATTAACATTTTCTAATCTCAAAATGGTTGCTTTGGAGGATTATTTAAGTAAAAAGGATGAATATAGAAAAATAGACGGAGTAGATGCCGTTTTAGATATTACAGATTCCAAATTTTACTTCTATGAACAACCAGAAGAAACTGAATATATACTGCTAGATGATTCAGGTGTGAAACAAACTATTCAAACAAGTGATTTACTCAATATAGATGCTCTTTGGTCACTAGGTTATACAGGCAGTAATACTGTAATTTATGACATAGATTCTGGGATATTTGAAGATCATGTCGATTTTGAGGATAGAATATTGGGTACTAGCCAATCATTCCTTTTGACAATATATGGAGCTCCACTCAATGATTATTCAATCAACGATTTGAACAGTCATGGAACTCATACTGCAGGAATAGCAGCTGGCGCAGGAATCGCTAATGGAGATTATATTGGAATGGCTCCAGATGCAGACATTCTAGTTGCAAAAATAGGTGGCGCTGGTCCCACAGTCTATGCTTTAGCTGGAATTGCCGCAATGGATTATGGTCTAACTATAGGTGTAGATGTTGTCAACCTCAGTTGGGGTGGAGGAGACAGCGAAGGAATGGATTTAACCGAAATTGCAGTAGAAGAAATGATCGCTCAAGGAGTGGTCGTTGCTGCAGCAGCAGGTAATGCGGGTGACAGTGGTTTTTATTCATTAGATTCTCCGGGATCTGCACCAAATGCATTAAGCGTTGCAGGAACAACAGTAACTGGTGGCAGATATGCAGTTAGTTCAAATGGACCCACAGCGGAGGGTTACATTAAACCCGATATTGCAGCTCCAGGTATGGATATAATGAGTTGTGGAATAAGTAATCCTTCTGAATATGTTATGAAAAGCGGAACTTCAATGGCAACTCCACATATTGCAGGTGGTGTAGCAGTCTTAATTGAAGCATTGAAAGATCAAGGAATACAATATGATGCTGGTTTAATTAAAGCAGCTCTTATGGGATCAGCTAATCTTGGAACTAACAGTTACCTCAGCAATGGTGCAGGGCTCGCAAACTTTGGTACTGCTTATGCTGATATTCAATCTGCGCCAACTAATGGTTCTGGTTTCCCAATTATTCTTTATGCACACCCATACTTCCCAACAATTGATTATCAGATCGTTCCTCAAGGATTTCATGCTGAATTATTTGTCCAATCAGTATCTTCAACTCCTTGGGAAGATTTAGATCCTGTTATTAGTGGAAACATTACTACTATTCTGGGTATGAACACTACTGCAGTTACAGGACCATGGACAAAGAATTTTTATTTGGCAATCAATATTCCTGACGATGCAGCTTTAGGTCTTTATACAGGTATCATCACTTATGAGACTGCTGCAGGTGTAACAGCTAATACTCCAATAGAAATCACTGTTATGGAAGGTAAAGGAAAAATACTTTATGCAAGATTATTTACTGATTATGGAATAGATAATCTACTTGGTCAGTATTACTATGCAATTGAAGACCTTTTATCAAAAGGAATTGCTGTTAATGAGTATAGATTGCTTAACATAACTGGTGAAGAAAACGTCATTACTGAAGATTTGTTAAATCAACATGATGCTATTTGGATACCAGATCCCTTTGAGTTAAGACTTGATGAAACTTATGCCATTTCTGGTTATACAGAAATAACGGACAGTGAAATTACGGCTATTCAAAATTACGTATCAGGTGGAGGAGGTTTATTTATAGACTTCTTAGGATTATCTTCACAGGAAACACCTTCTGGAGATAGAAATCTTGGAACCAACATTACAAGATTAAATGAACTCACTTCTATTTATGGAATGGAAGCTTCATATGACTTGCACGATTTTGGTTCTCCAGTAAAAATACCTGTTACCAAGACTCATGCTGTTACTGAAGGTGTTGATTTCATAGATCATTATGGTACAACATTAACTGTTGCAGGCGATGCTATTGCTCTAGCAAAATATGAAAACAAACCAACAGTAGCTCTCTGGGAGAATTTAGCTGGAGGAAGAGTATTAGTAACTTCAACTAATTTCCATATAGATACATCAGGATATCGTGATTTATACAATTCCGGAACACAAAATCAGATTTTTGCAATAAATGCATTCAACTGGTTAACTGCTAGAGAAAAAATTACAGCAGATTATCTTGAAGATGAAACAGGTGTAGATTTTGACATATTCTCACTTGATCCACTTGCAAATATTGATGCCAGTGTTAGACTTGTTGATCCAACTGGAACTTCATTCCAATATGTATCGTTAACTGATGATGGTGGTGGACTATATAGCTATAGACTTGATTATACAGACGAAGGTATCTACACATTTATTCTTGAATCTGCTGACGATAAATGGATAGCTGAGTTTCTATTTGATTCAAGCCCACCAGTAATTACCAGTGGAACTTGGGCAAATTATACAGTCCCAGAAACTGCTAGATTGGATTTCAAGATTCAAGATACGACTACAGACATTGTTTCAACTACTGTAGAACTTAATGGTGGAAGTGTCAGCATTTCTGGAACCGGAAAAGTGAGAACCTTTGTTGTATTTGAATCTTCTCTAATTGAAGGAGATAACACATTGTATGTCTATGCAAGAGATGCAGCTGGTAATATAATTGAAGCTACATATATTATTCCAACAAAGAAGCCAAAAGGAAGCCCAGTGAACACATTTTATGTAATAATAGGGTTGTTATCTATAACCGCTCTAACTACTTTCTTAAGGAAAAGGAAAAACTAGTTTTTTCCCTCTTTTTCTTCCTTTGGCAAACATTTTTAACACTGTTTTCTTTAGTTCTCTTGAGATTCTCACGAGATTAATTACACAAGGGAAGTATGAGGATTCAAATGGCTATAGCAAAGGGAACAAAATTCATTGTTTTATTTTTACTCGCCTTTTCAGCTCTATGTTTCATATTATCATTCGTAATATGGTATCTAACCAGCTTCTTTTGGCATTTCATTATACTCGGTTTAATTGTAATAGCTAGCTCTTTCTTGATTTGGTCTTTTAGAAATCCTGAAAGATCCGTTAGTATTGACATCAATAAAATTCTAGCTCCAGCTGATGGAAGAATTATGGAAGTTGAAGAGAAAGAAGGCATAATCTACTGCTTGATTAGAATGTCGCCATTTGATGTTCATATGACAAGAAGTCCAATCAAAGGAAAAGTAACAAAAACAGCATTTAAGAAGGGGGCTCATTGGCCAGCATATTTTCCAAATTATGCAAAGAAAAACCAGAGGAATAAGATAGAAATTATTGATGAAGTAGGAAACATTAATGCAGTTGTTACTCAGATTTCGGGTATCTTTGCAAGAAGAACAGTTGCTTATGTTAAGGGTGGAGATATCATAAGACAAGGGGAAATAATAGGCACCATCAGGTTTGGTTCACTAACAAGTTTAGAAATCAAAAGTGATAAAAAGTTTAAATTTAAGATAGGTATATCTGATGTAGTAAGAGCTGGGAAGACAGTGTTAGCTGAATGTGATTAAATGGAATGGCAAGATGTAACATTTTTACAAAAAAACTGGATAAAAAAGACAGCTTGGATTTTGGCAAATTTCCTAACTTTTTCAAGCCTGATTCTGGCAATTATTGGAATTGTTTTCACTTTTATAAATCCAACAAATTTTAACTATTGGTTTGCAAAAATAATAGCATTATGTTCCATATTTGATTTTGCAGATGGAAAATTAGCAAGAATAAGCGGTAGTAGAAAACTGGCAGTTGATATTGATACAATTGTGGATTCTATTGCTTTTGGAATCTTTCCAGCTATATACTTGGGTTACACAGTTGCTTCTTGGCCTATACAAACTTGGAATATTGTTGCAGGTATTTTCACAGGATTAGTCTATTTAGGTGCAGTATGGTTTAGACTTTATCGTTTCATTAAGCGAGATCCACTTTATACTCCTTATTTTAATGGACTGCCTAGTCCATTTGCAGGGATGGTCGTTGCTTGTTTAGTTATTTTTCCATACACAGAACAATGGGTAATTATGTTATCGACAGTAATAATTTCAGGATTCATGTTATCAAAAATTCCATTTCCCTCCTTTAAGGGAGTCCCTACAAAATTTGACATGTTTTGGATAATATCTACTACACTGTGTGTTGTTCTTTTTGCCGTACTTCCTTTCGATCCAAATTGGATGGTTTACCCTGCATATGGAATTGCAGTTCTAATGATAATTTATCTCATCGTGGGTCCAGGTTATGCTATGAAACTTGATGAAAAATTAAAATTAGGACCTAAAGAAGATACAGAAAAAATGAAAAGTAAAAAATAAGCTTGATGCTTATTATTTCTTTAATTTTGTTAGAGCGATTTGCTCAAAACCTAAAGCATTTGACATCACAGCATCATCTGGTTGTAATACTTCATTGGTGTTCTTAACTATGTTAGCTTCAAAGAAGGCTTGTTTTAGATAATCACCAAAGATATAAGCTCCTCCACCACAAACAATAACTTTCTCAATCCAAGCATCAGGCGGAAGATTGTTGAGCAGTCGATTGCTTTCATCAACAATCACGTCGGCAATAGAAGTAACTGCTTGATCCATTGCTGACCCAATATCTAGGGCTTTTCCACCAACTAGAATATTTTTTTTACCTTGTTCAATAGCTGTCATCAGGTCAAATGGTCTTATGATTTTGCCAGCTTTTTCTTGAATTGCTCTAGATAAAGCATTTGTTAAACTGTCAACAGCTTCTTCTAAAGAACCTGATGCAGCTCTCATCATATTACCTTTATACATACATAGAATGTCAGTAGTTCCATGACCAACATCTACAATTATAGAATCTACTGCAGTTTGAACACCACTTGTTTTTAGTGTATGCCAGTAAGTTCCGTAAGGTTCTGGTGCGATAAATACTTGTTCAATCAAGATTTTCATCTGTTTTGATTCACCAGTAGCATCATTTCGAACCTTAATTTCGTGAGTTCCTTTGAGACCTCTACTTAATTCCTTACTCTCATCAACACCAGTTGCGATGGGAACACCTGTAGCGACTACAAATTGTTCATAACTGGATTTCATAATAAGACTCAAAATAGCTTTCAAAGCTAGAAGACTATTTTGAATTGATTTCATCTTCCCTTCTGAAGCTAAAGGCTTTCTGATCTCACTCTGCAATCTAGCTAATTCACCTATGTAAATTTCATGTCCCTTTGCATCTTCTATGATAAGATTGTTTAGCCAACTTTTATCAGAAGACATACCTTGCCAACCAGGATTAGGTGTTCCTATAACAGAAGGAATCCTATACTTCAAATCTCCTGAAGTAAGTTTTATTGTGCTTGTTCCTAAATCAATTCCAACAGCATTTGTCATTGGTGCGATAGGCATATTTTTCACCACAGTTTTTATCTCATGATTTCATTATTTAAACCATTTGTAAGTTCACAAGCAAAGTTAATCACCAAGCTCTTTGCACTTACTGTATTTCATTCTAATATACTTAAATTACTATAAAAGCTCGAGGTTCAATTCCATAGTTTTTTATTCCAATTATTAAAATGTAAAAAGCATAAATTTAAAGGTTTCAACGCTTTAAAGTTAATCATAAGATTATATACCACTGGAAAAAGTATATAAATGCATGTGCTATTTTACGGCTAGCACACGTAAACCCAGGTGATAATTATGGGCATATTTCAGCAAGATATGGACGAACTAGAGGTGAGGGCCCAGATTGATCGTGTCCTACGACAATCAGCTCAACTATTTACAACTGAGAATGGTAAAAGAGTTCGTTTAAACGAAGCAATTCGTTTGCGAGAATTTAATGCAGTTATGGGGTTGATTATAGCTTATAGTGCAGGTGCTTTCTTAAGCGTCGACCGATTTAGAATCGAAGATGCACATCCCATCCGCTATAAAAGAATCATAAACAGATTAAACTGTTATAGTGGTCAAGTAAACTCAGCTTTAATGCTTGAGTTATTACGTCTAAGGGATCAAACTAAGATAAGCAAATATGAACTAATTAGAGTAGTTCAGAGCAAATACTTTAATCACAAACCTGTTGGGACTAGAGATATCACTGAATCTCTTAACAGAATGTTAAGAAAAACAATGGACGAATATTTCAGCTTTGAGAATAGATATTTCAGAAGAGGCCCATTCGAACTTCGTATAGTTGAAGTTCCACGCAACACCCCATACGAATTAGCAAAAATTAGCGTAGATAACGTAATTCAATTCTAAACACTCATCTCTTTTGTAAGGAAGTTGTCTTATCTTTTTTTGCTATTCAATGTTTAAAATCAATCTAATTATTATAATGGATTTAAAACTGGAAAAGAAAGGAGTTTCAGATGTTCTGGACGTATTCCAATCTTTGTTCTACAGCTAATTGAGTGAGTTTTTGAATAGGTTTAACAATCAACCAAACTGAATCTGGTCTCTTATCTATTCGTAATCTATTACTATCATCAAAATGCTCATCTCTTTTTGGAGATGTTAGGATAGAAAGTAATTCATTCCTTGCATTTAAACAGCTTCCAGTTAATACTAAGTTTGCGGCTTTATCACTATGAATAGCACCTTCATCAAGTAGATTTTGGATAATATCTCTTTTATCAAGTCTTTCCTCAGTGGGTAAATCAGATTTGTTGATATAAGCAACTACAGGAATCTCAGATCCAAATTTCTCACCTACTATTTCCTTAGCTTCCTTAATAATCGCTTCATTTTGCTCCTTTGCTGTTTTTTCGAAGTTCAAAAATAGAATTACTGCATCGACACCTTTCATGACAATATCTCTCTGAACCTTGTGTCTTTCTTCTCCAGGAACTGTCCAGAGTTGGTATCGCAATCTATCAAAATTATTTCCTTTAAATGGAGGTGTTTGAAAGACACCTTGATCAAAAAATACTGTACGACCTGAATCATCTTGTATTTTTGTTAATGACGAAACAATAGTTTTTGGATTCTCCATTCTTCTGAGTGCATTAAAAACTGTCAACATGCTTGTTTTACCACTCATCGGAGGTCCAAACAGAACTATCTTAATTGTTGGTTTTCCTTCCCTATCAACTGAAAAAAGGTTAGATAACTCTAGTTGACTCATATGTATTTGTTTAGAGAATTAGTATATAAAATTATACATAATTTTGTACATTTTTTTGGTGTTTAAATATAGTGATGTAATTACTAATCTGAAGGATTGTAGACATGCACCAACTTTATGGTGATCCTCGGGTTTACATCCAACAATCATCCAAAAGCGAACTGTAAGCATCTTTGCGTAAAGATGTGGGCGGGGTAGGAGGGGATGTGGCGTCCCCATGATTTGCCTTAAGCACTTCTAAAGAATTTGTACAAAATTCATGTCATAGTAAATGGTAGTTTAATAAATGAAAAAAACGAGATTAGAAGAGGAAGTTCTATCTTTTACTTCTTCTTTTAATTGTTACAATTGATATACCAATACTGATAATGATTAATCCCATCCAGAATGAAAAATCTAATGAAGCTGTTGGAAGTGGATTACCTTCAATAGCAAATGTAGCCGAATCTACAGATTTTACAGTTCGACCCGCATATCTGAAGCTTACTTTAATATGATAGTCTCCGAAATACATACTGAGATCGATTAATCCACTTTCCCAGTCATTTGTAGATGGATTATAAAGCATTGAAAATGCATCTACAGTTACTCCTTGTGAATTATATAAGAGAATCATTACAAGAACATTTTCTGAGAATGAACTCCACGCATCAAGTTGAGTGTAGCTTGCATTTCCCCTTACATAAATTCCCGTTGATTCACCGTTCAAAGTAAAAGAAGGTTCTTCAACAGCTAGAATGTGATCAATATTAATCAGATCTACAGCTGATTCACCATATTGTGATGATCCAGATGCGATAATTGATACATCATATATTTCTTCATCAAAGGATTGCAAGGATAGTGTAATGTACCAATCAAGAGATACCGAATAATTCATAGCAAGAATTGTATAAATTGTTGAGGACCCATCAATCTGAAATTGAACATACACATCTACTCCACTTGAATCAGTAATAGGTGTTGAATTTTCATCTAGAATAACTACATTATACAACGAAAAATTCCAATTTCCACTTACATAATTATAGCTAAGAGAATCTACTGTAAGAGGGCTACCTGGTAATAACGTAAAATCAATATAATCTGTAGTTCCCAAACCAAATTGACTTCCAACTGAGATTATAGGTGTTGATGATGACATCAAACTAGTTATTATATATACCTCATCTACAAGCGTTCCATTCAAGAATTCAACGATATTCACATCTTGAATGCTTTTAGTTACCGTCCATCCATTTATATCATGAACAGCGAAAGACATTCCCAAATAAGTTGAAGCTGGATCAGTTGGTTCAAACATAAGGTAATCAGGAGGTGAATTCAGTTTTGCAACATAAAGCCCATAAAAACGATTTAATTTATTAAATTCAGATGTTGGAACTGTTGAAATTAATTCATAGTCCATCGGAATATCGAGATTATTAAAACCATATAGTCCTCCTCCGAAAGATGTATCATCTACATATAATGCCGTAGCCCAATTTAAGAATAGATCATTAAACTCAATAGAATATCCGACACTAGCAAGAGCATTTTCAATACCAGGTGCTCCACCAGCTGTTTCATTGACTAAGAAGGTAACAGCATCAACCCCATATTTCTCAGCTAAATAGAAAATAAAGAGATACGCGCTTCCATAATCAATACGTACATCCTTTCCACCAGAACTCTCGTAATTCCAATATAATAATGAGTCATCAATATTATGGGCAAAATAATCTCGAGCAAAAACTGTCAAATTATTAATGACATCGTATCCATTGAGATATTTGGCAAGTTCAGCACAACCTTCATCAACCCACCAAAATTCATCAGTATCATAATTAAAATGAATTAAATGTTGAAACTCATGAGCTAAAACTCCATAAGTTGTAAAATAATCAACATAAACCATTTCTCTACTGTTTGATGTCAGTCCAGGTGATTCATTATTTGGATCAAAATATCCTGCAACTCCACCATCTAGATCAGATATTAAAATTGTTACATGAAAATCACCATCGATATCTCCAAGATATCCATCAGGATCACCAAAGTAGAGAATATCATTAGGGTATATCTTTGTTTCAAATTCATCTCTCCAAGATTCTGCTTTTGTTCTTGCATTAGATAGTCCTTCTGAAGAAACTAAGCTGCTCAAAATATACACATAACTGTTTGCACCTATAGCTAGTAATTGAGCTTCTTTCAGCACATATGTATAAGGAGCTGAGAGAAAGGAATCAATTATCCAGAAATCTCGTTTTTCATCTATAACATCTGCTTTGATTGGAACACTGATTTTTGGCAAATCATAAACAGGTTGAGGATTTTCTGACAAATATTTGTATTTCAGAACTTGTGTGGGATTTGTAGGATCACTTTTGAATAAATCGTAAGCAATCTTTGCATATTCATTTTGCTCTGAATCAAATTCAGTGTCAATTCCTAAAGTGGTATAAGAGTTCCCTAAGAGAACTATAAATGCCAAACTAATACTAAAATAAGTTATCTTTCTCGTTCTCTTATTCATTAAAAGTGACCTCTTTAGACTATATGTGACAAATATCATTAAAAATGTTGACAATCAAGCAATAATTCTATCTATAATTTCAGTGAGATTGCTCTAACTATAATGCTTAACAGATAATTAGCTCCAATCAATACAACAGCTAAAATTACCAGTTTTACTGCTGTTAGATTTCTTTTGGCATGTTTGTTTGCAGCTGTCATCTCTTTTCCCCAGAAGGTTTCATCTTCTCTCTTGAATTCCCAATAATCAAGATAATCCTCTCTATCTGATTCAGGATCACAAATCACTCGGATTTTGTCTTTAATTTCTTTTCCTTTTGCATCATGAGTTATAGCACTGATAAATAAAGATACAGCTTTTTTTGGAGGAGTTTTGAAGACTTTGGGAATATAGATTATTTTTTTTTCTTTGTTAATTTTACTTGGAATAGCTTTATCATTGACATATACAGAAATGGTTTCAGGATCTATTCTGATCTCATCATATCTAATTCTGATTTGAAACTCAGATGGCGTAACTGCCTGATCATCTGGTTCAATAATTCTCATTTTTGGAGGCACATTATATCTACTCAAACCCCCCATACACCCTCCAAGTATCAGAGATGCAGCAGGGAGATAAAGAAGGGTTGTTTCGAAGATTGCTCCACCATTAAATGCAATAAGTTCACCTGAATAGAAGTATCCTCCCATAACTACGAAAACAGAGGTTTCGAAAAAGAAACCACCAACAGTTACTTCTAGAAGTACCCAGACAAGGATTTCTATTACAATAACTATGCCACCCCATTTCAAACAAAAAAGAGCTATTAGTTTTATTTTTTCTTTCAGAGTAAGACTCAAGAAATCTATTTCTACCTTTTCTGTTTTATCTTTTCTAAATGGAAACCGCATTTCAATCACTTACAATGTACTTAAACAGAGCAAAAGCATAAAAGAACATCAGTAAAGCTATGTGAACTCCGAAAATTGTCCCAACTGAACTATCATATGAACCAACAGCAATGTTTCCTGCAACAGCATAAATAAAGACAGTTCCCCCGCCAAATAATAACGCTACACTCATTGCAAGAGCAGCCATCATTTTTATAACAACTAGATCAAATAATCTGTCTGGTTTTAGTTTATCTGGTGATGGCTTTCTTTCGGCCTTTCTTATCCTTGAGAGTGACTTCTTTTTATTCATTCTTATCACTAATTTGGGTACATCTGCTTTGTTTGGTATATTTTATTTTCAGTTATGAAAATTTGAATTTCACTTACCACAAGATATAACTGTACTCTCTTTTTTTATTTCTTTGCTTTTTTCACATCATTAGAATTGTTTTGATGTAAAACGACTTTACCATCTTCTTCATCAATAAAAATCTCTTGTTGAACTTTTAATTTATCAATTACATGTCTTGGTAGCTGAATCCCGCCATAACGGTCAAGATACACATGATGCATATCACGGATTGTTTTTAGTTTTTCAGTAGGTGAATAACCAGAGATTCTACCATCTACAATTTGAATCAATCTATCTGTTGATTTAGCAACATCGAAATCATGAGTAACCATAATCGCGGTAATTCCATGGGTTTCATTTAGGTGTTTAAAGTATTTTAAAAGCTCTCCTGCAGTTTTAGAATCAAGTTCTCCAGTTGGTTCATCTGCAAGCAAAAGTATTGGATTATGGGCGAGAGCACAAGCCAAACCTGCTCTTTGTACTTCTCCACCAGATAACTGGCTAGGTTTATGTTTTAGCCTTTTCGCTAAACCAACTTCACCTAGTAGTTCTTTTGCATCTTTTATTCGCTGTTCTCGCGGAATACCAAGTAATCGCATAGGAATTTCCACGTTTTCTAGGATATTGATCTCCCAAATTAAGTTTCTATTAGGAATTTGCCACAAAGTTCCTACTTTAAATCGTCTATAAAGGCTTCTTGAATCCTCAGTTAGTTGGTCCAAACGAACACCCCCCACACTAATTTGACCAGCAGAAGGATCAGTCATCCCTGCTAGAACAAGCAGAAGAGTGGTTTTTCCGCTTCCTGAAGGACCAATGATTGAAATGAATTCTCCTTGATTAATTTCAAGTTCTATCCCTCTTAAAGCAGGAACTCTTACATTGAATTCTTTAGTGTAGTAGATTTTTATCAAGTCTCGTACTTCTATAAATGCCATTTTATCACCTAAGCAGATTGTCTTAATTCAGTTCCAATTTCTTGTTTTGAAGAACTTATAGTGGGTATTGCTGCTCCAACCAAAGCAGTTACAAACAGGATTGATAATACTAATGCTATTTGCCCAACTGGAAATGCCATTGAATACGGTGGAATTGTTCTATTAATTGCTAATACTGCCATAAGCATTGTTGAAGAAATATACCCAACAATTAGACCTATAATTGTTGTGAAAGCGAGTAAGGAGACATACACTGAGATATAATACTTCATCAGTTGTCTGGAAGAAATACCTATGGCTTTCATTGTAGCTATTTCTTTTGATTTATCGATTAATTGAATGGAAGCGAACAATGCTAGAATTATTGCATTAATAGTGAAAGACATTAGGAGTGTTGAGTTAATAGCTGAGTAAAGAATTGATGATCTGGGGCTATCGGGGCTCACGAATACTTCGCCTTCAACATCAAATATGAAACCAGTACTAAAGGAGGCGATCTCAACAGCAACATCAGATATAATTGCTCCATCAGCGACTTTAACAAGAAGATAACTTATCACATCGAAAGGAGCTACTTGAATGTAGTTCAAGAAATTGATTGGTGCTACAAAGTGAAAAACCTGTGATCGGACATTAGTAGTTAATATGTCATTAACAAGAATTGGCCAGTACTTGAAAGTATCCATGATTCTAAGAGTTATATTCTCATCCCAATAAGGAGTACCGAGTATAGGACGCATGCTTTCATTATAAGCTCTATATGTTATTGGTTTATCTTCCCATTGTTCGATATTGTAAGCAGCTATTTCGTCCTCTTGAGCAAGTACAGATTTTGGTTCTAGATCATTAGAAGTACTAAGCTCATTCATAAGTTCAGTAAACTCAAATTTACTAAAATCATCTCTAAAATATGCCGTTTTATTATAACTAATTGGATCAACAATTAAGACCGAATATGTTAAGGCAAGATCGCCTTGAACATTATCTAAGTTAATCAAACGAACAATTGAAGTAGATTCAACAGAAGTAAGATTATCTATTGTTGCTTTTAGCGTGTGATCATCTATAGGAAAATCTCGTATCATTATATCTGACCCAACATCATAATAAGCACTATTCAGGTTGTAATTTTGATAAGTGAAAGGAACAACAATTGATGCAACAACGAGAGAAAATGATAAACTGAGAATTATTGAAGACCTAGCAAAACTTTTCTGATATCTACTTATCTCTCTTACACTGAGAGAAGAAATGTCCATTTTCAATTTAGTAGTTAATTTAATCAATAAGCGAGAAAATAATGGTAAAAATCTTTGGAATAAGAGTATTAAACCAAATATCATTAAAATTGTTGCAGGAATGCCTATATATCGTGCAGTAGATTCCTTATGGGATGTTAATATTGGTAATTGATAAACTATCCATACTGTACCTGCTAAGAGTAATAGAACAATATCTACAAAGTACTTATAGAAGCGAGGTAGTGACTTCTCTACTTTACCATAATCATCAATATTCCTCTTTCTCAGTAGCGTCATCGTATTGAAAAGTTGAATAAACAATATTGCTCCAATACTGCCTAAGACGGCTACGAATACCGAAGAGAGCTCTATTTTCAAAGGAGAAGAAGTGTTTGAAAATTTCAAGAAACCTGAGCTTCTAGTTAATAAGGATGCAATAGGCGTTCCTAGAAAAATACCCACAAACAAAGAAACTCCTCCTACAATTAGCGATTCTAAGGCCAAATAAGAACCGATTTCTCCTCTATTACTTCCTCTTTCAGTTAAGATTGTTAATTGTCTATCTCTTTTCTTTCTTACCAGATTGGCAGCATACACTGTCAGTATAATAGTTAAAGCCATAATGGGAGCAAGAAAAGCAAACATGAAAGTTTGATATAATCCATATTCATCTTTGAAACTTTCCATTAAATCGACGAGATAAGAATTAATCCGAGCATTATTAATTCCACTTAAAGTTTGATACCATTCTTTTAGTTGGATTCCTATTGTTTTGAGAATAGTTATTTCTGTATCAATTTGAAAAGCATCAATTAAGGATACATCATAAAATAAATTTTCATAAACAGTTCCTTGACTATATGTTAGTGCAATATCATTGTTGATATTTGCAGCTGGTATCCATCGGGTAAACAAAGCTAAATTATCTTCTAATTCCAGCACATA
This sequence comes from Candidatus Heimdallarchaeota archaeon, assembly GCA_021399345.1. Classification (GTDB taxonomy): domain Archaea; phylum Asgardarchaeota; class Heimdallarchaeia; order Heimdallarchaeales; family Heimdallarchaeaceae; genus UBA460. The sequence continues at coordinate 41,098 of JAAFKI010000045.1, forward strand.
TTCAATTGGGATACCAATTGAAGATTCAATCACATTATACACAGGAAGATCGTCCAAAAAGACAATACCTGTAATATTGACAGTTGTTTGAGCTGAAGGAACTGTAAGAGAAGCACTTTTGTCTAAAGCAACAGGGATAAAGAGTGGAATTATAGAACCATTTCTAAAAGTTGTATGGTTATAAAAATCTCTAGTCATTAGAGCCAAAGCCTCATTATCACTCTCAGGTGCATGACCGTATGCAATATTACTCTCAATGAAATACCTCAATTTGAGATCGGATCCATACAATTGCATATTCGGTAAACTCGTGATATTAGTTGTAGGGTCAGTTGATTGCGTGAACGATGCTAATTTAAAAAACAAATCTCTTTGTGGAACCCGGTGAGTCATATCAATGAATTCCATAGCATATTTAGCAACATTATCAATACTGTTGTATTGATGATATGATGCTTCAATTGGTATACCTGCTATTTCAACTTGGATGAATCTTCGAGGTTCATCAGCCAAATAAAGATCAAAAGCTTGGAATTGATAAGAATAAATAAAGAAAACATATTGTGTTATCACAGATACTGCAAGAGTTACACCTATTGCCGAAATAAGTGCATATTTCCACCCAGCTTTAAAGAGTGGTTTGAAGAGATGAAGACCAGGAGAGAACAGGAGAAGAAAAACATCTACTATAAGGAGAACTATGACTAAAACGGGTAATAGAAGCCATAAAATAACATCCATGACAATCTGAAAATCAGGTTTTCCACTTAATTTTGCCTCGGATAAGTTTCGAAAATAAGTCTTAGTTAAAATGAAGAAGTTTTGTAAAATGTAACGTCGTGAATTTCTAGGTATGTCATTCGCTCGCTTCATTATCCTCAAACAATTATAAACACCTATAAGCCTTTTTCTTTCACCAGTTACGCACTTATAATTCTTACTCACATCTTGCTAGAAAGTTTATTGTCGGAATCATTTGAAAATTCGAATAATTCGAATGTTACGAAAGGTTCAAATATTCGAATAATTCAGATGTTGTCTAGATAATATTTTGTGATCATCATGGATAAATTTGAGAAGCTGGCTTTGGAGGCAATAGAAGAGAGTAAAAGCAGTTCTTATACTCCTCAAGACCCTTTTGTCTCTTTTGGCTTTGATGCCAACCCGTTTCTTGAAACATCTATAGAAGATCTGCAGAATGAAGAATGTATTGAATCTCGTTTTAGAATGGTCATTAAATACATCAACAAGGTTCACAATAGCTTTCTTGAAAATCATAATAAAAAGAAAAAAGATTCTGATACCGTGATAATGGATGGTGTTTTGTATGGCTCAAGTCAGTCAGGTGTTAGTACATTAATTTCCTTAGTTCATCAATACTTGATAAAAGTTCACAAAGAATTAGCGAACACTGTTTTCTCAGATGCTAAAGAATTAGTTGAATTTGAAGACAACCAATATTCTATCGCAAAAACAATCCAGAATTTTAGAAATTTCATAGGAAGTCAGAATACAGGAGGAGATACTATTTCACTACTCATCATAGATCATGCTGATTTCTTAATTGATTTCTTTGAAGACTTCAGATACGCACTAGATAGAGATTTTCAGAATACACCCATAGTATTTATTTTCTCTCAAGGTGGTTGGACCCGATTAAAGAATCAGCTTGCGTTTTCTGATTATGATTTAATCAATAGTATGGTACCAAGTCAACAAATTAATTCCCTAAATAAAGACGAGATATTCGAGATATTAAGTTTAAAATTAAGCAAGAATAAGCAAATTCAAAATCCTTTCACTAAAGAAATACTTCAAACAATTTCAAAGAAAGCTAGTGGAAGTCTGTTAAATGCCATAAAAATTTGCACTAAAGTTTGTGAAGAATGTTTCTACAATGGTCTGGATATCTCTTCTTTGTCCCTAATTAATGACGTCACATCATTTCTAGCCATTGACGTGAACAAGGAGTTCTTTGATCTTGTGACACTTAATGATAATACTCAAACATTTATTCTTGCTCTAATTACGATGAAGTCTACAGCTTATGATTTTGGTGTAACGTATGATGACATTGTTAATAATTTAGGGATACAAAAAACTTCAGCAGCCCACCATTTAAAGCAACTTCAAGAAAGACGGTATGTCATAAAAAGGACAGTGAACAGAAAAGCTTTCTACAGATTGAGAGAGGAACTTAAAACCATATCTGATACATACTTAATGAAAAGTTTCGAACAGAAAGAAACTCATGTAAGGCTCGAAAGTATTTCTAATTTGGTTTAACTGGTTATTCTAAAGTATAAGCAATATTAGACTCACTTGTATCACAATTAAAAAATAAGAAAATGGAAGGAGATTTTACTCGGATTCTTTTTCCGCTTCTTCTTCATCATACGAAAGAGGAGGTGTTAGAAGTGCTGTTGATTCAATGAATGTTTTTCCTGCATCGATATTCTGTCGAATGTAACCAAAGTAATCCAATTCAAAGATATACTTGGATGCAACTTCCTCAGGTACATTAAGCATTTTAGAAAGTTCTTCTTTAGCTAAAGGTCTCTGGAAATCATTGAGTAAATATAGAACTCTGTATTTAGGATCTGTATTTAGGAATGCTTCAACTGACTTTAGGGTTTTGTTTAGATTGTCAATTTTCTTTCTTAATTTTTGTATATTGAGTTCATACTGATACTTCTCTTCAGAAGAAATTGTTCCTTGTTTCTCCATTGTGAGTAAAGTGTTTTTTGTTTCTGTTAATTCTTTAATTGATTCTTCAAGTCTTGCTTTCAAATCTTCTATAGAATCTTGTTTTTCCAAAATTTGCTCCTCAACCTTTTCTCTTTCGGTTGCAGTTTTATCAGCGATATCTCTAAGTTCCTTTATCTCAGCTTCTTTTTCAGCAAATTGTAACATCATTTCATCAGTGGTTGTCTGTAAGTTATGTGCTTCTTGTTCCTTTGAACTGATATCTTGTTGAAGCTCAACCATAGTTTCAGCAAGTCTTTCCATATCCTCATCTCTTTGATGAATTTGTTTTCTAAGCTCTTCTACTTGACTTGAATCTTCAGCTTGATCAGCAGCTTGATCTTGAATATCTTCCATCTGTTTCTTTAATGAATCAATTTGAGATGATTTCTGTTGAATGTCGATTTTTTGATTTCTTACAGTATCTTCATGTTCAGCAATTTGATTTCTAAGATTGAAAACTGTCTGTCTTGTGCTATCAAGTTGTTTTTGTAGTTCATCGAATAATTGATCCTCTTTGGATAAAGCATCTGAAGACACAGATCTTAAACGTGTTTCCATCTCTTCAACATGTGTAGACATAGCATCTCTTTCGATTTTTAATCTATTAAATTCAGATTGGAGGTTATTCTTTTCTAGAGATAACTGATGAACGGTTCTGTCTTTGTCCATTATCACTTGGTCTCTAGCTTCAATTATAGTTTGATCCACGCCCATTGTAGTTGCTTTTTCAGATAGTTCTCCAATGGCTTGGTCTTTGCTTTTGAGAACTGACTGAATATCTGTCAATTCATTTTGTATAGAGATTGTCTCAGCTTTGAGATTTCCAATTTGATCATTTAATTCATCGATTTTCAAAGCATCGTCTTGAATTTTCGTTTCATACCCAGGAATTTTTGCAGCTTCAACCCTTAATTTCTCAAGCTCACCAAGCATTTCTTTAGTAATCATTTTCGCATCAACATATCCCTGTTCTATACCTTGACGAATCTTACTAGTGCTTTCTGTAACAACCATTAGGTGGATATCCCGTAAAAGACCCACATAACTATCTTTGAAATTTCGAATAATTTTATCAACTTCGGATACAGAATATTGGGCTTTTCCAGGTGCTAAAGAATTACTTTTAATTTCTTCAGCCCTAGCTTTTACTTGTTCTTCTGAAGTTGTACGAATAACTCTCATTTCACCTAGAAATTTCTTTACTAGAGAGCGCACAACACCGAAAGGACTTTGCGTTTCTACAGCCATTTATTTCAGCTCATAGCTTACCTATACAAATTATTAAGTTAATGATATATATGAGTTTTTCAGTTGTTTTCACTCAAAACATGTCATTAAGTTGATTTTCAGTTCAGATATAATGGAATGTAAAATAAACCATCTCTTAACTCATCAATTTCTTGAAGAAAGCCTGATAGTTGACTAAAGGGAATTATTGGAATTTCTGAAGAGAACTGAATATTATGATCTCGCCAAGAGAGTATTAATGGATAAAGCTTCACTTCCCTCTTTAAAGGTAAAGCAAGTTTTGAAATAAGTTCTTCTGAAACGACAGGAAATATTTCATAAAGTACTTCTGTTCTTTCCTTTTGCTTAATAGCTGCGTCTTTCATGATAGAGGGCGAAGGATGCCTATAATGTTTGCAATCTATCAAAAATAAGTAAGGATATTTGAATGCTAGAACATCAATTTCATACTTTGTAAACTCATCCTTAAATCGAAAATTAGACAGAACTGAATAACCTAACTCATCAAAAAGAGCAGAAATAACATTCTCAAATCCTTTCCAATCAATTAACTCGAGTATGTTTTTCACACTAATACCTTGCATAAGAAGAGAAAGTAGAATTTGACCCTTTTCTTCATCTGTGAAATCAATCTTATTGAAGAATTCTTCTAATGAATAATTCAAAGAAGTAAGAAGGGATATACACCCATCTTTTTCCACCGCTTTAAGATTAGCTACATCTACTTTATTGCGATTGAATATGTGATTCAATATAGTAACGATTGAGCTATCCATTCTCTATTCAACAGAAAATAAAAATGAGATTATTAAGATTCGCTTTTAGCAGATTTAACTCGATGAATAATTATTTCTCGTGTTAATTGCTCAATTGGCTGAGCAGTTTTTTGAACACTTAAAGGTCTAGCTCCTTTCTTAAGACGTCCATATTCATCAAGCATTGATTTTATGTCAGGACTTCTCAAAAGAGTCATCAATTCGTTTCTAGCTTGAAGACAAGATGTTTCAATTACTCGCATGTAGGCTTCTCCCTTATTAGCTGCAAGTTTCTTTTCAATTAATAAATCAAGAAACTTATCGGTAGGAGTACGCTCTTCAGGAGGAAGATCTATCTTATTCAGAACGATTAAGAATGGCAAGGATTTCCCTAAGATATCTCCCTTAAGGGCAATGAGCTCAACAAGGCTTTCTACATTGTCATCCCACATATTTTTGCTAGGATCGAACATAAATATCAATCCGTCAGCACCCTCAAGAACAACTTTTCTTTGAATATAATGTCTTTTCTGACCAGCTACTGTCCAAACTTGGTATCTTAGCTTTGGAACACTTACACCTTGTCCTTTTGGTAATTCAAAGGTACTTTGATCATAAAAGATTGTTCTACCACTAGGGTCATCTATCTTCTTTAAGGAAGAATAGATTGTTTCAGGATCTTCAACTTTCCTTAAAACATTATAGACTGTTAACATACTTGTTTTACCTGATAATGAAGGGCCATATATAACCAATTTTAGATACGGTACTCCAGAACCATCTACTTTGAAAATATCTTTGATTTTTAAACTGCTTGACATCGTATATCTAGCCGCCAAGATTTTTACTTATTTAGGTTTTTAGGTGCGAATTCTAAAACCTTTTCTTGATTTATATATGTCCTCATTATAATGAAATTCTATTAAACTTTGCTATAATTTCACTATAAACGATTATTCTCTAAATTCTGAACCTCAGAGGTATAAAATGGATTATAGACCTTGATTATGTAGATCTAAAAGGCTTTTTTCATCTCTATGAAGGGAAACAGCTAATTCGGCAACAATTCCATCCAAAAAAGCTAAAGCAGCTTGTTCAAAAGCTGTTCCTTCAGGTGCCAATGTACTATCCAACCCCTGGTCTCTTCTTTCTAAATCAGATTTAGTTCTACCTTTGAGTTTCACGGTAACATCCCCTAATCGCCCAATAACACTCAAAGGATAACTTGTAATGACTATCACAAACGGATTATATATCAAATAAGTTTCTAACATAGCTTTAACTATAGGAGTTGTTCCAGATCCACTAATTACTATAATGGTATCATCTTCCCTTAAACGAGGGACAGATCTAGTGTTTGTGATAAAACGGCTTTCAACACCAAAATGCTCTAATCTTGTTTGAAACATCTGACCTACATATGCACTTCTTCCACTTGCTAGAATATAGATTCTTTTTTTGTTTTGTATATCAACCATTAACCTATCCCTAACTTGTTGAACATACTCATAATGATCAGCCATATGTTTGATATTCTCTTGTAAATTTGATACCATCAATTCCATTGCTCTAAAAATAGCTGGTTGCTCGGTGTAACTAGCAAGATTTTTAATTTGCTCATCTGGCATGATAGGCTTCTTATTTTTTGCATTATTTTTTTTAACCATTTTCTCACAACTTGCCACAGGTTAACTCTCAAATGATAACTCAGAAATTATCACTTACTTCTCTTTTAAGAACACTATTGGATAGTGTTTTTAAATTACTCGGTTTTCTGAAAGAACCTCATTTGTTAATATTGTTTCACTTAAGTAAATAACAGACCCATTATTACTTAATACGATTTTTTTATATAAATCCCAAGAATATAAGAAATAGAGATATAAGGAGGAAAATACGATATTCATCTGATGATATGAAATTATGGGACAAGTTATGGAAAAGACCAAAAATAGTTGCAGCTGCAATATTGTTATTTTGGATTTTACTTGTCTCAATTAATATCAACAAAATATTGAATATTTCCGATTACATAAGTGATGAAGGTAATAATCTTTCTACAACTAGTCAATCTGAATCTTCGATTGGTACAGACATTTTATCCACATTTAGTGAAGTAAATAGTTCATTTCAAATTATAGTGAGGAATCCTAATGGTAGTATAGTTTCGGAATCCATGCATCAGAAGGTAGAAAGTTTAGTATATAATATAACGCATAATCCAAAAATTGGTCCATATTTATCTCCAAGTAAACCTTATTCTTCGATATATGCTGATGCAGATAATCTTCTCAGAACAATATTAAGTCTTCAATGGTACGCTACTCAATTATCTTTTGCTTCAATTCATTATGTTTGGGGGGGTATAGAGTATTTTAGCTTAACTTGGATTGATCAATATAATAGCACAAATAGCACTTCTTTAGCAACAACTGTCACTAAACAATTAACGACTAACTATCTTGAAACACTTCTGGATTCGTTTAATGAATCGAGATATTATAGTTTTGTAGATGTTTTTTATGATGAATTGTCAAAGAGTTTTAACTATTTTGCGAATTTATCCACACCAACTAGTGAAGAAGACGTTTTCAATTTGTTAAGTAACATAATAAAGGCAAATTCTACTTTTATCTCTGAGGTTTCAGCAGATACGAGACAAACACAACTTCTTGGGTTACTTTCTGATAATTTCAATTCTAGCGAATGGCAAAATGCAACATATTCCTACGAAAAAATTGCTGAATTTTTATTTGACTCAAATAATTCTTTTGAAGTTGATTTTATAAGAGAAGTTTATGATGACGGTAATATTCAAGGATTCATTGATGCTAAAAACAAATATCTTTTACCAGTCTTAACAATGGAATCCACAATTCCCCCAATTACTGATGATATAATTCTTACATTTCTAAGGCAATACACAAATTATAAAGAAAATATAGATGATGCAGATACCACGATTGTAACGTTTAATATGGCACTTAATCATTTGAATGAAGAAGGAAAAGCAGCTTATCTAGAAATACTAGACATTTTACCAACAATAAAAGAAGAAAATGAACCCTTAGAAATTTATGCAACAGGGATTGATTTATTCATAATTGAGATTTCGCTGGACTATCAAAATCAAGCAAAAAAAACAGATTTGATTGTTCTTATTACAATAGTAGTAATTCTTCTGTTAGTTTATAGATCTCCTATCATGCCACTAATTCAACTCTTTGTTCTAGCAATTTCCTTTGGGGTTTCTCGTCTTCTCTTCATTGGAATAGGATCTTTAACAGGAGGTTTAGATTCAACGAGTCTTATTATCTTGAGTGTAACGCTTCTAGGAGCAACAACTGATTACTGTGTATTTCTAATGGGTGATTATCTACTTAATTTAAAGAAAACAAATTCCAAGTATAGCGCTCTTAGAACCACTCTTAGACGCACTTCTAAAAGTATAATCATTGCATCAATTTCCTTATCCTTTGGTTTTGGTGGATTAGTTTTGAGCAGCTTTGCTTTAGCAACTGGAATGGGTATAGCAGGCATAATTGGTTTTCTAACAAGCATGGTTGTTTCCTTAACTTTGGTTCCAGCAATACTTACTCTACTGAATCAAAATATTCTTACCAAGTGGAAAGTTAATTTAAAAATATTTCAGAAAAGAAAGGGCTCAATTATTAAATATGTAAAAAAAGCAGTTCAAAAACCTAAAAAAGTCTTAATTGTTTTTGTAATCATTAGTTTGGTTGGACTAGGCATTTTCATTGCAGTACCAACAGATTATGCTCAAATCTCATCAGCCCCACAATCATATCAATCAAGACAAGGATTGGATGCAATTACTCAACATATGGGAACAGAATATATTTCTCAAATTTCTCTTCTTTTCAAGACTACAGACGTGGATCCATTTATTTTCAGTAATAACAGTTTGAATTATAAATCTATAAATGAAGTTTTAATTATAATTGAAGCAATTAGGATTGAAACGAATATAACGGTTCTTGCAGGGCTAAGTCATCCTTTTGGTAGACCATATTATGAGCATTTACAGAACACTTCTTTGTTTGTAGCAGAAGAAATACAGATTCTAATGAAGAATTTTGTTTTTTCCGATGAAACTTATGCTATTGTTTATTGTGGTTCCCAATATATGGAAGGGGACAAAAGATTAGATGAACAGATTAAAACTATCAGAAAGACAATTTCAGAAATTATTGAACAGAGAGAGCTTACAGAATGGCAAACATATGCAACGGGCTTTGCACCAGTTCTGTATGATTCCAAAACAGGAATTTCATTTGATTTTAACTTAATTTTCCTATTTGTTTCAGTTACGATTACGTTATTATTATTCTTATTTTTAAGAAATTTCTTTATGTCTGTAAGGGTTCTAGTAACCATACTCTTGTCTCTAGGAATAAGCTTGGGCTTGTTTAGTTTGTGCGCTTTAATTTTCTTAGGTGGTTCAATATATTGGATTGTGCCTTTACTAGCATATGCTGTTTTAACTGCATTGGGATTGGATTTTGATGTATTGTTTCTAGGCATTTTCCAAGATATTTACAAAGATGTTAAAGATTCAAAAGAAGCAATTGTAGAAGCAGTAGATCAAACAATGAACAATATTTCAGTTGCAGGAATAATTATGGCAGCAACTTATTTCAGTCTATTATTCACTTCATCTATTCACATGCAACAATTAGGATTAGGCCTGGGAATCGGAATACTGATCGATGTTTTTGTCTCGCGGTTATTTATTGTTCCTCCAGCTATAGTACTAACTTTCAAAGGGGAGAAAACAAAAAAGAAAAGTAGAAGAGGTACTAAGGATGAAAAATAACAAATTGGTATCAGTTTTCTTTGTATTCATACTACTTAGTCTTTCTGTCTCAAGAATAGAAGCTGAACATTCTGAAAATTTTCGAGAAATTAGTTTTGAAGATAAGGGATATCTTATTAGTTATAGGATTGCTCAAGGTGAAAATCTAGATAACATGTTTGAAGAATTAGGATTTGATTTACATGGATCATTCTCTAATGGAGTAATGAATGTTTTACTAAGGGAAAGGTACACAGAATTTAGAGACATATATTATATTGAATCTGATAAATTCATACTAACTCAGGAAACAGTATATTCAATCGAAAGTTACTTAGTTCTAGAAGAACCTTTAACTGCTGAAATTAACACAGGAAGTGACTTTATAGCAGAGTTCATTGGTTTTAATTTTGAACCAGTAGAATCAGAGATTATACATGCTGAACTACCCAAAGAAACAGCTATAATTATACCAAAAATCTTCACTAACATAACTAGACCAAATTTTGGAGCAATGATTAAAGATGCTAATTATTTTGATTTCTTACCTCTAATTATTGGGGAAGATTTTGATAGATATGAAGCTGAATTTACATCTTTGCTTCTAGATGAATCTTTTTCAGTCAATATTTACAATAGAGGAGATGAAGAATTTACAATTTCATTAGATATTAAACTAGAAACTTCCATATCGATGCGTGCAACTTGGAATAAGTATAGTGGTCTGTTAACTGCTCTCTCTGTTCATCTCATATATGGTGACAAGAGTAGCGTTCTGGTCATCTCACTAGAAAGTTATGAAGAGATTCTCTCCCCATTAGATTCACATTTTATGCAATTCTTTATTACGAATAGTTCTTCTAGACATGAAATCTACCAACTAAGGAATTCTACTAAAGAACAACTAGAGCTGTGGGATCATTGGATTAACCAATTGAATCAAACATATGGTCTAAGATATTTATTTTCCAAATCTGGCCTAAATTTCCAAAAAACACTTTATGTATATGACAAACTTCTCGATTCTTATTTCTCATCAACGCCAGTTCACGGATCATGGATTGCACAAATCCCTCCTGTCCTCATACCAACATGGGATAAATATTCAGGAATGGCAATACTGGCAGAAAAATTATGGGAACAACTACATCAAGTGTTTCACGGGTTTCAATTTACACTTACAGGCGTTACAAGCTCTTTATTTACCATTAGAGAAATAGATTTTCACATTGAGTATCAAAAAAGGGATAATCTTCACCACATCCTGTGGGAATTTTCATTTGATTACCAATCAAATAATACCCAAACTGTTGTTCCAAGATTATTTATTCAAGATACAGAAGTCTACATGAATGGATGGTTGGCATATACCGAAGGTGGTCAACTTCAATCATTTTCTCTTGAGTTTCAAGAATTATATCACTCATATTACGACCCACCTGAATTAGATTTTGGGAATAATTACTACTTTGAATACTATATTGAATCCGTATCAGAAAATATTACTAAACCTGAGTTTGTGAGTATAACTGAAACACCTCACCCATTCCATTTTGAGCAGATAATTTTTTATTGTATTCTTGCTTATTCAATTATTAAGAAAAAACGCAGAAGAAGGAATTGATATGAAATCCACAAATAAAGTACAAAATAATAAATTTGTATTAGATACTAATTTCTTTATCAGTGGATTTGAAACAAATCCTTCAGAATTTGCGTTATTCCTAGAAATAATAACAGAAATGGGGATTGAACTTTTTGTTACAAATAATATACTGCAGGAAATTCGCTGGTATCTCCGCAGAAGAATCAAGCCCCCAATTCAAATCATAAAAATCCCAATCAAAGAGATTAGAGATTACAGAGAGAATTTAGACAAAGAAGAGCTTTCATCACCTCAAATTAATGATTTATCAAATATAGTAGCAGCAAAACAAGTCAATGCAGTTGTGGTATCAAGTGATTTAAAGCTTGTAAAAACTTGTGAAACATTAAATGTTCCTGTTTTGATTAGCTCTTCGTTTGTATTCTTACTAAGAAACACTTGTTCTCATGAAGCTCATAATGAGGTTTTAGAAAAACTCCATGATATTGTTCTATCAGATGAGATAAGACATTCTGTTGAAAAAAGGCAAATGTTTGATCCTGTAACCAGAATTAAAAAAATCCAAGAGCATGCAATCAATGTGCTACAGAATATTATTACTGCAAATCAAATATCTCCAGAAAGGGAGACTTCGAAATATCATACCTTAGTAGAAGAGAATAATCTTATCGAACTAATGAATGAATTGGAATTTGAGTTTCCAAATTACATAGAAGAAATGGAGAAGGGGAATCTTGAAGTTTTAAGGTTAGAACTTGAAGAGGCTTATATTGAACTATCTGATCAATCTTTAGAACTTCGAATTGCACTTCTAGAAAAGGAAAGTTACATTGAGGAGTTATCTATTCGGTTAAAAGCTAGAATACTTTACCTGCTTAGTGTAGTTGAGTTTACACTTCTGGATTTTGAAAAATTAGATGGTCATCTGAATATTATTACTGAAGTTTCTATAATTTTCCCTAATCTTGTTTCAGACATTTTCATGGACCTGCATTTCCTAAGAATGGTTTATTTTCTAGTCACAGATAATCACGAAAGATTGAAAGGATATTATACTGAAAAATTCCTATTTCTATGTGAAAAACAAAATCGCTTAGACTTACTAGGTCTAACTAGAGCTGTTATTTTAGCATCAACCATAATGGAAAGTGGTTTAATAGATAAAAGGGCAGTAATTGAAGAAAAAGATGAAATTTCCTTACTCATTCAAATTGGTTATATTTTACTGCAAAAGGAGCAATTTGAACATGCCTTATTGATACTTCTCCAATCACATTACCTTGCTTTAAATCTTGAAGATCAAGTTCTTTCAAAAGATACTTTGGAATTACTTGTAGTTCTTCATTATGCGATAAAGGAGCGATGTACAGAAGAAATTTATCAAGGAATTGAAGATTTACAAGAATTAGGAATTTATGAACTTCCAGTAATTAGTATAGCAAATATTAATGAATTACAAAGATTAATCTCTCATGAATATGTCCTTAAAGAGGAGTTAGATATCTTTTTGCAAGATTGGTTTTATATCTACCAAAGTGGTACTCTCATTAGAGAAGGTGAAGTTTACTCCTTTATACTTCTTAAAAATCCATATTATTCTCCAAGAATAGGTTTAATCCGAAAAACACCATTTTCTACTTATGATACGAGTCCTGGAAGACAAGTCAAACTATATGAGGGAAAGGTCAAAGTTGTAATTCCTAAAGAATCTACAATTGGTGGCTTTCCAATAGATCTCATTATGCAAGTTGAAGAGAAAGAAGCAAAATTTATTTTCAGAGGACCATTTGGAATGAAAATAATCCTATGATTCTAACCATGATTTGATTGTTTCAGTTAGTTCTTTATTTGTAAAAGGATGTCGTTTGATTTTTTCAATTATTTGACTTATATCATGTCTTCTTTGAGTTGCAAGGACACCCATTTCCATTAATGCATCTCTGGCTTTTGTAAAAGCTTGTATTAGCTCATCTTTATCAGACTCAACATAGACAACTGACATCAAATTTTCATATACTTGCTCTGGGGTAAGACTCCCCCAGTTCTTTGATATATCTGTCATTTCAGCAAACTCTGATGAGATAACAGCAAAACCCCTTCCAACCTTCTTAATGAAATTCTTTTGCATTAACCTAAAAATTGCTCTTGAAATATCTTGAGGTTCAATTTTTAATTTTTGGTTTATTTCATCTTCAGTCAAAGGCATTTCTGCTTTGAGAAGAAGTCCTAGAATTTGCTGATCTGGTGTTCCACTTTCACTACAATGAATAGCTAAATCTCTTAGTGAAGAAACAAAGACATCATCTGTTGGTTTTTTGTAATAGGCCATTAAAGTATCAACAAAATTGTTAACTGGGCCTAAATCTAACTCAGGAATATTTGAAACACTTGATTCGCTAGGAGGTTCATGAAGTGGGGTTGGAGGACTAGAAGTTGTTTGTGATGAGCTTTCTTGAAGAGTATTAATTTCCATTTCTTTCTGCTGAACAGTTTTTTGTAGTTCATGTTCTCGATCGCTTCTTGCTTTCTTGTCTTGCTCAAAGAACATTCTTTCTTCTTCTACTCTCTTAGAATATTCTTGTAATTCCAAATCTTTGTTTTGTATAACTTGATTAAATTTTGAAATTTCTACTTGCAGTTCTTCAATTCTATTGGACTGAGTAGCAATTCTTTGTTGCAATTGCTGTATAAACTGCTGTTGAGCTTGAGTTCTTAACTTTGCTTTCTTTGGATCGTCTTTAGAATTTTCGTCATCAAATGGATTATGAACCATCCCATTCACCTAACTTTTCTTAAGAACCGTATCAAATAAAGTTATTCATTTAGTGCTTAGGAGTTAACAAAAGAAGCAATAAAAATTGCCACTCTGGATTGTTTACTCAAGGTTCAATATCTCTTTGATAATCGTTTCAAAGCTTGTCTGATTTTCATCCAAAGTAACATAGGGCCAGATTCTATTTTCAGTACTCATCACATATTCAGCTAGAGCTATTACGTCTCCAACACCATAACCAAGTTCTTTCTTGTTTCTAGCCAAGAAATTGTCGAAGTTTCTTAGTAACTCATCTTCTTTTGCCTTGGCACCTTTTGTTTCTTCAAGACGATCTGGATTGTCAAGCCTTTTGAACCTAGTTTTCATAGAAGTATGAAAAGCAATTACAAATACATTATCATTACCATAATGTTTTCTTAATATTTCAACCTCTGAAACAGCTCTTATTCCTGAGATAAAAACACCAGGGATTTCACTTGAAAGTTTATCTATTTTTTTCATTAACCTTTCTGTAAAAAAGCTATCTGAAATCTGCTTACATTCATCAGTAACCTTCTTAATATTTTCAGGTGTGAATTCAAAACCTCTACTTGTCACTTCTTCTAGAACTTCAGTACCGGTTTCATACAAGGGCATACTATATTTAGGCCCAATTACTTTAGCATTTGTTGTTTTACCACTTAAAGGCAACCCAGAGAGAACTACTATTTTCACCAATTTCACCTACAGATATTTTGGCCAGAGAGCTCACTCTCGTCACCGCTAGCCATAACATTGCTCAGAGAGGTCTATGATAAGCTCTGGCCATATATACTAAAAAAAGGACATTTAAAAAATCAGTGGTTGAACGTTAAAAGAGAAAAAGTGATTAAAGGAGTCTCTTTTCACCTTCAATTTTCCTTATATCAGTTATATCTTGTGTAACTTCTAGAACGCCCAAGTATTCTCCAGTTTTGTTTCTAACAGGAAAATATCGAATGAGAATAAATCTATCTCCTAACTCTAACCAGAATTCAGCTTTGTCAAGAGTTTTGTTTTTAAATTTATCAATGATTTCCATCACTTTGTCTACACTTCTGGAAGGATGACAGTTTTCAACTAATCTACCTATTACACTTGGTGTTCGAATAAATACTCTATCTGGACCTTCACTGTAAAATTTCACAACATCATCTTTATCAACAAATGTTGTATCTATTGGGAGTGTTTTGAAAATCTGTTGGACAATTTCCAAATCCAAGATTCCATTACCTAAATCAACCTGTTTTTCATCAACCATAACAGGTTTAGATACCTCTTCTACTTCATCCTTTACAGGTGTAACTTCAGGAGAAAGGAAGAAATATCCAATATCATCAAATTGCTTTCTTACATCAACCCAATCTGATTCTTTTAGGAGTTTCATAGCTGTTGGGAACAACACTTTGTTCTCTTTTGGGAAATGACTTGCTAGCATTTCAGCTAAACCATGAGCATAAAGATGGAATTTTTCAAGAAAAATTGGAAATTCAAGTTCATTTTTGTTCTTAACTAAACTGATCAGATTTTTCTCCAAATCTCGTATTCGATCATGGTCAATCCACATGATTTTGGGGGGTTGTGTTACACCATATTTTTCTAAGTATGGAAATAGAACATTTTCTTCTCTGAGATAATGATCTTCAGATTTTTGAATCATATCAACTATACTCTCAATCTCAATTAATTCATTGATAATTTCGGGAAACCTATTTTTCTTGCTGATTTCTTTGTAAATATCTCTCAATCTATTGACTTTTTCTAAGAGTATTGTGTGTTCTTGCATAAGAATATTAATTGGATGCCCTTCAGGGGCCAAATCTTGTTCTTCTTCAAGTGTTTCTTGGAGAATTGCTAAATGAACATCACACATATGATGTATTTCTTCAATAGGCATACCTTCCTTTATGAGTTGTTCCTCAGCTTGAGCAATTTCATAAGAAGAGAGATTTTTAATAACATCTTTAAACTCTTCTTTTACCTTTTTAGGATCTACTCCCTCGTGTAATTTCTTGATGAGTTTTTTAATAGCTTCTTTATTCTTTATAGATTTTTCACTTACTTTCTCGTGCATTTCTAGTCAATCCAATGTTTTTTACAGTTTGAGAGAGCTTTATAGCCCCTATACGAGCTCTCTTTAGCAAACTCTAAATAAATATTTAGTTGGACCCAAACTTATGTTTATCGAAATAAAACAAAGAGAGATTTTTTATTGGTCGAATAGAAGATTTTAAATGTCAGTAATTGGGCTGAAAAACGAGATTCAAAGGTGGGTTTTTCCTATGTTTGAAAAAGCTGATAATCCCGATAAAGAAAAAGAATTCATTGAAGTAGATGTAGATAGTGAGCCTGAGGAACAAGTTTCTCAAGAGGAAATAAAGCTCATTCCAGAAGAGGTTGAAAAAAATCATCTATCTGTTGAAATACTAAATCTTGTAAATAACAATCAAGTTGATGAATTAACTGAAATAATCTGGACTTTAAAACAAGAATTAAGGGAAGCGAAAATCAAGCAAGACGAGTTTCTTTATACAGCTCAAAGGGTTCAAGCAGATTTTGAAAATTTCAAAAAGAGAATACAAAAAGATCAAGAATTCTCCAATTATCGCGTTAAAAGTAGCATTTTGCTAAAACTTACAACCCTATATGATGATTTAGAGAGAACTCTCACAGTTTTGAATGAGAATGATGATTTGAAATCTTCTAAAGAAGCAATTAAGATGATTTTTAACAATACAAAATCCACTTTCGAAACTTTAGGAATTGAACCCATAAATCCAATTGATGAGATATTTGATTCAAAATATCATGAAGCTCTTTACACAGTTGAAGATGCTAAAAAAACTAAAAACCGAATAATAGAAGTTGTGTCAAAGGGATTTATGTTAGAGGGGATTTTACTAAAACCTGCAAAAGTTGTTATTGCTAAACCTCCTCAAGAGAAGAAAGAGGACGAGGATAGTAGTTAAGTTTTATTTCATATCTTTGTAGGAAATTTTAATTAATGGATTGATTATCAATATGATAATAAGATTAGAATTAACTTATAGTTTCTATTACAACTATAATAAATAAACTCTTTCAAGGTATTATCATGAGTAAATTAGGTATTGTATCCTATGGTTCGTATATCCCCAAATATCGTATATCTATTGAAGAAATAGCTAAGGTTTGGGATGACGATCCTAATGAAATTATCTCACAGTTACAGGTTTTTAGTAAATCAGTTCCTGGACCAGATGAAGATGTAGCTACGATGTCTGTTGAAGCAGCAAGAAATACAATAAGTCGATGGAAGGGGAATCCTCAAGACGTAGGTGCAATCTATGTTGGGAGCGAATCTCACCCTTATGCAGTTAAACCTACAGCTACAATTGTCGCAGCAGCTATTGATGCTGAAAAGGAATTAACTGCTGCAGATTTGGAATTTGCATGTAAAGCTGGAACTGCTGGGATGCAAATGTGTTTCGGATTAGTTAAGTCTGAAATGATAAAATTTGGTTTAGCTATAGGTTCAGATGACAGCCAAGCTAAACCAAGAGATCCTCTAGAATATACAGCTGGAGCTGGAAGTGCAGCTTTTCTAATTGGTAAGGAGAGAGTTGTAGCAGAGCTAGAAGGGACGTATTCAATTACTACAGATACACCAGATTTTTGGAGAAGAGAAGGAGCAGTATTTCCTTCTCATGGAAATAGATTTACAGGACAACCAGCATACTTTCAACATACTGTTGATGCTTCCAAAGGATTAATGGAAAAACTTGGAACCAAACCTTCAGATTATAATCATGTCACGTTTCATCAACCTAATACTAAGTTTCCTCTTACAGTTGCAAAAATGCTAGGCTTTACAACTGACCAAATTGATATTAGTTTAATATGCAAAAACATTGGAAATGCATATTCCGCTTCATCAATGCTAGGATTAGCACATATCCTTAACAATTCTAATCCAGGAGATAGAATATTTATGACTTCATATGGCAGTGGAGCTGGAAGTGATGCGTTTTCATTTTCAATTACTGATGAGATTGAAGAACTCAAATCATATCCACTAACAGTTGAACATTATTTGAACAACAAGGAACAAATTAACTATGGTAAGTATTCTAGATACAAGGGGATATTGAGGTGATGATATGAGTAAAAGAGAAGTCTATATTATAGGATATGGTATAACTAAATTTGGTGAGCACTATGAACTGAATCCAAGTTCTAGCGCATCACAAGCTCTATCTAAAGCTATTCAAGATGCAAAGATTAGTAAGGATCTGATTCAAAGTTTATATTTTGGTTCAATGGTTTCAAATAGGAACAATCAGTCTTACATAGGAGGAAAAGCTTGTAGAGAGTGTAATTTGAACATACCAATAACTAAAGTTGATGTAGGAAATGCAAGTGGAGCTGGAGCTTTTCATCAAGCTTTCATAGCTATAAAAAGTGGTCTTCTAGAATGTATTGCAATACTAGGTACAGAGAAATTAAGTGATTTTGTCAATAGTAGTACACTGGAAAAAATTCTTGGAGGTACAATTGATTATCAATGGGAATTTGAGCAAGGGGCCACTTTAACAAGTCTGTATGCTTGGATGTCTCAAGCTCATATGAAGGAGTTCAATACAACCATGGAACAATTAGCGTCAGTTCCAGTCAAAAACCACAAGAATGGAGTGAATAATCCAATCGCTCAATTCAGACGTGAAATCTCATTAAAACGATTTCTCAGTGCAAAGAGAATTTCACCCCCTATAGGAAGATTTGATCCTGCAACCCACTGTGATGGTAGCGCTGCAGTAATAATAGCTTCCAAGGAATTCGTGGAAAACCACTCAGAAATTGAAAGAAAGGTTAAAGTTGTGGGTTCAGCTCAAAGCTCGGATAAAATATCATTACACCATAGGGAAACCTTATCATCACTTCTAGCAACCCAAATTACCTCAAAAAAAGCTTATGAAATGGCTCAGATTTCGTCGAAGGATATTAGTATTGCCGAAGTACATGATTCATATCCGATAGGAGAGATTCTAGCCATAGAAGATTTGGGATTCTTCCAAAAAGGAGAGGGCGGCAAAGCTACAGTTGAAGGAAAAACTCAACTTAACTCAGATATTAGTATAAATACCAGTGGAGGTCTCAAAGCAAGAGGGGATCCTTTCGGTGCAACAGGAATCGCTCAAATTATTGAAATTGTCCAGCAAATGAGAAGAGAAGCTGATAAGAGACAAGTTGATGATATAAAGTATGGTCTAACACAGAATGTAATGGGGACTGGAGCAAGTGTTTTAGTGCATATACTTTCAAATATGGAGGATGATAAATAATGGAACCACCCAAAATATGGAGAGAGAGAAGAGAGAAATATCTAGCTTTGGGAATCTTATGTCAGGAATGTAAAAGGAAGAGTTTTCCAATCACTCTATATTGTCCTCACTGCTCTAGTGAAAATATTTCAGAACTGAAACTTGCACAAACAGGGAAAATTCTTCATTTTACAAGAGTAACTCAGACCGCAGAAGAATTGATGTTGTATGCGCCTTACATAATTGGTCTTGTTGAATTAGACGATGGCATCAAAGTAACTGGACAAATTACTGATACCAAACTTGAGGATCTTACAGAAGGAATGAAAGTTCGAATGGTTTTCAGAATTTTATCAAAAAATGGTGAAGAAGGATTAATCGGATATGGATTTAAGTTTGTACTTATCTAATCACTGCTTAATATGTACAAAAGATTGTGCCTTCAATCCTATTGACTGAATTTGCAGTCTAGCATTATCAACTTCATGTGCATATTGTTGGTCTCCTCCAACAAAAAATCCATGAACACCACCTTGAAACTTATCCTTTACTACAATGAATCCTAAGCCACACCCATTTCTCTTATCATCACAATAAACTACATATGAATTTTCTTTTGTTAGTTTGAGATCAAGATTAAGATGTGATACAGCGTAATTTGGGACTTGATGTACAATACTAGTATTAGAACAATAGGGGCATTTTGGTGAATAGAAACCTTTTAACCTTTTCTTAGCTTCATTGAAAACTTTAGTAAACCAGTATCCAGATGATGTCTTCAATAAACCGCTCATTTCAAGATTTGAAATAGAACTTAATTGTGGAAGTGCAGATAATTCTTCAATTGTGGCAACTTCTAGAAGCAACCTAAAACCCTTGGTTGTTGTCTTTATGACTATTGGATGTTCAAAATGATCCTCTACAAATTTGTTATCTTTAGGAACATAAGGATTCATGTAACTTTTATCCTTATCAATTATTGAAATATTGAAGAATATAGCTTTAACTGTAGTTGGGAACTTATCTATTTTTGTCCCAAAATGATAAACTGCAAAGTCCATAAGTTTGGGATGAACACTGTCATCTGGTTCATCTACAACAAAAACCATCATTTGATCATTTTGAGTAAGAGTGAGAGCTAATGGTGGAAGAGTAGGTTTATCTAAATGGACAGATTTCATTATTCCAATTCTTCTAGATGCCAATACTTCTTCTATTTCAGTTATTGCTTGTTTGATATGGATCTCTGGTTCATGATCAATTGGTTCTGAAACCTCATATCCTTGATCCATTAACGATAGTTTAAAATCCTCATTCCAGAATTCCTGTAGCCAATCCCAAGGAAGATAAACTACGTTCTTCTTCTTATACCATGTTTTAGATTCTCTAGCATCCCCATCAAAATAATAGTAAAGCGGATGATTTCTAGAAGATTTTTCCATTATAATAACAGGAACAGCTTTCATTCCTTTGAATTTGTCACAATAAATTGGATCCATTCCTGAATTTAAAGATAAAACACAGCTTAATAGCTTTAGAGCTGGTTCTTGAAGTTTAGCTTCAATTTGATCATCTGTTCCTTTAAATGGATCAGATGCTTCTCCACTTCTAGCGCGAATAGTTAAGAGTAAATCATCTTTGTACGCACACATGATTACTCTCTTGTAGCTTTCATAAAAATCAACGTTTCTTGTATAAATATTACACATCTCAACAGTAAAGCCTTTGTCTTGAAGATATGCTTCAACGAGCTTCATAAAATTTGTTTTAAACAAGCTCATGGAGGTATATCTGTAATTGTTACAGATAAAGTTTATCATTACTATGTTTGTTTCTTACCAAAGAGAGCTGTTAATAGTTCCTCTGTTATCTCAATAGTATTTGATCTTGATTCTTCAACATCCAGTTCGATAAATTCGCAGATATTTTTTGGATGAACTATAACACAAAGCTTGTTTTCATCTTTCTTGACTGAAAAAGGATAAAGCTGACATGTCAGTGGTTTGAATTTATGTACTTTACACAAACCTTTCTCATCAACAAAAACACACTCATTCACAAATGGTTTTTTTCTTAAGATGTAAGCTTTAATAAAACCATTTTTTTCAAGGTTTTTGTTTGCGATAAGAACAGGACTTAATTCTTCTAACATCTGATCAATTTCAATGCCATGATCTTGCATAAGTCTAATATCTGGTTCAGTTACTGGAATGTTATTCAACCTACAACATTCAGTACAGCTTGTACATTCAAAATAGATATGTCTAACTACATCAATTTCACCATGTTCATTCACAGTAGCAATTATAGTTCCACTAATATCCATTTTTTTCCTGAATTGACCAAAAAGCTGAACATAAAAAGCTTGTCTATTCATGGTCTAGTATATTTCAAATTCTAAAAACACATAACATACACTGAATCAAGTAAAATGTGAGTATGGTTACCCGTGAATGGATAAGGCGTTATTTATGCAATCTTTTGTAACTTCAGAGATTTTAAATACTTTCACGCACATAGTAATAGATGGAAATTAATTTTTCAAAGTGATTTTAATGAGTGAAATGAATGAAATGATTAAAATGTTGGCTGATGCTTCTGAGGAGCAAAGACAACAAATGTTAACTCAAAGGTTGAAAATGATTGCAGGGCAACCAGAAGAACAAAGAGTTAAATCTCTAGCGGGCCTGATAACAGCTGTTACAGAACTGAAAGAGAAGAAAATGAAACCTTTTATTGCAACACGAACAAAAATACTTATGGGATTAAGCCCAGAAGAGAAGGAAGCTCTTCTTCTAGGACGTATGAAAGCTGGTAAAATGGTTGGAGACAAAATTCATATGACAGACATGAAAGTAACACTAGAAGTTGCTAAACAAATGGGTGAAGAAAAACTCAAAATGCTAACTGGTCTTATGAAGCAAATTGCAGAGAAGCATGGGTTACCTACTCCTGAGTTCGGTTATTGATCTGAAGAAGTAGATAATTAATATCTATTCTTTCTCTCTATCTTTTTCTCAAAGATTCGGAGTTAGAAAAAATTGTTTTATGTTTAAATTAAGGATGATTAAAATGATGGAAAATATATTCAAAAGGTACAAAGAAATTCTCTTTTTTGGTTTTTCTCTTGTGCTTATTTCATTGGGATTGGGGATTTGGAGAACTATAAATGAAGCTACAATACAAGGTACAGTAGTAGAAATAGTATTGAAAAGATTCTTAGAAATAATCCCACTATTAGGTTTAGGGTTTCTGAAGCTAGGAATTGGTTTTGCCATTGTAACTATTGTAAAAAGTATTAAATCTACAGGAGAAAATGCAACTGGAAGTTTCAAGAAAGCAGGCTTAAAATTAGAAAACTATAAAGCACCATTCTTTGCTAAGAGTTTCCCAATTATGCTAATTGCAGGAATACTCTCTGAATTAGTTGCAGCAGTTTTAATGATATTTTGGATAATAGCTGGTGTTAATGGTAATGAATTTGCTAATCATATATATGAAATAATTACTGTTCCAATTGAAGGATTGGGTGTTGCTTTACTGATAGGAGGTATAGCTTTTGGTTTAACCACTATAGTGCTCAATTTGGGTGTTCAAGTTAATGAATTACCTAAAAGACTGAAAGCACTGGTTAAAGGAGAAAAAGATCTAGAAGGATTACAACCTAGAAGTCTCATTCCAAGATGGACAAAGATTGTAACAATCACAGGTATGATTGTCACAGGATCTGCACTAATACCAGTCGCTATAATTAGAGCAGTTCACTATGCAGTTAACTATTCACCAACATATGAAACACCAGTTGGTTTGAATGCATTACTTTGGGATACATGGATTTTTCTAGGGATAGCAATATTACTATTTGCAATAAGTTATTGGCTATTAAGAATTATAAAGTGGTTGAGAAGACAAAGAACTCAATTAGGAAAAACTGTTGAGGAAATAGCCGAAATGGAAGTTCCTACAATAGAAAATCCTTTGAAAATCACAACTGCTGTGCACTCATTTGCTACTGCAGGATTAATGTGGATGTTTATCTTCTTCTTTGTAATTTCAATCTATCAAGCTTTTCAAGAAACTTTGCTAGGGGTTGTTCCTCTAAAAATGCTCATTAAACCTGGTAGAGCGATTAGTCTAGCTTTGCTTTTCATTGGAATAGGACTAGCATTGTTAACCATAGTAGTTAATCTGAATCTCACAGCTTTTATGTTACCGAGCTCCTTTTCGAATATCGTAAATGCAATTAAGAAAGATGATACAAGAGTTGAGCTCCCTCAAGCTTCTAACAAACCCTTAAAGCTATCACCTATGAAACTATTCATCGGTTTACTAATTGGTGCATTTATAGTTCTCATAGGAACATTACCACTTGCCATTCTAAGAATAAGTTACCAGTTTCAAGGACTTACACAGAGTCAGTTAACAGTTGAACATCTTATTGGTCCAATTGTATCTACTGGAGTTGGTTTAATTTTTCTAATGATTGGTTTATTCTTCAGCACCATTGTGGGTTTTGTTAAAGCAAGAAAAGCAATAATTAGTGAGGGTGTTGAAAGCTGTGTCTATTACTCAATTGAGAAGAAGTAAATTCTTCTTTTTATTTTCTTTTTAACAGCAACAGTTTTAATACTTTTTTTATCTCATAAATTGTGAGTGAAGATAAAGAAAGTTTTTCCATGGGTTCTTTCTGGAAAACAAATTTACCAACAAGGAATATTTTAGTGATAATCCTCATTGTACATATTGTTTTATGGATAATTACATTGTCTTTGGGGAACATTGCTACTTTCAGAGATGCTATATCTATAGCAGATGAGATATTAGTTGCAGTTGGTCAATATAATTACTTGGTTTTTCATGGGCATATCTATCAATTAGTTACTTCGATTTTTGTTCATGTAGATCTTCTTCACTTGCTCTCTAACTGTTTATTTTTACTTGTTTTTGGCTTCAAGGTAGAAGAACGATTATTATCCTGGCAATATTATTTTGTATTCATTATTTCAGGAATAATGGGTGGTTTGCTCTCTTTTGTATATGGACCTTATTCTATCTCAGCGGGAGCCAGTGGAGGTGTTTTCGGATTACTTGGGGCAGCTCTAGCGCTTATGTATCAGCATGAAAAAACTAAATCGTTTTGGGGATATCTGGCATCAGGAGGAATTTTCTTCTTAATAATGTCTTTTGGTAGTCCAAATGTCAATTTCTTTGCACATGCTATAGGATTAGTAACTGGTGGAATAATCCCATTTATCATTAAAAAAAGAAGACAAACAGTTATTGTAACTTAATCTTAGTTAGAAATATTCAGAAAGCTTTTTTTTCTCACTAAATTCTTTCTTTATTTTATTAACAGTATCCCATGATTCTCTCACATATGCAGGGAATTTCTTATTTTTTGCATAATATCTTCTCAAAAATTCTCTTGTAATAGGATCAGCTGGATATCCAGAACCAATTTCCTCGCCTATTTTATTGGAGATTTTTTCTATTGCATCATCTCTTTCCTTTTTTGCAATAATCGAGGCAGCTGAGACAACAGGAAAAAGCATATCTGCTTTGTGTTTTGAGATTATTTCTGCATTAGAAAATTCAGTTTCAAATACTGCCCCAAATCTCTTCTCATTTACATCAGCTGCATCAATATAAATTTCTGAGGGGGTTGTTTTAAGATCCTTTGCTAACTTTAGCATTATCTTCTGTTCAATAATATTCAAAGTATAGTTCTTTCTTAATTCGTCAATTTCAGCTGCAGAAAGATGTTTGACTTTGTAATCAACGGCTATAGGAATCAATTGAGAATATAATTCATCTCTTCTTTTCTTTGAAAGTAGCTTTGAATCTTTAACTTTGAGTTTAGTCAATTTGTCTATATCTTTCCTTGAAATGGCATATGCGCATATCACTAATGGCCCTATAACTGGACCTCTTCCAGCTTCATCAATTCCTACAATAATTTCCTCATGATTTGTAATATTCTTCACCTACTTTAGAGATCGTTTATTATCTTTATCAACTCTTCATATTTTGCATCAGTTTTCAATCCCTCTGGATCAAATGGTGTTCTAGATGCTTTAAATCCAGCTTCAGTAAGAGCATCAATAATATTTTGCATTTTTATTCCTCTATTCACAGAATGACGTGTAACTAGAGGAAAATTATAGAAAAATGGAATTTCATCTATTTCTTCCAAAGCTAGTTTTAGCAATCTTGATATCCTCTTTTCACTAGGTAGTTCCATTGCCTTATTTATGTCGCTCATCAAGAGAAGATATTGCTCATCATACAATTCACCCAACCATAGTGGTCCAGCTCTCTCCAAAGAGTTGTCACAGATTGGACAATGTGTTAAAGAAAAGGTTTCTTGCAATGTAAAAGTTCTATAGTAAGAACATTGAGAACAAAAAGACAGCAAACCGATTTTTTGATGCTGACTATTAGCAGCTTCTTTGCTTTTCTCTATTTTTACTTTGATTCTCAAGAAATGCTCATGATGGTAACTTAATATTGGCTTTATTTCAAGACCAAGTCTTCCAGCACTAATGATTATATTGTATAGTAGAATTCTTAACGCAACTTCATGACATAAATAATGACGCGTTGGGTAAGAATTATAGATTCTTAAACACGCTTCTGAATACTTTCCACATAGAACTTGTAGATCAGTTGCCGTTGCGAATAGATACCCGGAATTTCTTTTGAGAGCATATAACGATGTTTCAAAAAATTTTATTGGAGAACCAAATGGATCTATATCTATTACATCTATTGATTGTCTCTGTTGTATAATTTTATAAAGTAAATCTGAAGCATCTGAGTGAATTATTTCAAATTTCTCTTTATTATCTAGTAGTAATGCATTTTTAGAAATTATTTCAATAGCTTTAGGATTTTTATCGTTAATAATCACTTTATTGATTGTTGAAGAGCTTAATTCTTTTAATATCCTGAAACTACGAATCCCAGTTCCAGCTAAAGCATCTACAAAAGTTAATGGTTCTCCTCGTTTTTTGGAAATTGTTTCTAGCATAAGAAGGGTAAAATCTCTATTTAATGTCATTTTAGGATTATAGAATACTGAAGCATCGTATATTCTTTCGGCGTCTTTAATTATTTCTAATTCTGTATTTCCTTCTTTGACTTTCTTCCAACTACCTGTTGTCATTGAATCACCCCAATACACAACTTATGATTCTGATTTGAAGTCTTTAGCTACCAAGTATATTTCCGAACTCTGTTTCCTTGAGGATTTTGGCTTGAATAATTTTACTACGTTGAAGAGTTCTTTAACCCTCTTTACAAATTCCTGTGTTTCACTCCCCTGGAATATCTTGCAGACAAAAGATCCGCCCATGTATAATATATTGGATGCAAGTTCTAGAGCTCTATATGCAAGTATAGATTGTATAGAATGATCCACATCATAATTACCTGAAATATTTGGAGCACAATCGGAGATTAGAACATCTGATTTTCCAAAGTTCTCTAGGAGAAATGTGGCTAGGTCTTTTCTAAAAATATCCTGAAAAAGAATGGTAATGTTATTCTCTTTAAATTCCTGAATATATGCTTTATCTATTGCAATTACCAAACCATTGCTTCCAACTTTTCTAGAAGCTACTTGTGACCACCCACCAGGAGAAGCACCTAAATCGACAATTTGCTGACCCTTTTTGAAAATACTAAATTTGTCATTTATTTCAAAAAGCTTGTAAGAAGCTCGTGATCTAAAACCACTTACTCTTGCTTTTCTTGCATAAGGGTCATCACTCAAAGTAATCACATAGATTTATTTGAGTTATTTTAAAAATCATTATTGATAAGAATTGTGTCCTTTTATTTATTACTTCAAGGGTATACGCACTCTATCATCATCATCCAGAATATCATATTCAATGAATCTGAAAGATTGTATATCCTTTGATTCATCTTCTTCAATTAACCATTCATTGTAAAGTCTGCAAGATACAGGATTTACTGGATTATTGATTGCACATTCGGTTATCCTATCACAAATGAAGCAAGGACATACCATAGTCATCCAGCCAGTTTCTTTTTTCTTTGGAATTGTTAGAACATAGTCTTTAACATTACCTTCTGCAATAGGGATTTTTAAAATTCTATTTGAATAAAGAAGTTCATCCAATTTGTGAATGACAGTTTCATGACCACCGAGAATATCTAACACTTCTCTGTAGAGCAAATTTTTATTCTTAGTTCTGTCTATCAACTCAATTATTTCATCCCCAAGGGCAATACTATAATTTTTCTCTATCTTAATTCTTTGAACAGGCATCATTCTCTTCACACCAGCTGAAAGTTATCGAAT
The DNA here is from genome assembly GCA_021399345.1 of Candidatus Heimdallarchaeota archaeon. Lineage (GTDB taxonomy): Archaea > Asgardarchaeota > Heimdallarchaeia > Heimdallarchaeales > Heimdallarchaeaceae > UBA460. Next base: position 68,691 of record JAAFKI010000045.1, read on the forward strand.
CCCTTCACTATCCATTTTGATATCGAAGTACCCAAACAACAATCTTATCGTCTGGTTATACATTCCCCATCAGCATATTTAAGTATTAACACAGTTCAAGTTATTTTAATAATTTCTGAAAAAATTAGAAATTCTTGTATATTGAATTATAGCGACAATAATAGGGAAAGTGAAGTATTTTCAACTTCTTTTTTTTACTGCCTTGTTATACTTTGATGAATATGATTTTTTTCTCTGCCTTACATTAGAAGGTTTTCGCTCAATCACATAAAGCAAAGTATTAACATCAAATGATTCCTTATATTGGGGCTTGATTTTAATACTTACATAAGGGTATTTAACTGGTCCAAAAATGTCCACAATTTTCCCAATATGTTCCATTTTTTCAGTGACAACATTAGATCCAATTTTGGGGAGTTTTGGGGGATTTTGTAGTATTGCATTTCCCAGATCACTAAAAAACATTATAGTACCAAGCTTCTTTATTCTATCTCGCTCCAATTTAATCAAACTCTTTAATTTATTTGGATCTGGATTTTGGCTTTTTTGAATCTCCAGATTTTTCAACTTTTTTGAGTTTTCTAGAAACATTTGCTACTCGTCTAATCAACTCGGTTTTACTTGTTATTCCTTCGGGATTAACAATGACTCTACCTTCGCTCTCCCACTGTTTTTTAGAATATTTTTTGTCTTTTTCAACTTCATATTCCAGCTCTAGATACTTACATGCATAAACTATTTTTGATAAATTGCATTGATCTACTGCTTTATTTTTAGAAACTTTTCTTCCTTGTTTACGTGTAAGTTGTTTATTAAAATATTCTGGGTAGAGAACAAAATAACGCTTTTTGCGTAACATGATATAGCCTTATTTGAATTGTTATTAAAATATTTGGAAGATTTACTATTCTTCCTTAGGCTCTAGCAATACGCAGTTTATATTCCCATGTTGGCCAGGTCTGCTTGTAACTATTGCTTTACCTATTTCTGTATCTATAACACAACCTTTGGTAATAATCCTTCTTCTTGCGTATTCACGGTTTGCCTTATTTTCAAGAACATTAAGTATTTTGACTTTCTGTGAGATACCTGTTGATTGATCTAAAACATTAGCATGTTGATCTACTAGAGTTCGATATTTGAGATTTCCACCACGTGTTCTAATCGGTTTGAGTACTCTTGGACCAATTTGAGTTTCAGCTGGATATCTACCCATATCTCTTTTCTTCTTAGAAGCTGCTCTTCGGATAAGACCGCCTGATAGTTTTCTTCGTGAGCGTTTTAACCACTGATATGGCATGTGTTATTTCACCTTGGAACTCATCCAAATTGTTCAAATATAAGACTTTCCATTTTATAGTTATTAGAAGATATCTAGTTCTTGACAATTTGATATTCCAAAAAAATGAAAAGTTTTTCATTAATACTAGGGAAAAATCTAAAAGTCACAATGCCATTCTATACCTATGAGAAATAAGCCATTCATCGTTTTTCTAGTTTCATTTCTTATTCTTCCCTTACCCATGCTATATCAAACAAATGCATCTTTAACTGGTTATCAGATGAATGCTTCAACATTATTCAATTCAAGCACTAGTTCAGATGAGACTATTTCCTCTATAACAAAAGCTAGTAATATCCTCGAGAATCAACGATGGAAATTTCCTATGGATCATAATCAAATTTACAAAGATTTGATGAAGTTTAACGGAAGAGCAATGATATCATTTTTCTCATTTGAAGAAAGGGATATGTTCATAGAAAATACCATGAAAAGCGGTACATTAATTGAGAGAATTTTCAAGTCAATTCCCGCTGTATCAATTGCATATACAAAAGAAGCCTTACAACAATTGGGAATAAATAACCTAAGAGTGAAATATGTGTATCCAATAGGAACATATGATTTTCATATTCCTCAGAATGTGGATATGGATATCTCAGGATTGATGGATCTTAGTGTTCTTCGTCAAGCTCTTGAAATAGATGCTGTTCATGAGCAAGGTTATACAGGATATGGTGTAATTGTTGCAATATTAGACAGTGGATTAAATACATCTGTAACACCAGCTTTGAGCAGTTTAAGAAACTATAATGAAACTAAAGTCATAATTGATCTGAACTTAATTCAAGATTTTGAAGACTCAGATGATTTGAGTGGTCATGGGACCCATATTGCTACTGTTTTAGCGGGAAATGGAAAATATAGAAACGAAGATGGCATTATAGAACTAACAGATGATTATGGGATTGCACCTGATGCTCAATTAATCAACATTAAAGTTCTTGATAGAACAGGATATGGAAAAGACGAATGGCTTTTTACTGGATTTGATGAGGCAGTGGGAGGTATCTTTATTCCAGGATTAGGACTTGTTATACCTGATGTCATTTCAGCTAGTTTAACTTCTGTAACATTTGCAGAAATTGGTGATCCTATAGAAGAACTGGTGTATGAAGCAGCACGGCAGAATATACCTGTAATTGCATCTGCTGGAAATTATGGTCCTTCAGGAGCGTCAATAGGTGCTCCAGCAATCTGGGATCATGTTATAGCAGTTGGTGCGTCTGAATATATGGATAATCTCGCAATATTTACATCAAAAGGTTTGAATCGCAACTTTTCCGTTGGAATAGACATATTAGCTCCAGGTGTTGCAATTCAAGGAAGTGATGCTGCAACTGGTGGTTCAAGATGGGTTTCAGGAACTTCTGTTGCTGCACCTATTGTTAGTGGTGTTTTTGCTCTATTAATAGGCGCCTTCCCAGGCCATGGAGTTCATAAATATGAAGCAGCCATTTTAGAAACAGCAGATGATATGAATTTCCCAATTATTTACCAAGGAAATGGGATGGTTAATCCCTTAGCAGCTTATTATTACTTAAATTCATATGAAGATCTTGGACTTTTTACAATATTACCAAAGCGAATTTCTCCGGTGAATGAGTATTTTTACTCGTGTGTAGAGGGGGAAACCTCTGAATTTATCATTAAGCTTATCTCATCTTTTGATGGACAAATAGTTACAACTCTCACAGGAGATTCACAATTCATTGAAATATCAAATCAAATAGATGTCTTTACAGGTTGGAATCACTTTGCATTCAACATCTCAATTCCTCTAAACACACCTATAAGAGCTATTACTGCAGGAATTTTGTTTGAGAATACTGATGGAATTATTATAACTATGAGTGTTTCAATTCAAACAAGATATTTAGGTGGGACGGTTCTATTCGATAACTCTCATGAAAATGATACAGAAAACAGATGGTTTGATGCATCTTCATCAGTGGGGACACACACGTATCTTACTCGAATCTTGAAAGACAGAGGTTTTCGTATACGCAATCATTATCAAGGAAACTACTCTTTTACAAATATTGATATTTTAGTCATCTCAGATCCTGAATTTAATTTTACTTCAGAGGAGTTAGCTGATATTCAAGATTTTGTTACTAGTGGTGGTTCCCTACTATTTTTGATTGACAGTATTAGATTTATTGATGCCAAATCTATAGATAATGAACCATTAATTTCAAGTAATTATTATGCGTGTGATGAATTACTAGAACACTTCAATATGAGTGTAGGACAATCAGTACCTATTACTTATGTTCCCTATGAAGCACAGATTATTGAAACGGAAAATTTTGATGTAGATTCTTTTATGTTTTGGGGAAGACCTGTCTTTTTCTCGGATAATCCAAATGAAAACAACACTGTTATAGCGACATATGAGACCTTTATAGATAGTGAAAAATATACTTTTAATGCTGCAATAGCAAAGGAATATCACAACGGAAGAGTAATGGTTTTTGGCTCAGGATACCCATTTACAGATCATGGTTTGTTACCAGATTCCTATGAGAGTAACCCTTCAAGGGCTGGATTAGATTATTCATTCAAAGATATTTTTGGTCTGGATGATAAAAACTCTCAATTGGTGAATGAAACATTCAATTGGCTTATTGATACACATAGACCAGAGTATATAATAGAAAGTACTCCAGAGGAAACATTCATCCGAAAACCAGTATCTATTGGTGTTCAAATCAGATTCAAGAATGGAAGTTTCTATGTAAGTGAAAATAATAAGCTGAATGCAACTCTAATGTATCCAAATTTAGTATTTGAAAATCTTGAACTAATCTATAATTCAACATCAAGTCAATATGAAATTACTTTTACGCTAGAGGAGTATGGATTGCATATTTTATATATTCCGCTAAAATTCACAGATTATACTCCTTCAGATGGAAGAATTGAAATCTTAAATAATGTTCACTTTTGGGATCAATTGAGCACAATAAGATCTATTTCAAACTGGGTAATAGCTTTTGTGTTTATCTCTCTAGCTATGGTTCCGGTTATCAGATTCAGATTTCGAAAAATAACGACATAAATCCTTATTGCCCTTTTTCTCATTTCGTGTGTGCAAGCCTTTGCACAGCGTTTTACGAAAGGTTTATATACTGTGCAAAATATATACACATGTGGAAAAAATTTACACACCGCTTCAAAAGTGATAACAATGAAAAGGGAAAAACTACCAAAAGGATCAATCGAAGTTATTGATTTATTAGGGGATAAGGGAGCATTAACACAAAAAGAGATAATTGACAGTTTGAAGGAAACCAAACCACGAGCAATTAGATATACTGTTAGACAGTTACTAGAAAGAACAGTTCTTGTAAACCGTGCTAATTTCGAGGATATGAGATCTTCATTAATAGGACTCAACCCTGAAATGGACAACAATTTGAAGGATTTAATAACTCTAAGTAAGGAAAGAGTTATTGCTTTAGCTTAGTACATGAGAAATAAGATTATTATCAAAATCTTTTTTATCTCTTAATTTTCAGTTTTTATGGAAAAGAGATGACAATAAAAATCATAGCTAATATTTCGGGATTCTTTGTATTCGATAATCAAGATAAATTGATCGAGTTTACAGCTTATGAAAAGAACCCTGAAAAAATTGCTGAAAAGATCCACAACTTATCGAAATATACTATTTCCGAAGAATTAGAGAATATTTTTTCTGACTTAAAGGAAAAAACTATTGAAACTAATTCAGCTGACGTTCAGAATTTCTCTAGAAGTAAGGGAATAAAGAGTGAACTCATTATTAAATCTGAAAATTATCAAGCTGTAATCTCAAAGATTCCAGAAATCCTTATTCAAAAGAATTATATCAAAGACGATGCAGAATATACTGTACTATTGAAAGATGTTAGCATAAATCTTTCAAAGAAAAGCGTTGCTTATAGTTCTCAAAGAATTGATAAGAACGTAGTCCACGCAATTTTATCAATGGATGATATAGATAAAACCACCAATCTTTTTTCATCTCGAATAAGAGAATGGTATGGGGTTCATTTCCCAGAAATTTTGAAAGAAGTACAAAATCATGTAACTCTTTGCAAAATCGTCACTGAAATTGGAACAAGACAAAAATTTACAGAAAATGGTCTCAAAGATTATGGGTTCTCTATAGAGAGAAGTAAAAAACTTGTTCAATTAGCATCAAAATCCATGGGAGCATCTTATGAGGATAAAGATTTGCGTCCTCTACAAGATATGGCACAAAAAACTCTTGATTTATATGAAGAACGAGAGAATTTGGAAAGTTGGATAGAAAGAGAGATGGGAAGAATAGCTCCAAATATGAAAGCAGTAGTAGGGTCTTCTATTGCTGCTAGGTTAATTGCTTTAGCTGGAGGATTGAGAGAAATAGCTATGAAACCAGCAAGTACAGTTCAGTTATTAGGTGCAGAAAAAGCGCTTTTTAGAGCATTAAAAACTGGAGCTAAACCACCAAAACATGGTATTATCTATCAGATGCCAGAAATACACAGCTGTCCATGGTGGCAAAGAGGGAATATATCTAGAGCTATTGCTGGAAGACTCACAATTGCAGCTAGAATAGATTTCTTCCAAGGAGAATTCTATGGAGACCAACTGCGAATTGAGGTTGAACAAAAAATCGATGAAATTAAAGAGAAATATAAGAATCCCCCTGAAGGCAAACAACCACCAGTTGATAGAAGTTTTCAACCCGATCAACAAAGACCAAAACGTGGAAGCTACAAAAATGGTCAAAAGGGAGGCCAAAGAAGTAGTCAAAGGGGAGGTCAAAGAAAACCTCCATATAAGAAACCCTACCAAAAGAGGAGATAAAAATGTCAAACCTAGAAAATCATAAATTTGGAAATTTGTTTTGGGTAACTACTAGAGATGGAAACAAGAGATTAGCAACAATTAATGCTGACCCTGGTAAAAAAGTATATACAGAGAGATTATTAACTGAAGAAGGAACTGAATATCGAACTTTTGACCCCTATAAAAGCAAACTAGGTGCAGCTATTTTCAAGAAACTTAAAACATTCCCTTTAACTAAAGGCAGTAAAATTTTGTATTTAGGTGCTGCTTCTGGAACAACCGTATCTCACATTTCCGATATTTTAGGCGATGAAGGTTCAATCTTTGCAGTAGAATTTTCCGCTCGATCAATGGGAGATCTCATAGTTGTTGCTGAAAGAAGGAAAAATATTATACCACTTCATGCAGACGCAAGATTTCCTGAAGAGTATAGTAACATAGTTCCCCAAGTAGATATTGTCTATGAGGATGTTGCTCAACCATCTCAAGCAGAGATTCTTGATACTAATGTTAAAACCTATCTTAAAGATGGTGGATATTTCTTTTTAGCTGTAAAATCTAGAAGTATTGATGTAACCAAAGATCCAAAAATAGTGTTCAAAGAGGTAATTGATAAGATCGAATCTTTTGGTCTGAAGATTATTGAAACAGTAAATTTAGAACCTTACGAAAAAGATCACATTATGATTGTTGGGCAAAAGTAACTGCTCAACTTAACTTTCTTTTATATTGGAGTATTTTTTAACCCAATTTTTAACTAAATCAAAAGCTTTCTTCATCTGATTAAGTTCATCTACAGTAAAAGTTGGTATGTTTTGAGTTAGAGGATTATCAGAGTCTTCAACAATCATTACAGCTCTTCTTTTAGTCAAAGTAGCTATATCTTGGGTAAGAATTGCGCGTTCAGCCATATTCTTTTGTTGAAAATCATCTACACAAACTAGAATGTTCATCCCACTGTGAATATCTAGGTTTTTCTGCTCTCCAAAAGCATCAAAAGGAGATTGACGAGTCCAAAATTGAGTAAAAAAGCCTAATTCTTCAAGAATTCCGGATATTTCCTCCTTGAAATTTGAAAGATTTTCAGTTGAATATTGTGGTCTTGATTCTTTCTCAATGTCTATATTGAAGATTTTGATTCCTTGCGCTACTGGGGAATCTAATATTTCTTCCAGTTTTGCTGCAGTTGAAGGAGTTGGGTTTATGGAATGCTCATATTCGTAAATTGTTCTTCTAGAAACTCCCACAAGATGTGCTAAATCTGCATAACTTAGATTTTTTTCCAGTCTTGCTTGACGGAGTATTTTTCTGTTAATTTGAACAAAATATCCACCTTTGCTGCAATATACAATTGGAGGTACTCCATGAGAAATTAGATTAGTAAAAGTTTCACTACTAACAACAGGAATACCATACCTTAGTAAAACCAAGCCATCATCAATTTCTGAAAAACGTCTTCCTCGCTCACCTATAATTAAAGGAGATGCATTAAGAAAGGTTGCAATATTCTTTAGTTCAAAAGAATTGTCACGGTTAAAATTATCAATATAGGGTTCAACTTTGATAATTATAAGCTGGTCTCTTCTTTTAGCGATAATATCAAAACAGGCTTTACTTCCTTGAGATAATTTAGCAATACTATATCCATTAGTATTGAGAATCTTTTCTACATCAGATAGAATTGCTAAACGACTGCTTTGAGACATATTCCAACCTGTAACTTATTTCTAAAATCCATCAAGAAGAAACAAATATAAGTTTAGCTTTGTAAACAAACAACTTGTTAGTTTACAATTTTTTTGACATATAAGGACCGTCCTTTGTATATCCTCGTTTTTGATAATATTCTCTTACTCCAACACCAGAAATTACTGAAATCTTAGAATAATCTTTTTCTTTCCCAATTTCTTCTGCTCTTGAAAGTAACTCTTTTCCATACCCTCTATGTTGCCATTGAAGGGCCCCACTCTTCGAAGCCTGCAAACCTCGAAGTTCTCCATATATATGTAGTTCTCTTACAATAATCGTAGATTTGTCAAACTCTGGACGAATAATGTTATCACTTAGCTCTCTTAATCTTAAAAATCCGATAAGGGCATCGTTTTCTGTTTCTTCAAAGGATAGAAAATGTTCGATTCCTTCGCTGGCTTCATATGATCGCTCAATTAAATCAATCTTTGACTGATTTATTTTTATGCCTTTTTTATAAATGATATGGCCTACTTCTCTGCAGCGAATACACTGGCATTTCTTTCCTTGTTTTTCGAGAAGAGCTTGAACATCTAATCTCAAATCACTCTTATTTGGACCTGCAGCTATTTGATGTGCAGGTATGTCCCTAAGCACTCTCTTGATTCGTACATATGGAGGAATTAGTTCTTTTATTTTAGCAATTAAGTTTGTAGTAGATTCATTAGTTAAGGGTTCATATTCTCCATTTTGAAAATCTTGGAAAAGTTGAGTTCCAGGAATAACCATAGTTGGATAGATTTTAAGCTCATCAGGTCGGAATCTAGAATCATTAAACAGAATTTCAAAAGATTCAATATCTCTCTCAAATGTTGAACCTGGGAGGCCAGGCATCATATGTGCAGTAATTTTAAGTCCAGTATCCTTGATGAATTGAAAAGCTGCAACTGTTTCTTTAACTCCGTGACCTCTTTGCATTTTTTCTAGAATATCATCAAACACAGACTGAACTCCAACTTCTAATCTTGTAACGCCGTATTCTATAAGATGATTAATTTTCTCGTGATTTATCTGATCAGGTCTTGTTTCAGCTGTTAAACCTATACATCGATGAACAGCTGTTTCGTTGATTTTATGTGCTTCTTGAATGTCCTTGGAATCATTTTCATTAAAAGCATCAAACATTCGTTGAATAAACCATAATTGATATTCAACAGGTTGGTTGGTAAAGGTTCCTCCCATGATGATAGCGTCTATTTTCTCAGTTGAGTGACCTATAGATTCAAGTTGTTTAATTCGTTCAGTTACTTGAAGATAAGGGTCGAAATTGTTACGAATCCCCCTCATAGCTGTAGGTTCATATCCAGTATAACTTTGAGGTTTATCAATTTCTGGACCTCCAGGGCACATAATACATTTTCCATGAGGACACTCCCATGGGCGCGTCATTGCAGCTACAATTGCGACTCCCGATAAAGTTCGGACAATACGTTTTATAAGAATAGGAAGTAGTAACTCTCTTTCTTCAGTATCACAAATTGCTAAAATTTCACTGTTCTTTGGAAAATCTTTCAGTTTATATTTTTTAGCAATATCACGTTTGACTTGACCTAGAATTTTTCTATTAGGCTCTTCTAAAATTAATAGCCTTTCTTTAATTTCGACTAGAGCTTTATCTCGATCATTCATTTGAAAACAGTTTTTCAATAAATAGAAGATATTATCTGGAACGACGTTTAGCTCCCATGCTTTGAGCTTGACCAGCGTAACGACCAAGAATAACACGTTTAACATATTTGTTTCTTAGACCCCTTCGGGGAATAGGACTGTGTCTTTCTTTTCCTTCAACTTTGGGAGTTTGCTTTCTAACTTTTCCTGCTTTTTGGAGCGATCCGTGACCCATTTAAACACCTTTTTTGTCTACTTTAGTGGTCGAAGGTACGTTTAAAAACTTATAGTTTTTGGTTCAGAAGAAAACTCTACAATAGGAGATTCAGTATAGATTCATATTTAAGCACGAGAAAGTAATTCATCGGTTTATATACCAAATGTAGTATTAGTAGTTGAAAACAACTAAGGTGTAAAACTTGACATGGAAAATGGTATTCAAAATCTACGCTGAAGAAAAGGAGAAAAAACTGGAATTAACCAGATTTAAACTGAGCAACATAACCAATGTTAAAGAATTTCTGAAAAACTTCTTTGAAGATCAAAGAGAGTGGTTAAGAGAGCAAAGCAACCTAGGGAAAGGTTTAGGTTATGAAATTGTTCTTGTTGATGATAATGGACAAGATTTACCAATGAAAAACCTGTATGAAATTCTGTATACACGAGAGGATCTTGTCTCATTTTTTAGTATGACTACTGATACAATAGGTGAACTACTAGCTGAAGGGATAACTTAGAGGAATCATCTATGATTTATTTTGAAACTTGTGTAAAAAATAATAAAACAATTAAAAAAGGAATAGGAAGTAAGACTTCCACATATAAATTTCCTTAATCTTATTTCTTTGTGGAAAAATATTTTTCCTCAATTTCATCAGTATTTATTTCATTTAATTTGCAATATCTTTCAGTTAATATAGGTTCATGATTGCCTACCACAAGTGCTCCTCCAAAGTAAATCTTACCGAAGTATATGGGATTTATGAGTATTTTTTCAATCTCATCGGTGCTAAGTTTGGTAGCTCCAGAAATCTCTTCTACGCTCTTACTTTGTTTGTAAAACCAAGCTAACACGATTTTAACTTTCATTGCTTCATCTTCTTTGATAACCAGTTTGTCTTTCAGTAATTGATACCCAAATGGTATCAAATCACCATCAACATCTTTCAAAATAATCTGAATATTACCACCTGATTTCTTGATTTCCTCTGGAATCCCTTCTGGCACAGGTTCAGATTTATATTCTGGTTCAGAAACAATTTGTTCTTCCTCAACTTCATCTTCATCTTCTTCGACAACATCTTCTACGACATCTTCAAGAACTTCTTCTGCAACTTCTTCATCCATTTCTTCAAGAATTTCTTCAACTACATCCTCAACAGCTTCTTCGATAACTTCTTCAGTTGCTTCTTCCTCGATCTCTTCTATTTCTTCTTCGTCTTCTGCAACTTCTTTAAGTTCCTCTACAAGCTCTTCTATTTCTTCTTCAGGTTGTTCTCCGAGTTCTTCTTCTACTTCATCAATAAGCTCTTCAAGCTCTTCCTTGACATCTTCACTGAACTCTTCTACTTTCTCCTCAAGCTCTTCTTCGAGTTCTTCTTTTTCTTCTTCGCTGAACTCTTCTACTTCCTCCTCAAGCTCTTCTTCAAGTTCTTCCTTTACTTCTTCACTAAGCTCCTCTTCAGCTTCTTCTGATAGCTCATCATTAAATTCTTCTTCCATCATAAACACTCCTTAAACATAAACGACTAGTTTTAACTATAAATATTTATATAAAAGGGCCATAAACCTAATTTCTTCTAACAAGAATAATATTTTCTAGATTTTGGTGTTTTTTCAGAGAACTATGGAACAGGTAAAATGGGGCTTTACACTAATTTTAAATATTTTTGAGTTTTAGTACATTTTACAAATGGAAGAAGCTATACTTAGTAAAACAAAGAGATTTTTTAGAAAAAATGATTTAATGTTTCGTATTGTTATACTATTATTCCTAGCAACAGGTACTGTCTATGCTTTTATATTTGGAAATACTTTGCTCCAAATTTTTACTACATTATCTGTAGGAGTTATGGTTTCTTCGTTTCTATCTAATTATATATTTAATTTTTTTTATGGAGAAGGATACAAACTAACTCATGTAATAAATGAGGTTCTATATCTATTACTAGGAATCCCAATAATGTTGATTGCTGCAGGCTATATCCCTCTTAGCATCTATATGCTCTTTTTTGCTCCTGACAATAATGATTGGTTATTACCTCTTCTAATTGTAATTATGATTTCTATGCAAATTGCTTCGTTTGCTTATATATTTAAAAAGAGAAGTAAGGATAATGAAAGGACTATTTTCCAATTCATAAGATATCTATTTGATTTCAAAGCTAGAGCAGAAGAACAGAAAAAACATAGAGAACAAACAGAAAAAATTGATAGTTTCTATGATGGGATGAGCAAAGTTAAGGAAAAAGTTGATACAAAGATGGAAGAAAGTGTTGTGCATTATGAGGAGTATGATTGGAAAAAAAGAAAAGAGATAAAAACTCAAAAGAGAACTGAGCTAATTTGTTGGAATTGTAAAACAACTTACAAAGCAGAAACAAGAATGTGCAAAAACTGCAATGTACCTCTGAAAGAAGACAGAGAAAAGTAATAAAAATGAACAAAAGAAAAGTTAAACCCAGGATTTTCTGATATTTATATTAAATTAGGAGTTATTTCTGCTTGAAATCTTCTTTTGTAAGAGTTCTACTTATTTTTTTCTGATAGTTCTTACCAAGTTGATCAAAACCTTCATAGAATTCATCAATCTCCTTGCTAGCTTCTGAGTATTGTTCTTTTCTGATTCTTCTACCTTCTCTATCAAAAAATCGTTTGAAAAATTGTCTGATTGTTAAGCTTTCACTTTTCAAGTATCTTAGAAAAATACTAAGTACATAAGAAATTGGAAAAACAATCAAGGCTGTGATAAAAGCATATTGAAGCCATTCACTAGTTCGCTCGTTTATGAATAATGCTAGGAGGATAGGTAAATATGTCAATCCAAAGACTCCTACGATAAGTCCAATTATGTAAAAGAATTCTGTGAAGATCATATTGAGACTATATTTGTCACCAGAGAGGTATTTGAGCAAAAAACCTGCAATTAAAGTTGAACAGAGTACATATAATAAACCAAAAGTTATCAGATAGACAAAACCATTTGAGGGATATGCTCTTGCTGCATAAATATAGAAAACTGAGAAGATAACTACAGCAGACAGTATTTGGATTAATGGCTTATACTTGTGAAATTTGTATGGTTTCCTTAAATGTTCCTTACTTACACTAACTTTAGCTTCAGTATCAAGCAAGTGATCTGTAGGAGAAGGAAAGAGTTTCTTATGTTTCTGTGTTAATCTTTTATGGTGATCATCCTTGTCCCGTTTCCTATGTACCATACTAGTTGGAGAAGTAAGAAAACCTATAAATCTTTTCACAAAAAAATCTAAGGAATTTATATGGAGTTAAAAGAAAGGTTAAACCCTAAAGGGTTTTCTGCCTGAACAGGAAGGGTATTCTAACTCGATGCTTCGGGGTTGCGGTTGAGGGGGGTTCTGGCAGACAGAAGATGTCTGGTCCTTTTCTTTCAGACAAGATAATTGTCTGTTTCCAGACCGAAGTCTGGTTCTGGGGGATTTCAGGCTTAGGAGGTCTTAACTAAGCCCAAATGGGGGTTCAAACCATCTAAAAAAGGGGTTCAACCTTGTCCCTGAGCATCGGATATCTCTTCCTGTTCAGTTTGCAGTCCCTTTTTTGACCTAACCATTTGGCTCCTAAATAGCCTGCCATTAACCAAATAAAGTTGCCCTTGAACATATTTAAACTTTTTTGTAATCTTTGTTGAGAGGTTAAAACACGACAAAAAACCTCATTCTTTTCAGATTCAAAGTTTTAGAGAAAAAGCAGCTTAACTCACCTAATGGAAAACTTTACTTAGAGGTGACTTTCTCTAGTTTTGTCCATTGCTTCATCTCTTAAGAATCTTGTGCTTTCTTCTATCCTGGTTCTGATGATATTTGAAACATTTTCAAATTCTTCTTCATCAAATTCAAAATCAAATATTTTAGCTAGATTTTGAACCAGTTTTTTTGTTGAATCGTAACTTGCAACACTGGGGTCACATTCAACCAATAGTGCAAAACTCGAATCAAACTCTTTTGTATTACATAGTTCTAAAGTTTCAACTACTGTCCCGTATACTATTCCTTCTTCTAGAAGTTGTACTCCATTTTCCTCTAGAAATGTGAGTGTTTCTTGTCTGTTTGCTATTCCATAGCATTCAATTTCTTCAAATTGGTTTTGTAAAACAGGTAATCCCCCCACTGGTACGATGTGCGAAACTCCACTTTTAATATAAAAATCAACTAGCATTTCTATGAAATCAGAAACAGTATTGTAAGGAATGTTCACTTCACAAGACATTAAAGCTATTTTGTCATTTTGGAATATCCTTATTGGTTGTTCTATCAATCCTCCTTTGATTATTGCTACAGGTGGTAGCTCATCTGCATGAACTACTGCTACTTGCTCCATTTTCAATGCTTTCACTAGAAATGTAGAGAGTATTGTTCCAATTGCACCACTACCACTAAATGATTGTATCAAAGGTTTTCCTTTGAGATCCAAATTATTTATTCCATTTATTCTGTTCACTTATTTCACCTTTGTTTTCTTTTTCTTAATGTAATCGTAATTGCTGTGAAGATTCCAAGAGCTACAACAGAGCTTATTACTCCATAACCTGATTCTTCTACTGATCCATTTGTTTCTGTTGATATGTTGAATCCAGCTAATTTCAGGAATTCAATGGCTTCAGAAATACTGTATGGATACGTTGTTACACCTGGATTATAATAATCTGTATAATAACGAGAAACTGGTGAATCAGTTATATTATACTTTCCCTCATGAAAAGCATTATTTAGAAATGTTTTATGGACTAATGATGAGAGAGCTTTACGAATTGCTAAGGCTTTTGACACACCTGTCTCATTGGTTGGTACATAGTTATTAGTTCCTCCAAAGACATCATTCTCTAAATTAAATGCTATGAAAATTAATGAGTTTTCTACTTTATACTCAACCTTGAAGTTATCATTAGGTATAGCTATTTCCATTCCGGGATCCTTCCCAAAATCAGCTATGTCTATTTCGTCCCCTTCTTGTAATTCTAAGTTCATTGAATAACTATCAGGAACAGTTTGGGTTTCAATGGTTTCAAAAACTAGGTTTGTAGTCTTACCAGGATCTACACCAACTCCATGCCAACCGTCAAATCTTTCTAAGAAAGCAGTAAGATCCATATGACTCTCCGTTGCATTAAATTTGTATTTTCCTGTTCCAAACGGATTTTGTTTATACTTAATCCATCTTGTTGATTCAACTATTTCTTCAATTGTACTCTCAACATCCAAATAGTATCCAGGGTAAGTATAAACTGACAAATCTTCGAGAGCAAAGGCATAAGGTTCGCTTTCTACTGTTTCTGGAACTGAATCAATATGAACTGCAACTGTTGTACCATTATACACTTCATAAGAATCTATCCATTTATAGAGTTGATAGTTTACGTTTGCATGTATACTTTTGATTAGATCTAAAGTAAAAATAACATCATCAACTGAATGCTCTTCACTAGTAAAAATTCCATCTACATCAGGTTGCCATTGAACATTGTCTCTTACATGAAGCAACAAAGTTGTTTGATTAAGATATTCCCAACTATCTATTAACCCATATTTTGTAGGAGTTCCTTTTTCATCCAAATGAATTAATTTATCCATGATAAGAGATACAATTAATTTCTCCCCAGCTTCCCTCATTGTTAGAGGACTTAAATCAAACCACCCTCCAATACCCATTTTTAGTTCAGTAACTGATTCTTGATTGCTATGCAATCCATTAAAGGACATATATGGTAAGCTATCAGATATTCCCCACTTACTTGTAAATCCTTCTAAGTTATCCCAATAAGCAAATGTTCTTGCTGGAGTAAAAATGGGTACCATCGGAACCACATTATTCATTAGATGTTCTTGTAATGTAAAGAAAAGATTTTTTCTTGCATGGAAATCTATTTCTTGAGTTATATTGTTGATTAAATTAAGTGTAGTTCCATTATCCATTGCATTTTGAAAATTGAAAACGTTTAAACTTGCACCCTCTTTAAATAGAAATTCCAAATGAAGGGCATTTTGACCCTCAAGTTCGATTATTGCCATTTCATAATCTTTCGATCCGATAACCTGATCTAAGAATGTTGAATACTCCATCTGATAATCGGTAACTAGAATACCTACTTCTTTGATATCTTGAACAATAGATTGAGCATAATCTGTGTAAAATAATTTTTCTGTCCCTTTTGTATAATACCTAAGTGTTGAATTAAACATATCGCTTTGAGGACCAGGACGAGGTCCAAACATCATTACAGCGAATATTGAAGTAATGACTAAAATACCAATTAATATGTAAACAATAGCTTTGTTGAAATGTTTCACAGGTTTACTCATTAGCTCTACCAATATTTCTTTTGTAAAAATGTTTATTAAATTATTTCTTTGGCAACATCTTTCCAGAATAAAACTTCTTCCTACCGACTCTCATTGCATTTAGTATAACCAATAATGAAGCTCCCATATCTCCAATTAGCACAGCTAGCCAAAGCAAATTCGCTCCAAGAAATGCCCCAAGAGCAATTTGTGCTGCATTAATTACAACAAGTACAAAAAATGAGAATTTGATAAACAAGGATAAGTAAATATTAATTTGAATAGTTCTTTTAGTTTCTTTGCTTAGTTTGAATAGATAAGGTAGACTGAATAAATTATCTGAAGAAAGCACAATATCAGCTGTTTCTATGGCAATTGCGGTTCCTGCTGCCCCCATTGCAATTCCAACATCTGAAAGAGCTAAAGCGGGTGCATCATTTATTCCATCACCAACCATAACCACTGTTTGATCTTTTTCTTTGAGATTTTTGATATACTGCATTTTATGTTCTGGTAACAGTTCTGCTTCGTAATTAATATCTAATTCTTCAGCAATTTTTGATGCTACTTCTTCATTATCACCAGTGAGCATTACAATGTTTTTTACTCCAAGTTTTTTTAATGAATTGACAGTTTCTTTGGTTTCACTTCGCAATTCATCAGACATGTGGATGTGAGCTAAGATTTTTTTATCGTCTAAAACATAACTAACAATACTTTCAGTTTCTTCACAATCTAGATCACAAGATTCTAACCCTATGATGCTATCAACAAGCGATTCATTTCCTAGATAGTAAGTTACTTTCTTTCTTGTTCCTTTGATTCCCATCCCAGGCATTATTTCAACATCTTTGTATCCAAACAATCTTGAATTGTTTTCTCTTCCCAGATCTATTATTGCTTCTGCAATTTTATGTTCTGAATGATATTCTAAACCATATGCTATTTCTATAATTTCCTTCTCAGTATAACCTTCTAAAGCTTCAACTTTGTAAGCTTTTAGTTTTCCAGTCGATAAGGTTCCAGTTTTATCCAATGCTAGTGTGTTTAATTCAGATATAGCTTCGAGATATTTACCGCCTTTTATTAAAACACCCCTTTTTGAAGCCCTAGTTATTGCGGTCACTACAGTTATTGGTGTCGATAGCACTAAAGCACAAGGACATGAGATTACCAGAATTACTAAGCTCTGATAAAGCCCTTCTCTAAGAACAGAGGGATCAATTGGGATATTCAAAAAAATCCCAGAAATTAGAAATACTGATAGTGCAATTCCCACCATAATTGGTGTATAATATTTTGCAAACCTTTGGATAAATTGTTCTCTTTTTGATTTCTGTTGTTCTGCTTCTTCTATCAGCTGTCTGATTCTAGCTACTGTACTTTCTTCAGGCATCCGTGTTACTCGAATAATAATATAACCATCAATATTTATAGACCCTGAAAATACTTTGTCTCCAACATCTTTATTGACTGGGATAGATTCTCCAGTTATTGGACTCTGGTCAACATTTGTTTTTCCCCAGTCTATTTTTCCATCAATTGGAATTCTTGCCCCTGGTTTAACACTTACTCTATCGCCAACAACTAAATCACCTAGAGGAACTTCTTCGTGTTTTTTCCCTTTAATTAATCTAGTTGCTGTTGGTGGTGTTAAATCCATTAATTCTCTTATTGATTGTCTAGCTTTATCCATTGAAAATGCTTCTAACAATTCCGCTATTGAAAAGAGAACAACAATTTCTGCTGCTTCTTCCCACTCACCTATTATCATGGCTCCAATTATTGCAAGAACCATCAAAATATCTATGTCAATTGTTTTGGTTCTAATGGAGCTAAAAGCTTTAAGATAAACAGGAATACCACCAATTACTATAGCAGGAACAAAAAAAATCAAGTCATAATTTTCAGGTAAAAATCCACTTGTGCTTAAAGCAACAATAAGAAAAATTAATCCAAAAATAGCGAAAAGAAGGTTTTTGTTGTGTCTAATATCAAAAAACGATTTATGTTCGTAGGTACTATCAAACTTATATCCTGATTGTTTGATATTTTTTATGAGTTCTTTTTCACTAATTTGTTCCTTATCATATTCTACGATAAGTTTAGTGGATACGAGGTTTAGTTGTACATTGTCTACACCAACTGCGTTCTTCAAGTTATTAGTAACTTTAGCAACACAATTAGCACAATCTAAACCTGTAACAATACCTCGTAACTCGTCCATTTTTTTCAATTTGATTTTCCTATTAGAATTATTAAGACTTATTATTAACCTAAAAACCAACCCAAATATAATAAAAGAGATAAAAAAAAAGAATAACTAAAGCTTATCTAATTTCTGAAGTTTCATAATTTCGGGCATAGTAGCCTTAATTTTGAGTAATTTTCGCTGATAAGCTTTAAATCCAGAAAGTTGTCCAGTATTCATAGCAATAAAAGTATCAGTGCTCATCGAATACATAATATCAGGATTTTCTAGTTTCTCTTTCACTATTGGTTGAGGTTCTCCTTTCACCAACTCAATTACATAATGCTCATCAATATCTGTAAAGTGATATTGGAGTTTCTTAGACCATGTTTTGAAAAATTTAGCTACTTTTTCATTAGTATATTTAGCTTTTTGTGCTTCAAGAATTCTCATTACTTCATCTATGTCAGCCATTTTACTCACCCATAGCTAAAGCGAACTCCAGTCCCACCTTTAGGTTCGCTGAAGTCAACAGCTTCATACTCGCAGACATTCCAACATGCACCACATTCTACACATTGTTTGAGATTTACTGGTCGGTAAATTGCACCATCTGGTTGCCAAACATCTCTTGTACAGAATTTTGCACACTCTCCACAGCCTACACAATTGTCTTCAATTACTTTAATGAACTCTCCAGTTTCTCCTGGATAATATTCTACTTTCATTTCAACTTTCATTTGCTCTTCCTCTCATTGTATAAATTCTCAAAATCCGGATCAACTGCAGCATAAGGTTGAATTAATTCTAGGAAATCATATGCTTCTTGGATTAGTTCAAAATTCTCCTCTTCAACACCCTTTAACCATTTAGTGTGTATTGCATTAGAGATAAATCCTCCTCCAATAATTACTTGTTGCATCATTTGAGTAATTTCTTCATCTGTTTTGGTGAGAATGGATTCTTTGTTAACAGTTGCAATATGTCTGAATGCTTGCATAAAGAAATTCTCGCCTATCAGTTCTTCATATCGCTCAGAGAGTTTTGCTTCTGAATGGTCTCCAGCTTCTATTGCTTCAGCTGCTGCTTTAGCAGCATAAATCCCAGTAAAGAATGCTTCAGGCATTCCTTCTCCAAGGAATGGAATCACAAATCCTCCTGCTTCTCCAGTCAATATCAACCCATTCCTAACTCTTCTTTCAATTGCTTCATCGTACTCTAAGTGCAACCCCCATGAAGCTATCTCTCCTCCTTCAAGTTTCTTTTTGACTACTGGAAGATTCAAGAAATTCTCCATATATTGATTCACATTTGGGAATTCATCATTAATTAGATTTTCATCCATATATCCTCCAGTGCCTACTGTAACTGTATCTTTCTTTGGAAAGATCCATGGCCATGTTTTATATTGAATTCCTGGAGATAGGTAGTATTCGATGCAATCACCAAATCGCTCATTAATCACTTCTTCGCCCAATTTAACAGCTACAGTAACATACAAAATCATGTTCTGACCTTTTCGTTTAGGAATTAAACCTGCTTTACGACCAACAATTGAGTTGACACCCGCTGCATCAATGATTACTTTACCATAGAATTTTTCTCCAGAGTCTGTTACAACTCCTTTGATGTAATCATCTTCTTCAATAATATCAACAACAGTTGTTGATAATTTAACTTCAGCTCCAGCTTTCCTAGCTTCTTCTGTATGCCAAGAATCTAGATGATCTCTTCTTACTGAAAGCAGAAGAATTCCTTTTGATGGTATTTCATGAAAAACTGTTGTTCTATCACTATTGATGTGATAAGTTCGCATTTCTCTTATTGTTCTTTCTACTGGACATTCCACAATGTAGTTTAGATCTGGTTCAAGAAGAGCAGCACCGTTTAAGCAGGTACCTGAAACATTTTTCTCACCTGGAACTTGTGATTTTTCTAGTATTAGAACCTTCAAACCAAGTTCTGCAGCTTTTTTTGCAGCTGCTGGTCCAGCACAGCCAGCTCCAACTACAATAACGTCATATTCATTATCGTTCATGCTATTTTTTTCCTCCTTAAAGATGAGCAACAAAATTCTTGCTCATTTAAGTGGTTTTACACAGCTTGGGCACTGAAAGTGTCTTTCTTAAATCTTTACCCACTCTATCTAACGCGTATTTGAAAATACATTTACATTTTTTTAGAAATATAAAAAAACTATAGATAAACAGAAACATAGAAATAACAAAGAGTATGAAAAATCTTATGGATATTAATGAATTCAAACAACTTCTCATTGATGAAGCTAAAGAAATAGAAGATTATGTAATTGAAAAACGAAGGCATTTTCACATGTATCCGGAAACAGGATATGAAGAAGAAAAAACTTCGGCTCTAGTTGAGCAGGAACTAGTGAAGATAGGGTATGATATTCAAAAAACTGCCAAAACTGGTATAATTGCTACATTTGATTCTGGAAAAGAGGGAAGGGTTATCGCTTTAAGAGCTGATATTGATGCACTCAATGTAACTGAAGATAGCGATAAACCTTATTGTAGTAAAATTCCAGGAAAGATGCATGCATGTGGTCACGATGCTCACACAGCTATGTTACTT
Source organism: Candidatus Heimdallarchaeota archaeon (assembly GCA_021399345.1). Classification (GTDB taxonomy): domain Archaea; phylum Asgardarchaeota; class Heimdallarchaeia; order Heimdallarchaeales; family Heimdallarchaeaceae; genus UBA460. Next base: position 89,533 of record JAAFKI010000045.1, read on the forward strand.
GGAGCAGCTCATATTATCTACAAATATAAAGATAAACTAACAGGTAAAATTAAGCTGGTCTTCCAACCCGCAGAGGAAGGTTTTGGTGGAGCAAAAAAAATAGTTGAAGAAGGCCATATTTCAGATGTCGATCAGATATTTGGTATTCATGTGTGGAGAGAAGAACAAAGTGGAACTATTGCAACCAGAAAAGGACCATTCCTCGCTTCTTCTGATCAATTCATAATTAAGATTAAGGGAAAAGGTGGTCATGCAGCAGCACCCCATCAAACCTTTGATCCAACAGCAGTACTTGTTGATATCTATAATGCAATACAAAAGATAGTGAGTCGAGAGATTGATCCTCTGGAAAAAGCTGTTATTTCAATACCAATGTTAGAGGGTAGTGATGCCCACAATATTATTCCCTCCACCGCAAGATTAGAAGGAACTTTCCGTACTTTCAGTAATGAAGTAAGAAACCACATTATGAAAAGAATACAAGAGATAGTTGAAGGTTATAGCAATGCTTGGAGATGTGAAGGAGCAGTAGAATTTGAAATAGGTGGAATATATTATCCACCAACGATCAACAATGATGACAGCGTTGACGATGTAATTGAGATTCTAAGACCACTTGATGAAGTTCAAGAAGTTGATTTAACTATGGGTGGAGAGGATTTTGCTTTCTATCTTAATGAAACTAAAGGTGCATTTATTGCTCTTGGAATATATAATGAAGAAAAAGGAATAATTCATCCCCATCATCATCCAAAATTTGATGTTGATGAAGATATTTTATGGAAAGGAACAGCAATTTATTCAATATTAGCTTTTTACAATTTATTCAAAAATTAGGAAGCTCTTTCCTTTTTTTTGAAAAACCTTTTTAATCTTATAATCTTACATAAAGGCATGTTTCACATTTGGAACAGACGTCGATTAATTGCAATTCAAACTTTGTTCCTTTCGCTATTGTTAATTGTGCAGGCTAAAGCTGATTTCGGCTATGCTTATTCATCAAATATAGCTGTAGGAGACACAATGAGCTGGGAATTAGTGTATTTTTATAAAGATATGCCAGGTTATCCAGATGGATTTTACGTTACTGATGGTTATTATATTCCAGAAGATACTATTATTTCAATAGAGGTTGTTGAACATCCGAATGATGTCTATTACAATTTACCTTCTCTTTTGTGGAATACTACAACTAACTGGTATAACTTATACATAGATGATACTCTTGAAACCCTATATATCTCAGAAGATTCTCTAATGACTTTAGGTTTTCTAAAACTTCCATATCTTTCTCCCGTAATGCATCAAGGAAATAATGCTTTTCAAGAGATATATAATCAAGAATCGGAATTTAACCATACCAGTACTGGAACTCTCGATGAAACAAGTGAGTTCCCGATAAACTATATTCGATCAGAACTTTATGAAAGTTCTATAAACAGTTCCATGTTTTACGCACACTCAACATTTATCTACGACAGAACCCAAGTGATTTCAGAAAATCTAACATATAGATGGTTATGGAAAGAAAAGTATGGTATAGCTTTTGATCAGAATACAGGAATTTTATTAAGACAAGATCAAACAACACTGAATGCATCACAAATAATTGAGAAACACGAAATTAGTACTAGTATAACGACAAGTTATGATTGGTTTAATTCAATTCTTGAAAGCAATTATACAGTTATTCCTACAACCGATTCTTCAGGTTTCTTGGTCTCTGTTGAAATAATATCAATATATTTACTACTAGGTTTAAGAGAAATATATATAAGAAGCAAAAGGAAAAAATTGTGATGCAATAAAGAGAAACCTCAGAGAGAGTAAGGTAAGACCTCTGTGTCTTACACTTTTTCATTATTTTCCCACTCTCTAAAATTTAGAATTTTTACAACCCACAAACCTATCTAGAACAATTTTTTGGAGATAAAAATTGCAAAACCTTGTTACAAGGTCGTCTTACTATTTTTTTCACACCTTTTTCACAAAGTCATCTTTAACGTAAGGTGTATTATGAGAAGGTGGCAACTTCTGTTTTTCTCGAAACTAACAGTTACGGAACTTTAAAGAGCAAGATATATATATTCCCCAGTACTAGATTCTAATAAGTAAAAGATGGGGATAAATATGAGTAAAGAGGTCACAACAGGCAAGGTAAGAGATTTAATTGAGAAGTATACTCAAAAACCAAGTCAAGATAATGCTATGAAACTTGGTAGGGCTATAGCAACTGATAATTCACCTATAGAAGTTAAGAAATGGCGTTTTAGAATGGCACTGGATGTTGTTACCCCAGATATGTCAGTTTATTCTACACTCAAGGCATGGTCATCTATTACAATGTTAGAAGATAACTTGCCTTCAAGTATGAAAATAACAACTGTCAAGGAAATGTTAAAAAATCCAGATCTTCAAACAGATGTTTTGGATGAAATCCTGCAAAACATATTTAGTAGAAAAGAAATTCCCCGAGATTTGTTGAATTACTTAGCACCAGAGTTTAAAAAAGCTTCAAGAATTTCAGAAGAACTAAAATCCTATGTAAATAATAAATAAATTGCTTGAATTGATATTTCAAGTTTTTTTAATTGAATAGATTTCAGAGAATGTCCTTGCTATATTTTTAATCATCCCATGGCTGATGCCATATTGTAAGAATTGATAATTCTGTATTTCTAACGCTAAAATATTTTCAAACTTCTTTAAATTCAGCTCTTCAGAAAATTTGACTGTTGCTTGTTCAAAACATATTTGAATTTCTTCATCAGTTAAAGCTTCTAATCTCCAAAGAATTAAACATCTCGAGAGATAGAGACTAAGTTCATCAATATTTCTTAACTTCTGCTTTTCATTTTGAGAAAATAGATAAAATAATATTGATCCTATTCTAAACATTTCGTTAATTTTTTGTGGAAATCTTGTTTGGTGATTTATAACTTCAAAAAGCTCTTTGAATGACTTAATTCTTTCAATATATTCATCTTGTAAGGTTACGTCCTGTTCCAAGCATTCTAATTTAAAATCACATAACATTTGATGAAATTCGGTGATTTCGCTAGTAACATAGTCTGGAATTTCTTTACCTAAGGGATATTCACGAGCAAGGTAGAATAATTTATGGAGAACTCCACTGATATAATTTAGTAAATTTGGACTCGAGTTAGTATTTTGTGACCATATCTCGGTAAGGAATTCTATCAATATACTATATTGTGTATGAATATTGACATTATCTACTAAGAGATCAGTAAGAAATTCTGCAGATAGTTGACTAAGATTATCTCTTACTAATAGTAAGGATTTTGATGATAAACCGTTCTCATAAACTTGGTCGTATATTTCATCTTCTATATCTATCATATGTACTAACAAGCCTAAGTCTTCTATTTATTATTGTGGTTAGACAAATATTGCCTTTTTTACAAAGAATAGAATTTCACCAAAATGCTTTTGTAGTTACTCCAGATTTTTACACATGGATTTCTCTATCTTCATTCCTACGATAGAGATAGGACCTCCTTACGTTGGACCTATGGCGGGGCTTCGTAGGTATGCTTATTCATTAGTACAATCATTAGCGAACCAAGGGATAGACATCTATGTTGCAACCACAACAAAACTGTCTTCTGATGATGAATTATTGAAAAGAGAAAATATCCATTTTTATTATCTTCCTGAGCAGATTTCTGCTAGAGGAGCCTATAGTACTTTAACACATTTCCATGCTAAAAACCATCGAAGTTTCTCAAAGCAAGCGTTTGATGTATACACCGAACTGAGTTCAGAAGTTGACATAGCCTTGATTCATGCGACTGAAGTAGCAGCATCTTATTTTGCTAAAGCTAAAAAAAGGAATCAAATCAAAATACCTCTAGTTGTTTCCGTACATGGAGCAGTAACAATTGGTAATTTAAAATCAAGAATGTGGGTAAAACGACCATATTCTAGACTTCTTAGACGAATTGTGAAACACTGTGATAATATAGTAACAACGTCAGTTTCTTTATTAGAAAAAATTAAGAGATTATCAAAAAGTATGAAAGAGAAAGTAATAATTGTACCCCACTCACTAAATTGTAAAACTTTCTCACAAATTTCAAAACTTGAGGATTTAGAATCCTTTAGAGACAAATATGATGTTGATCAAGGAAAATCCATTGTTTTAATGCAGGGTCCGTATATCAACAGAAAATCCCAACACAAAGTGGTTAAATTTTTCCCTGAGATACTTAAAAGAAATGCAAAAATTATATTTCTAGTTGTTGGGGATGGCCCCCTTCTGTCAAAAATAAAAGAAGATGTAGTAAATCTTGGGATTGAAGATTCAGTTATAATAACGGGATATATTGATGATAAAGAGCTCCTATTGGCGTTTCATATAAGTGCCGTTCTTCTTTATCCCGCTGAAGAAGGTAGTTTTGGTACTCCACTTATTGAAGCTATGGCTTCTGGATTGCCTGTGATAGCAGTTGATAAACCTCCAATGAATGAGATGATACCCCCTAATTGTGATTGGTTATATCCTGCAAATGATGAAGTTGCTTTAGTTGACAAGGTATTGGGTATAATTAAAAATAAAGAGAAAATCCAGGAAGTTGCTTTCAAATCACAAAAACACGCTCTTAAAAAATTTGATTATCCTGTAGTAGGAAAAAATTTACTAAAGGCATATACTAAAATCATTAAGGAATCAAAATGATTTTGTACTAAAATTTGGTTGAGGAATTCTCTTCTCATCTTTGTTAAAATATACTTAAATACAGGTAAATGAATGATTAGTACATTAAATTGGTGTAAGTAAATGTCCAAAAAATATTTTTGCCCAAATTGTGGAACTTCTGCGGGTCAAGAAGATAAATTTTGTTTAAATTGTGGAAAAAAAATAGGGCAGGATTCAGCTCCATCTCCGAAAGCTCAAAAACCTGAATATGAAGCACCCGCTCAACAACAAGCTCCATATGTTCCACCTCAACCTTATGCACAACCACAACAACATGCTCCCGCTCAAATGTCAGTATCTACTGGTGGCATCCCTAAGCACGCATACCCTCAGCTAAGAGCTAGTTATGGTGATAGGTTCGTAGCTTATATTGTTGATTATTGTATGTCTGCTTTCTGTCCACCTCTAGGGTGTTTAAGAGACATTGTTCCTGAAACCGGTAAAGGTTTTGGAAAATCAATGATGAAACTCATGGTGGTTGATTATGATACAGGTTTACCAATTACAGCAGGGCAAGCATGTGTTCGAACATTATGTTTTATTAGCGTAATAGATGTTTTTATGCCTTTATGTAATGATGATGGTAGAAGAATTGGAGATTTCATAGCTAATACAATAGTACTAGAAGATAGAAACTAACTTGTTGCATATCTAATATATTGATGATGGAAAAATGTTTAACTATTTAGCTGAAGAACTTCAAAAAATGTTTAAAGATCATGATTACACCAGCATTATCAAGTTAGCTCATAGAGAATTAAATCAAGAAATGAGTAACATAGATAAAAAAAACTATTATTTTGTTTTAGCGAAGGCACATTATTTTTTAGGTGAAAATAAGCAAGCTTTTGAGAATATTAAAGAAGCCATAGAAATCCTAGAAGTACATCAGTTTCCTCAGAAAGAGGTATTTGATGTAAAAATAGAATATGCCAAGATTCTAAGACGCATAGGTGAAAAAAAACAATCTATGGAGGTTTATTCTGAATTACTTGAACTTCATGAATCTTCACTCAACGATGATACTAGAGCTATAATATATCATAATTTAGCTAATCTCCACATGGAACAGGGAAATTTTGAGGAGAGTAAGAAACTCTTTCAGATGGCATTATCTATAGATCAAATTTATAAAAATGAAGAAGGTCAAGCACACACATATTCTAGTTTGGGGGGGGTGCATTTCTATCTTGGTGAGTATGATGAAGCTATAAACTATTATCTCAAAAGTCTAAATTTGAGAAAACAAACTAAAAATATACTAGGAGAAGCTACAGTTTCTCTAAATCTTGGTTCTATATATGCAAATCAGCTTAACGAGGAACTTGCCAACGAATTTCTGATTAAAGCAGAAGAAATTTTCAAGGAAATTGATCATGAGAAAGGATTCCACAGCGTACTCAATACTAAAGCAAGATTGAATTATAGTCTTAGGAAGTATGATCAGGTAATAACTAATCTGGAATATTTAGAAACCAAGGAAAAAGAGGACATTGCTAGAGCTCATATTTCTCTTATTGGAATTTTTGCTGAAGCACTAATAAAAGAAAAACAAGTTATCAAAGCAAGAAACATGATAAATCTGGGAATTGATGGTATTCATCGTTTGACACAAGGAAAATTTGTTGAGATGTTAGTAGATTATGGAAAATTAAAACAGATGCTTAGCCAGGTAGCTGTAGTTCAAAACAAGCTAGATGAAGCACTAGAGATTCTGAATGAGCTTGAGGAAATAGGAGAAGAAATAAAAGACAAGCGAAGTCTTATTGCAATTTACCATTCTAAAGCTCAAATATATCTTAGGTTAGGCAATCATAAACAAGCTACAATATTTGCAGAACAAGGAAGGGATTTAGCAGTTAAATACAAAGATTCTGCCATAGTAGAGCTATTGGATTTGCTCTTTGAGATATACCTTTTACAAGGAGATTTTCGTGAATGTAATAAAGTTTTGAAGAGTATATCTAGATATGTTCAAGTAAAGAATAAACAGAGATACTCACTTATTCTTCGAACTTTCCATTTATTAGAAAATATTAAATTAAAAAACATGAAGGATGAATTTTCTGTTTTATTGAATTTTTCAGAAATTGAACATTCTCTGTATATTCTACAAGAGACATTAAATAATATTCTAAATTTTTCTTCGACTGAAAAAAAAGAAGAAATGCTTGAACATATGTGTGTTAGAATAAAAAAAGATACAAAAGAAATCAATTCAAAAAATGAAGATAATCCTCCTTTAGAAGAGGTGATTGCGGTCTTATCTTCTGATAACAAGAAATTGAGTGATTTATCTATAGCAGAACTACTTACCTTACTAGATTCAATTTTTTTCAGCATAAAATACAAATATATCTCAATAGAATATCTTCAGAAAATCGATTGGGCGGAAAAACTCCCATTAGATTTTCAGTTTATAATTAAACAAAAACAATTAATTCTTACGGAATTATTAAAAAAGCATTTTAATCCCATAAATGTAACATTTGGTAATCAGCTCTTAGAACAAAAGTTTAATCAGATGTTTACAAGAATGAGTGTTAAAATAACAGAATTTCAAGACAAGATCAGCGAAGAGAACTTGCTAATACTACTATATTTGATAAGTAGTATTGTCATAAATACATTATATGTAATATATTTAAGTGATAGAGATGAAGCAGAAAGAAAAAATGTCTAGAAAAGAAAAGTGGATGCTTTCCCCATATAGATTAGCTCATCACCCATTGTGTAAGAATTTCGATGATCACATGTATATAATAAGGGGTCATAAAGTGTGTAGAGGGTGTGTTAATCTTTACGGCGGGATGATCGCTGGTTTGATTCTAGCACCTATAATGGTTTTTGTTCTTAAAATAACATTTTGGATTGCTTTTGTAGCTACAGTATCTTTATTCATCTTTACCCCCATTAGCGCTTTTCTTGAACCTCCTCGTTTAATTAAAGACATAAGTCGTTTCTTTCTTGGAATTGCTATGATTTCAGCAGGTTTATCGATCATTCTTTCTATAGTTACTCTTGCTCAAGCAATGAATTGGTGGGCGTTTGCAGTCATTCTCATAACTCTCTTTATTTACTTTACAAGCAGAGCTTATTTTACAGGATTTAGAAATAGAAAGAATGAACAAGTTTGCAGAAATTGTGATCAGTTTTATCATCCCAGATGTGATGGAATGGTTGATGCTGTTGATAGAGCAAAAGCAATAGAGAGCTTCAATAAGGGAGATGCATTTAGCGAGCAGTAGATTTTTTAATGACTTGCAATCTCTAAAGTATTTAAGAATTAAAAGAGGAAATAAATTGGATTTTTCATTACCTACTGAAATAGCTATTTCTGACATCATTGGATTAGCAGCACTTTTTGTTTTTGTTCTCCTTTCGCTTTTCATCGCTGAAATTCTAAGAAGAAAAGACAAAGTATCAGGAAGCACCTCAAGGAAAATTGTTCATCTTTCTGTAGGGAATGTAGTTCTCCTATTTCCTTTTGTTTTTACCAATATTTGGTTTGCATTGATAGGACCGGTTTTCTTTATTCCCTTCACTTATTTTACAGGTCCTGGCTCCCCGATTAAGAAATTCCGCTTAAAAGGTGTAAGCGAAGGACATACTTATGGTACAGTTTTTTATGCAATTTCTTTAACTATTCTGGTTGTTTTATTCTTCAGTCCAGATAAAAACAATCCAACAAATATCATTCTTTTTGGAGCATTCATGCCTTTAGTTTGGGGGGATGGGATAAGTGCTGTAATAGGCTCTAAGTTTGGGAATGACAAAGCATACCATATTTGGGGAGGGACAAAAACATTACTAGGAAGTTGGTCTGCTGCATTTGCAACCTTTGGAGCGGTTACAATCAGTTGTTTAATCCTATCTCAAACAGTTGTATTATCTGTTTATCTTGGATTGTTGACTGGTTTCATTACAGCTTTTGTTGAAGCATTAACTCCTAAAGGATTTGATAATCTTGCGGTTCCAGCCGCAAATGCAATTGTATTGTTTATTCTGTATAAATCTTCGTTTTCCTTTGTTTCATCACTATCGAACAATGCTATAATAGCAGGAGCTGTTGTTGGTTTGGTATTAACATTTTCTGGAATCATTCTAAAGGCATTAACTTGGGATGGAGCAATAGCTGGTTTATACTTTGGTTTAGTAATTCTCGGTCTTGGTTCATGGACATGGGGAGTTATGTATTTTGCATTTTTTATTCTTGGAAGTTTAGCTACTTTTCTTGGAAAAAACAAGAAAAAATCCATAAGTCAAGAATTTGAGAAGGGTGATACTCGAAGAGATAGCGTTCAAGCAATGGTCAATAGCGTTTTACCAGCATTTTTAGCTTTCTTAGTGATACTTTTTAGAGACCCCATTATCACTGTTATTGCTGGAGGGGCAATTGCTGTTAGTTTAGCTGATACTCTAGGAACAGAAATTGGTGCTTTATCTAAATTCAAACCAAGATCATCTATCAAACCATGGGTTAAGGCTGAGCAGGGATCACCTGGCGCTGTATCTATACTAGGTCTTTTAGCTTCAGTCTTAGGGGCAGTAATTATCGCATTCTCAGGATTTGGAGTTAGTTTCATTGATAATTATACTGTATTTCCTTCTTCAATGTGGGCTTTCATTATTCCTGTAATTGTTGGAGGTTTAATAGGTTCATATTTTGATAGCATTTTTGCTTGTACTATTCAGAAACTGAACAGATGTACTATATGTGAAAAGATTACAGAGAAAAAAGTACACTGTGAAGTTGAGACAGAATATTATTCTGGTGTTAAATGGCTAAGAAATGATTTTGTTAATCTTTTTAGTATAATTGTTGGAGCTATTGTTTCTCTCTTGCTATATTTTATATGGATGTTTTAATCATTTATCTGATAAACAATCGATGGCAGGTAAAGGAGCACCTCGCATAACATCAAGGCTTGCACCACCACCTGTAGAAATGAATGACATATCGTCTTGATAATCAAATTTCTCAATTGCTGCAGCACTATCTCCCCCACCAATAATCGTAACAATCTTGCTTTCAGCTAAATATCTAGCTATTTCTTTTGTTCCATTTTCAAATTCTTTCTTTTCAAAAACACCCATGGGTCCATTCCATACAACTTGCTTTGATTCAGCTAAAATTTGACTAAAAATTTTGATGGTTTCAGGACCAATATCTACTCCTATATCATTTTCTCCAATTTCAGTTACAGGAACAATTTTTATTTTCTTTGGATTTTCAATTTCATCACAAACTAGCACATCTTTTGGGATGAAAATTCTAGTCCCATGAGTTTCATTTCTGAGATAATCTCTGATCTCTTCAAGTTTAGATAAATCCTTGACAGATTTTCCAATTTGATACCCTTCAGCTAGAAGGAATGTATAAGCCATACCACCCCCAATCAAGATATTATCTGCTAAACCAATTAGATTCTTTATCACTCCAAGTTTGTCTTTAACTTTTTTTCCTCCTAAAATTACTGTAAATGGTCTTTGAGGTTTTTCTATACAGGATGACAAAAATTTCAACTCTTTTTCTACAAGAAAACCATATCCCTTTTCTTTGAAAAATGAACAAACTCCATAAGTCGAGGCTTGTTTTCTATGAGCGGTAGCAAAAGCGTCGTCTACATAGACATCAGCTAGTTTAGCCAATTTTTTAGCAAATTCCGGATCATTTTCTTTTTCTTCCTTGTGAAATCTGGGATTTTCCAGAAGAAGTATTTCTTCGTTCTTCAGCTCGGAAACTTTGCTTTCCACTTCCTTCCCAATACAATCATCTACTTTATAGACATTGGTTTCTGGAAAGAACTCCTTCAATTTCTTGTGAATAGGATCCATCCTAAGAGATTCTACAATTTTTCCGTCAGGTCTTCCTAAATGTGAAATCAGAATAATTCTGCAATTCTGTTTTAATAAATAGTTAAGAGTAGGTAAAGTATTTGCTATTCTTCTTGTATCTGTAATTATTCCATTCTTATCAAGTGGAACATTGTAATCGACTCTTACTAATACTCGTTTATTAAAAACATCTAAATCTGTGATGAATTTTTTTTCTCTAAATTTGAGAATATTTGACAAATCTCTCACTGTATAATCAACTTTATTTGTTGGGTTATTTATCAACATGAATTACTTCACCTATACATAATTCTAATGTTCAATAAGTACTAATAGACGAGTAAAAAAATGAATAATAAAAAGATTGCTCACTTTCTTCTAAACAAATTTCTTGAGTATTACCTATAGTAAAAAATAGAAACTAGTAAATATATTATAATATAATGAGCTCAAAAACAGATGACCTAAGAGAAGTAAAACTATCAGAGGCAAAAAAAGAGGATATTAAAGACATTGTAAATATCTGGGTTGAGACTATAGATTGGCACTCACAAATTGATGAGGATTTTACATTAGATAAAGATGGAAAAATAAATTTCAGTTTTATGGTCTCAAAAGCATTACATGAGCCAACGCAGATAGTTTATGTGGCTAAAGCAGAAGAAGAAATAATTGGGTTCTTGTTTGGGTATACAAAGAAACATTCAGGTTTCTTCAAGAAACGAGTAATAGCTCATATCTCAGACATAGCAGTAGTTGAAAGTTTTAGACGACAAGGAATAGGTACGAAACTGATGGCAAAATTCGAGAAGGAATTTGCTAGAGAGAATCAAGCTGATGAGTTAACCTTGTATGTGCATCTTCTGAATGAAGGTGGCACAGAATTTTACAAGAATTTGGGTTATTCTGTGAAATTACTATCAATGAGAAAGAAACTAGAGCACTAAAAAATAATTACACCTAGAGCTAAGTGATTTGTTGGAACAAATTCATCATCCTGTTTTTGAAGCCCCATTCCTATTCCAATAGGAGAAATAGCGACTTCAACTGATCCATTGGAAACCGACATCACAACCTCTATTTTTGTTTTGGGAAAAACTGTCTTATCTAATTCGTATGAGTATTCTCTTGCTCTTTCTGGTGAAAAACTAGTTTCAAAGATTGTTTCAGAATCAATCACTAAACCTAGTTTAACAACAGGTCTTTGTGAGATTCCTTCTAGATTTACACAAATTCCCTTAATTCCATTTTTAAAAAGTATAGCTGAAAATAACTGTTTAATTTCGTTTACTCCTTCTCCAACGGTTTTGTTATTGGTGAGTGCTTCAGAAGGTGTGTAACCCCATATGATGACCATGTTTCTCACGCCTTATTGCAATTATACCTTAAAAATTCGATATTTAACAATTTAGATGAGAAAATGTACCATCAATGAAACTTACCTTAAACTAAAAGAAAAAGAAAAAAGAAAAGAAAGGAATTATTTCTTTCTGCGGGAAATAGCGTAAATTACACCAATTGCTGCTAATGGAATTAGAGCAAATGCATTGGTTGGATCTGGATCTTCTACTGGTTCAACTACGAAGTAGTTGAGGATGTTATTAACTAACATTTGACCATAGTGAGTACCATTATTGTAGAAGCCATTTTCAGTGTTTTGACCATACATGAATTTGTAGTTGGTATAAATAGCTTCACCTGAAAGAATTAAGTTACTTCCAATGTCAGTAAAGTTTTCATGTACAACAGCTGGGAAAAGTCCACCAGTTAAACCGTCATATACGTCTAAAACACCATCGCTAGTATCAGAGTCAGCAGCAGTTGCGTTTTCACCGTAAGTCATAATCACGTTAACTACTATTGGAAAGACAGATTTTCCGTATCTTAGATCTCTGTAATCAAATCCATTGTATGCAATAATAGCACATGGACCATGAGCGATTATACCAGCATCCATACCAGTTGTAACGGCTATAGCTATATCATCATATAATGGGTCACCTAAACCAATTTCGCTTGGAGCAGTACGATAAGCAGAGCCATCGTTAAAGTCTGGATCTTCAATTGAACAACCACCAAGTCTGATTATACCACCTAAGGTGTCAAGAACTTGATTTATAGCCCATGGATTGAAGTGACCACCGTAATCAGAGTCTCCAGCTGCCCAGAGTAATTTGTCCCCTAACTCAAACCAAGTTTTAATGTCTGCTTGTTCTGTAGTTGTATAATTATCGTCTGATTGTGTTAGGAATAGAACAGCTACATCATCGGGTATTCCCCAAGTTTCATTAATGTAGATAACTGTGTTACCTGCGGCTGTTAAATTACCAATTATTGGAGCTAAATCTGCTTCTGTTGTGTGATAACCTCCATGAGAGATATCAAATGCTATTGTTACACCAGTGAAATCAAGTGTAGTAGTATATGCATTTGATGTTGTCATGCCGGAAATCATTCCCACAATTAGAATTAAACTGAAAATATATTTTCTTTTCATTTATTTCACCGTGCACATTTGTGCACACTTAATACAGAAATATTCTCCTAATTAAACTTTTCTGATAAAAAAATTGAAACGGGATTCCCGACAAAAATAAGACTAAAATCTATAAATCCCCAGAATACAATTTATTTCAATAATTGGAATGAATTGGAAAAATAGAGAAAACAGGTACCTCAGACACTCCGACAATAATACGTATATTTAAATTAAAATTTTAAGCTAGTTTTGATAGCAGGAACAGGTATAAGTACTATAATTCTTTGCAGATTTGCATTACTAAAGTAGTGGCTTCACATGATTAATATTGTTCATGTTAAACAGAATAAAACAAGACCTTTATCTAGTGATTTGGCTTTAGAAATAGGGGACGCTATATTAATTTCTGGAAAACAGGATGAAGTTCCACTTGTTGGAAGTAGAAGAAATCAAAAATTGCACATTTTACTTATTTCCCCTATTGGTACTATTATTGATTCTAATCAAGTAAGATTAGAAGAAACAGGATTAAGGAAAATTTATTCTTTTCCTATTACACCCGATCTTTTCTCTGGTACTTACTTCCTGCATATTGAAGGCGATTACAAAAGAAGAGAAAAGGTGAATATTCGAACTAATAAACATTTAATTTATCGTTGGGTTCTCTTCTATGGTGTTCAACTTTCAAACCCAAACGATTTTCCATTAAATAATTTTGTTCTTGATATAATGATTCCTCCTTCAATCTCACCCATTCAACAAGTTTTGAATGTTGAGAGTAATCATAAACCAACAAAACTAATTACGGATGAAGAAGGAAATCGATGGCTGAGATTTTATTTTCACCAAATTAATCCAAAAGAAAAGATTACTGTGGCGTATAAGGCAGATCTTATTACACGCTTAGTTGCTTATGATATTACGCGAATAAGGGGAGAAGAAGAAAATGTTGAAAAGTTCTATCCTGAAGTTTTTCAGAAATATACTAAACCTGAGCCATTTCTTGATTCCTCAAATAGAGATATTACTAATATTGCCAGAAAATATTCTTCTCATTCTCCATTGAGTAAAGTTTTAGCATTCTTAAAATATATCAAAGAAAATCTTGTCTATGTTCCTCAAGATGGTGATTATGGAGCTACTTATGCAATTGAAAACAAGTTAGGTGATTGTACAGAATTCTCATCTCTCTTTGTAAGTTTGTGTAGAGCTGCTAATGTTCCTGCTAGATTAACAACCAGCATTATTCTTAGTGAGTATGAAGGTTGGGTTCATCATTCTCAAGCTGAGTTTTTCGTAAATGGTGTTTGGTTCCCAATAGATCCTACTTTGCAGCATGATTTTAGATATCTGTATAGGAGCCCTAGTTGTATAATTTTACAGAGAGGAAATACATTAGGCAATTCAAATATTAGGGAAGTACGGTTTAGTTATGATGATATGAATCAACATGAAATCTCTTTTCATACTCATAAAGAAGTTAAATGGGATAAGGGTTTAGTTAAAGGAAGGAAGAGGATCAGTACTAAGGATCACTCTAAAATTAAGGGGTCCTTATTTGAAGAAATCAATTGGAAGTTTTCATTTCCAAGCCTAGATTTAGACAAACAAGATAAAACCATTGAAATAAGAGTAACAGCTCCTGATTCAGCTCCTATTCACAAACCTTTCAGTATTCCAGTTCATCTGTACAATCGTAACGATGAAGGAGTAATTGGAACATTAAGAGTGTCCTTTACAAGGGGAGGGTTATACACTAACCACCTTTTTCCATTGGTTTTAGAAGCTAATTCTCATGAACCCAAAATGGTCGAAATTCCTGCTACAAATTTCTTAGGACCTACCTTCATAGAATTTATTTTTCAAGATGACAATGGAAATAAAATAGGATATGAACAGAAAAAAGTCAATTTTCATTAGAAAAATAAGAAAAAAGAAAGTTATTTCTTTCTTCGTTTTAGAACAAGATAGGATCCAATTACAAGAAATCCTGTAATTGAGAGCCACATTGATGTTGAAGCTTGTTTCAAATTGGCGGTTATTTCATAAGTTCCGATATTACCAAATTGATCTGTTACCGTGAAAAGAAATGTTTTTTCACCATTTTTTAGCTCTGATAGATCAATATTAGAAAACCAAACATTTGACCATTTTGAATTCATAGATTCAAAAGTTAAGTCTTCAACTTCTAGTTCACCCACTAGTTCATTACACCAATCAAAAGTTGACAAACTGATATTGAAAACATCTGCAATCTTAGTTTCTTCAGTTAATTCTTGATATTGACCGTCAAGATATTTGTAGGAAGCCGATTTTATATTGGGTACATCATTGTCTTCAAAATCCCAGAGAGGTATACCAGTTTGCGCACCACCATCAAATGCAGGAGTTAAGGTAGAAAGATCTATTCCCATAGATATCAAAATTGTGGGTGCAATATCTCTTTGATTGCTTGGTACACCTAATGGATCATTATTGATGAATTACTAAATATAAAAGTGTTAGTTGAGATTTCATCTACTGTTTGAGGCCACCCTGCTCCATCGTGGCTTCGGTCATACATCCCATAATCAGCACCAATTATGAAGAGAGTTTTATCTAAAATTCCCGCGTTTTCTAGGACATCAATAATCATTCCTGTTCCTGTGTCACAACTTATCAAAGCTTGTTTATATTCAGAAGTATATTCACCGTATCCATGTCCTGCCTGATCAGGTTCGGTAAAATGCATTCTAAGATAGAATCTTTCTGATGTAACATTTTCTAACCAAGCTGCTGCTTTTGTAGCTAAAAATTCTGCTCTAATTAAAGGAGCTGAATACATCTGAATGTCTTCGTTGAAAGTATTGAGTGCAGCATCTCTAGATTCTGGATCATCAGGAGCCCATGTTAGGTTTTCTGCAGCAAACCAATAATCTGATTCCAGACCGGGAGTAATATTTTCAAATATTGGATCTGTATTATTTCCTGACTGAGCAATATATGTTTCATCAATCTGATGATAACTCCAAGAGAAGAAATGGCCAGTTTTGACCTCAGAACCAAAAGCAACCTTCAAACGCTCAGCGATACAATAACCATCAGGTATAGCTTGTTTTATGGTTCCTTCCCCAAACATGTTATAAGGAATAAGAGTAATTTCTGCTCCATAACCTGTTTCCAATGTTGCCATTCCAGGATTTGTACTTGTTCTATGAGAGGTTATTCTAATAGTTTGTCTATATCCTAGTTGATCTATCTTTTTTGTATTAACCAATGTACCATTGTCTATATATTTTTCTAAATATTTGTAATTAGTACCATCCCAGGTGATATAAACAACATTTTCGAAATATGGTTCGGTACTGCTAAGTATTGGCTGGGTTGATATATCAGTCAAGTAACTTATTTCTCCAGAAACATGAAAACCTAGAATTGAGGAGAAGAGAACGACCATAATAATGCTTACAAGGATTCTGTTTTTCATATTATTACTATTTTTTATGTTGATAAGATAAAAAGGGTACTCTATTATTGAATTTTGCTGTTTGTCTTTGTTGATTTCGAATATGAACTGGTAATAAAAGTTAAATTTAACGCTATTTCTATTGTTAATAATTTGTTTCATATTGTTCTTAAGAAACCATTTTTATCGATAGTGCAAAAACTTTATAGTCTGAAAGCTAGACAGCTATTTGATATTATTAGATATCAAAAAGAAGGTTGATTATAAAATGAATATAAAAAGAACAGCTATTCTAGTTTTCTTAATTGCGTCGATATCATTAGGTTCAGCCGTTTTTATGATTAACGCTGAAGTAGATACTGCTAACCCATCAAATCCAACACTTGATGCAGTTACCTTAACCATTGTTACTCGACATGATACAACTTTAACAAATGCATTTGAAGCTGCTTTCCTGGCAACACCAGAAGCGATTGCATTAGGTATTACTGACATTGATTTCAGACAAGCTACAACAGATAGCGGATGGAAGAAGCTTCTAGAGGATCCTTCGAAATCTGTGGATCTTGGATGGGGTGGTGGTCCAGCTTTGTTCAACACTATGGATAATTGGGGTTTGTTAAAACACATTGACCCTGTAACTGATGCTACTTTATTTACAGCAATAAACGACAGTGTTCCTGCTAAATTAGCAGGTGCAAGTATGAAGTCGTTTGCACCAAATGGAAGTCTTGTTTGGGCAGCAAATGCTATCTCTTCTTTTGGTTTTACTGTTAATCATGATTTCTTAACCACTCATGCTCTTCCAGTTCCAACCTCTTGGGAAGAATTAGCTAGTCCAATTTACTACATCAGTCCCAGTGTTAAAGCTATTAGTATGGGCGATCCACCTTTAACCACATCCAATACAAGAATTTACCAAATTATCCTCCAAGCATTTGGTTGGGATGAAGGATGGTCAGTTCTGACAAGAATGGGTGCTAATTCAGGAATGTATCCAGGTTCAGTAGCTACAAGAGCTGCTGTAGTTAGTGGTGAAGTGGGAATTGCCATGACAATCGACTTTTATGGAATAATAGCCATGGGAGAGAATCTAGATTGTGAGTACATAATCCCACAAGGTCAATCAATTGTCAATGGTGATCCTATCGCTATGGGTATCAATGTTGATGACTATGATGCTGCTGCAGCGTTTCTAACATATGTAAATACTCCTGAAGGTCAAGCTATCTGGTTAACTGCAGGTATAGACCGATTACCAGTTAATGAAGCTGCTTTTCACACCCCATTTGGACAATTAAGACCTGATTTATACTTACTATACAATGAAACACTGGCTAATATAGGTATAGACTTCGACGAAGATCTTGCTACTTCTAACTTAGCTACAACCATTTACTACTTCCACAATACAATTGAACAACCTCACACCCTGCTAAGAAATACTTGGGGTGAGATGGTAACACAATTAAGAGATAATGAAATTAATAGTACATTCTTCAATGAACTAGTAGAAGATCTCGGAGTACCGGGAATGACCTTGCAGGAATCTATAGACTGGAATACGCAATATCAATTGAATGCAACTTTTTCTGCAATAAAAGATGGAGAATGGAGAACTTTCGCTCAAACAAAGTATAATACTATACTTGGAATTTTGATTCCAGAAACAGAAACGACAAATGCTTTTGGTATGATCCCTATTTTCATTACATCAATTTTTGTGGCTACAATGGTTTTACTTAGGAAAAAGAAGAAGTAAATACTGCTAATTTTCTTTTTTTCTTTTTTTTGTGTTTCAATTACTTATTCAGAAGATAATTATTTATTTATGTTTTCATATTTCTTTCATATTTTTTAAAAATAGGGATAAAATTCAAAAAGCATAAGGATATTACATCTCTATCTAACCAAATTTGGTTGAATAAAATGACTAGCTCTAGTAAAAAAACAAGTGAAGAGGGAAAGGGTAAAAAGAGAAGATCATTAATTGATTTTCTTTATGTTAAACTATTACGAGAACCTTCGACAAATTTCATCATCGTCCTTGTGTCTTTTGTTTTTATTGTGTGGATGGTAATCCCATTATTCTCAGTTCTGTCTGGTGCTGTTTATTTCAATGGTCAGTGGTCTGGTGCGCCCATTGCTAATGTCTTTAATAGTACTGTATACTTCAATTTCCCAGGAGATGATCAAACCCAGTTCTTTTCAAAGGACAAACAAGATTATGGAGGTCCAGCAGAAGCAATTGCTGTTGATAATAATATTGCGTTTGTTGCCGAAAGAAGCGAAGGTATAGAGATTCTAGATGTCTCGCAACATAATGAGACTACGGAAATAAGGCAGTATTACGAAGAAGTTAGTAGTTTCAATGAATTAGTTGTAAAAGATGACCTATTATACACTGCTGCAGGTAGAAGTGGATTGGTAATTTTTAACATTTCTAATGTTCGAGAAAGCTTTGCACCTATGTGTCATATGTATGATATAGCAGATACTACTGGTTTTATCGCTGTTGAAAACAATTTAGCTATTCTAGATATCAATGGAAAGGGTTTCGCAATAATTGATGTTTCAAACCCAATAAATCCAACCATTCTATCTAATGTAACCATTGATACAGATGTATTTGATATTGTTATTAATAATGACCTTGTCTATGTTGTAGGTTTCACAACAGGAGTTAAAATTTTTGACATTTCTGATCCAGAAAATCCCTCTGAGATAGCACATTATACAGATAATCCAGGAAATGGACTTTTAGAAACACAAGATATAGATATAGTTGGAGATTTAGCTTACATCACCTTAGGAAATGATGGACTAGGTATTTTCAACATTACAGACCCATTAAATATGACACTTGTTGAGTATCATGACGAAACTGTTGTTGGTAGATTATACGATGTTCAGATTGTAAACAATTATGGTTACTTTGTCTCTTTTGATTTCTCTTTGAATAATCTTGGTGTTCGAATTTTTGACATTACTGATCCATCAAATCTTGTAAGCATCAACAGCTATTATACAGTTGTGTATAAAACAGCAGATATTTTCATTGATACTACAACAAACCTCCTTTTCCTCGCTCAACTAAAAGGTGGAACTCAAATCCTAGATATGTCTCAAGTTTTAATTGAACTACCTCTGATCGCAGAATATGAAGATACTATAGAAATTACTGTTATAACTTTAAGTGGAAAAGATCATGGTGTGGTTCTTAACACTATTATTCTTGGAATCTTGACTACTATTTTTTCAGTAATACTTGGTACAGCATTGGCTTTCGTTTTAGCAAGGTATGAATTTCCTGGAAAAAGACTTGTAAGTTTACTAGCACTTGCTCCTCTCATTATACCACCGTTCATATCAGGAATGGGTTTCAGGTTAATTCTAGGACCTAATGGATTTCTAAATAACTTCTTCTTAATTCCAGCATTCCAAACAAAGCTAATCTTCTCAGGGCTGTTTGCAATTGTGTTTGTTCAAACATCTCATTTCTATGCTTTAGTTTATCTCAATGCTTTTTCATCCTTCTTGAACATAGATCCAAGCATGGAAGAATCAGCAGAGAATCTTGGAGCAGGAAAATTTCGTTTATTCTCCACTGTTACTTTGCCATTGGCTATGCCAGGAATCGGGGCTGGAGCAATATTAGTTTTGATTCTTTCTATGGAAGATGTAGGAACCCCAATCATCTTTACAGCAATGGGAGATACAGCTGCTAGTAAATTTCTACCTTACTTTGTATTTTCAGAATACAAGAAAGCAGGAGCTGCAGAGATTAAACCGGAGGTCTGTGTATTAGGAGGTATACTCCTTATTATTGCACTTGTTGGGTTCTTTGCGATTCGGAAGTATGTATCTTTACGAACGTATTCAATGGTAAGTAAAGGTAGAGCAGGACAATACAGGATGTCTAAAGCTAAATGGAAGTTATTCTATATCTATCCATTCTTGATCTTACTATTTGCATTCTCATTATTAGTACATACGGGAGTCATCCTGATGTCGTTTATGGAAACGCTTGGAGGTACGAAGCCCTCAGATATAGTTTTCACGAGTGAAAACTACAAAGTGATATTTGTATCTTCAACGTATAATATACCACCGTATATAATCAACACATTAGTTTATAGCGTCCTTGCTACACTTTTAATTATCGTAATTGGTTCAGTTGCCGCGTATGTTGTAGCCAGAAAGGAGTTTAGAGGGAAGAAGATTTTAGATGCACTTGTAACATTACCTATTGCAATCCCAGGTATTGTCTTAGCCATTGGTTATTATCGAACTTTTGATTGGAGTGGTATAGCAAATAGGAATCCTTCATGGTTCACCAAAATGATGGCCAACATCACAGCAGGATTGAAGTTAGATCCATTCATTGGGGTTGCAGTAACGCTGCTAATAATGAGCTATACAATAAGAAAAATACCATTTACGGTACGATCAGCGTATGCGGGTTTACAACAAGTGGATCCAGTTCTAGAAGAAGCTTCCATCAATTTAGGTGCTTCTAGAATGAGAACTTTTTCAAGGATTACTATACCATTAATTTCCCTCAATATATTCGCTGGTTCGCTGGTTTCCTTCTTATATTGTCTATCAGAAGTCTCTACGACGATATTTTTGATATTCTCATCAAAAGCTGGAACAATAACATGGTACATGGCATGGAATCCATTAAAATTCCAAATTTTCTGTGCTATAGGAGTACTTCTAATGTTATTGCAAATAACCAGTCTCTTCATAACAAATGTAATACTAGGCTCTCGAGCAGAAGCAATCACAGGGATATAATCCCTTCCAATTTTTCTTTTTTTTAGTTATTCTAATTGACCCCAGGTTAGAAATTTACCATCTTTCCTTTTGACTAAAACAGTACCAAATTTTCTCCATTGTTCTTCTCGGAATCTTACGATACTAAAATCAGCTGGTTCTTTTTTCTTCTTGTTACTTTTGAGAATTTCAATTTTCTTTTTTACATTTTCAAAAAATATCTTGGAAATAAACTTGCCTTCCTTAGGTTGGTTTTCTATATTACTTGCTGTTTCAATAATTTGTTCTATTGGAAGAAATCCAAAACTAGCAATATGTTTTGTGGTATAAACAGACCCTGGACAGAATGATTCTTCTTTATTGTCTTTTTTACATTCATTACAAAATACTAATTGACATCGATCACAAACTTCCCACCCTTCTAGTGCAGCATCTCTTAGAGTTTTCATCTGATTACAGAAAGTACAACGAATATAGCAATAGATTGCTTCTTGTTCCTTCAAACCCTTCTGAACTCCTCTACAATTTTGTTTCTCTCCTCATCACCAAACTCAATGTATGCTCGATAATTATATTCCCATTCATTCTGTCTCTTCTTGATATATCCAAGTCTTGTTAAATTCCTCAAACTATTATCTACAAGGTATTCCTTCATCCTGCCAGTGACTACCAATTTTTCTTTAATCCTCTCTGTAGTTATTAGTTTTTGTTTATCACTTTCTAGATAAGCAATTATAGTTCCCAATACTATTAATTCAGGAGATTGTAAATCAGAAGGCGCGTAATGAGAGGATCTTAAGCAATACCACTTTTCACTATCCATGTCATAATCAATTACATTTAGTCCTAAAATTTGAACAAATGATTTGTATTCATCAATTGTTTCACGTAAGGTTTGAACATCAAAACGTGTTGCCAATAATAAATCAAGTTCAGAACAACCAAAAACAGTCACTTTATCTTTTATCCACTTTCTAGATAAAATTGTAGTTAACTCTCTAAATAGTTCTCCTTTTTCTTCATCTGAAATAGAAGAAGGTAAGAAATTATTTTCTTCAGCAATCTCATTTGAATCAATGGATTGATCCAGATGATTTTCTTCCATTATTAGTCACGCTCTACTTTTGAGTTCTTAGGTGAGAGGAGAACTGAACTAGAAACAACACCAGATTCCTCATCCTCTATTTCAGTTTGAAAAATCAGTACATCATTCTCTAAAAAAACATGGATCTTTTTCTCACTTATCATTTTAGATAAAATTTCTGCTTCTAAAGATGTCAAAAGTTCGTTAATCTTCACCTTTTTGATTCTTTTACCTATCAGTTTGTCCTTAATTATATTTTCAATATTCAAGATTTCACCTTTATCTATAAAATTAGTTGTTAATTTCTTAAAGAAATTTTGGTATTTTTTCACAAAAAGCTCAATATTTTCAATTGATTCCAATTCAATGATTTCTTCTGTTAGAGCATTTAATGGTTCTTCATAAGATGTTTGAGTTGTTCCTGAGAAATAAGTTATAGGAACACATAAACTTCTTACTTTGTCTGCAAAGGTTTTCAACCTTTCTTGAGGATAAAGCAGCTGTTCTAGAAAATCATTTTCTCTCAAATCATTCATTTTGATAAAATCTTCATAAAGAGCAGAATCCAGCAGATTTTCTTTTTTGTTCTGCAAATATAGATATGCATCAGAAACTTTAGACCGATCTTCCTCTGATTCTAGAAGTCTCACGATTTCTTTTTTTCTTATCGATCTACCATATTTCCTCTTGAGCTCGAAAACTAGTTGAAATATGTTCTCAACCCATTCTCTATTTTCTTCTATGTAAGCAGAAATTGTATCAGAACTTTCATCTAGAATATCTTGATCTGTCATGTTTTCACCTCAGGAGGTTTTACTTTACTCTCAATCAAAACTTTGTGAGCGAACTCTTCAGAGAGCTCTACATCATCAAGAGAGGGAGTTATAAGAATAAATTGAGGAGTAATTATCCTATTCTCCTTCGAGATTTTATAGGTTGCTAAAGCCATGGAAAAAGCAAGTGCTTTGTTTCTCTTATCAAGTTTTTGTGTAAATTCATCTATTGCATGAATTGGTGAGTGATTTATCATGTGAAGAGCTAAAATGATTGCTTGGGCTAATAGTGTTTTTTCTCCCCCTGAAAGCTGTCTATATTTTCTATTGTCTCCCTTGGTTTCAGCTTCTATATGTAATCCTGCATACTTCTCATCATAATAATTTCGAATTTGGATTGATACGTTTACGAAAATATCTTGAAGAAGTAAATTCAGCATCTTGTTCAGATGGTCTACAATATTATGAAGACCACCTTCCCATTCATTGATTCTTTTTTCTAAATCTTCTTTAAGATTATTTAGATGAATTTCAGCATTTGTTACTTCATCTTGTAAAATGCTTACTTGTTGCTCTTGTTTTTCGATGCTATCTTGTGATACTTCTGGTGTAATTTCTAATAGTTCTAATTGTCCTTTAATTTTATTATATTCAGAGGTTATTTCTTCTTTATCTGAACGGATACTTTCAGGAGGTTCTCCTTTCTCCTTTGCTTCTTTATTCAGATTTTCATAAGCTTCTTTTAAATCTAAGATTTCTATTTCAAGAAAACTAATCAATTTTAGATTTTTGTCTCTTCTCCCTGAAAGGTCTTTAATCTCTTCATTTAGATGATTGAGTTTCTTTCTGATTTCATCATACTGTTTTTGTTGTACTGTAACAATCTTTTCAATATCAACTATATCATGAGTGATCTTGTTGATTTTCATATCAAGTTTAGAAAGGTTCTCAGTCTCAGTTTTAACTAAGATTTCAGTTGCACTTTTGATTTGCTGTAACCTGAGAAATTCATTTTCAATTTCATCAGTTCCCATTTCCCAAGGTTTCAACTGGTTCTCTAACTCTCGCTTTCTATTGTCTAATTCAGCTAAACTTCCAGTAATTCTAATCTTATCTTCAGTAATCTTCTCAATATCAAATTGTACTAATTGTAGTTGTTCTCTTATACGTTCAATTGATTGATATTTATTGAGATCTAAACTCAGTTTTACATTAGATCTTCTCGGTGGTCTTGAAAATGCTTCTTGAGAAAGATAAAAGCTGTTACAATCTGTTGTCAAAATGTTGGTTTTGTATTGCTTCGCATAGTCTGTTAGAAGATTTGGAGGCAAGGATGGCGAGCCTAATAGTATTCTTACAAACTTAACCAAATACAACCTAACTTGAAATGGAGCTTCAATTAGATTAACTGCAAAATCGATTATTCCTTCAGGTTTATTCTCTAATGATTGATTGATAAGGTAAGCAGGTTTGGGTCCTTTTTCTTCCTCCAAAATTCGCCCTACTGTGAAATTTGGTTTATAAGTTGGAAAAATTTTATCGTAAATGTTTTTAGCTTCTTTGTAAGCTTCGTGGGTAGTAGCAACAAAACCAAAGAGATATCTTCCAAGAGATGCTTTTATAACATCTGTATAATTTTCAAAACCTTCCTTTATAGAGATAATCTCATATATAGGTCCAATAATTTCATCTTTAAAATCTGAATTCTGAATTTTTTCCTTATACAATATACAATCTTTTATTAATTTCCGCTCATAGTCCGACAGTTCTCCATAAAGATGAGATCTTTCATTTATTCTTTGTTTTATTTTGTCTTCATCAGTTGCTTTGTCTTTTAAATTAATTTGGCTAGACTGCAACTCATTGTTCAATTGTGAAATACTTGTATGAACTTTATCCAATTGTTGTTGTAATTGCTTTTTTTGTGAAAAACCTTCATCAGTTTGAATGGTCTCAAATCCACTTAGTTTCAAATCGATATTTGCTATCTGAGATTTCGAAGATTGTACCATTCGATTTTTTTCTTCCTTCTGACCTTCCAACCTATTTTCCTGATCTGACAATTCCCTCATACTAGTTTTTCTATCTACTAGTTCTTCTTCTGCTTTTTTTACATCTTCACGCAGATTATCTTGATCAATCGAAGAAATACTAAGCTTCTTTTCCAATTCTTCGAGTTCTTTCTTTTTTCTGGTTAAGTTTTGGTTTGCATCCTCAAATTGATTTTGACTTTCAATTGCTTTAAACCAGACTAGTTCTCTTTCAAGAACCTCATATCTTTGTATGAGTTCTCTTTTCATCTGTATCCTTTCAAAGTTCTCCCTAAGTCTTTCTAACCTGCTCTCCTCTTTTTCTAATTGCATAACTAAAGGTGAGTGCTCCCTTTCCTTCTCTTCTACTTTTTTCTTCGAATTTATGTAGCTATTAAATATTTCTTTCAGACCAGTTGCAACTAATAAACTATCTAATTTCTTATGAGGCGAACCATCTGCAAAAGAGCTGAGATATCCTTCTTCAGTGAAGTTAAGCATTGTATCCTCAAATATCCCTATGTTCTTCATTAAATTCTGAATCTGTCTTTTAGTAACGGTTATTCCCTTACCTTTCATATCAATTACTTTTCTTCTGA
Source organism: Candidatus Heimdallarchaeota archaeon (assembly GCA_021399345.1). Taxonomy (GTDB): domain Archaea; phylum Asgardarchaeota; class Heimdallarchaeia; order Heimdallarchaeales; family Heimdallarchaeaceae; genus UBA460. Next base: position 115,283 of record JAAFKI010000045.1, read on the forward strand.
TATTACCTTCACGATTTATTTTCACATCTATTACAAAATAATCCTTCTCAATAAATGGTATGAGATCAGGATCTGAAGTTGTGAATATTCTGTTATCACTAAGTTTGGGATTATTCAATTTAAGTTGGATTTGAGAGTAATTATCAAAGGGACCTATAATCTCTTTATACGTACTCAAAGAGACTCTATTAGGAACATGACCAATAGCCAGAATCAGAGCTTCTAAAATCTGTGTTTTGCCACTGCCATTGGCACCTGAAATGACAACAATCGGAACTTCAGACAGACACAATTCAGTAGACTTATGCATCTTAAAATTATATAGCATAAGACTATCAAAAACATACAAATCTGAATTGGTTTCAGTTGTAGTTGTCATTCAGTTCCACTCTTGGAATCTAGCGACAAATCACTATTTAAAACAAGCTATTACAGGATAAAAATAAAAGAAAAAGAAAAAAGAAAAGTTAGTTTTTAAGTTTCTTTCTAATGCTTGTAGCAACTGCTGTAACAAATATAGCACTGATTGACCAGAAGACCAGATCGTATGAACCTATTCTTCGAGTATGTGTTCCACCAGTAAATACATCAGCACCAGCGGAAGAACCTGTTTGAGTTGATTCTCCGTAATCTTCCCAATCTTCTTCATCTTGAGCTGATCCATCTAATGCATACAGTAGAGGAGCATCTGCTTCTGCAGCTGTATCTACAACATCGTTTCCTACATCGCTTGCGAATCTACTATCATAGACCACAATAATACCAGGAATGTAACAACCATTACTCGTTAAGAAGAGCCATCGCATAGTTAAGGTTACTTCTTCACCAGGCAAGAGAGTTATTCCTTCAAAAAGTATTACTCCAATACCTAAGTGAGTTGCATTTGTTGTATATCCTTCTGTTGTGATTTTTCTTAATAATTGCATTTCAGTTGCATTATAGAATTGAATAGCTGTTATGTGTGTTCTTTCATCTCCAATATTTGTGATGATTATGGTAATTTCTAATTCCCAAGGTGCATCTGTTGGAATGATAAATTCAACACTGACATCTATATCTAGTATTGGTTGTGGAAATGCAGGTCTTCTGTCTTGAGTCTTTGGTAGAACTAATCCCCAATCCATATTTGAAACAACCAGTTGATAAGTTTCAGCGGCTCCTGCAAATATTGAGGTTAATCCAGGTGCAATGGTAATCACTCCATCAGATAGGACTGTTTGCCCAACATCACTCTTGAATCCTGCTATTCCATAAACTGGATGAATTCCTAAGAATGAATTTGCTAGAACATCAGCTTGACCATAATATGTTGTACCATTTTCAATTGTTCCAATATCATCTATCCAGAACAGCTCAGGATCAACAATTTGCCAATCTGCACCCATTCTTCCATGGTATAGGAGGAGTAGAACTTCTTCAGCGGGTAGATCACCAGTATTTTCGATTGAGTAGAATACTGTAACTGGATCTCCAACCTCATAACCAGTGGCATCCAACGAAACATGAACATTTAGAACAGCTTCATCATCTGCTATTTGAAGATTGATACCATTACTGAAACCAAAGTATTCAAAACCTTCAGCATCCATATAAGCGAATTTTGCTCCAGTTGATAGCCAAGTATTAGTCCATGGTTCATAGTAACTCAATGGTCGACTGAATCTGTCACCCAAATGAGGTGCTATAGCATCACCTAGACCGAATAAGTATTGCATCACATCATACCCTGTCTTTTCTACAGTAGTTAGCTGCAATGCGGGATAACCAGCTCCAACATTAATTTCTGCTAGACCCATCATACCGTAGTGATCATCTTTTGAAGGGATATTGTCTAAAGCCCAGCTAACATTTACAGATTCACCAGGATGTAACAATGCAATAGTTGTGTTGAGAAATACTTCATTATAAGTATCTTCTGACCCAATTCTTCCTACTTCTCTAACAGTAAAACCGAAGTCCATAAGATCTGGATCAAATATTGATTGTGCAGTATATAGTCTATTGAAGAGGTCATCTCCAGTTGCTTGTACAGCATCCCAGATTTCTAAACTATAATCAGTTATAACAGTTGGAATGTCTCCCATAGTGTAATCCATCATGTTAATCGGTACTAAGAAAGCTGTAGCTAAATTGACTAAAGTATTAGGTAATCCATCTGGAGAACTAAATGTTACATGAGTTGTAACAGTTCCTGTTATTCCCACTACATCATATAAAGCACTATCAGTCTTTACTTCTTGAGCAGTATTTAGAGGATCAATATCAATATAGGACATATCTGTATTATTTTGATACCATCCATCAAGAACTAGAAATTGTTGTTCATATACTAGATCTGGATAGGCTATATCAGGGAATAAAGCTCCGTCAAAAGTCAGAGATATCTCTCCAGTTATTGTATTAATATACCCCTCATCAATTGTCACATCATCTCTAAGTTCCCAGAGATCAGGTTTATTGGCTAAGTAATTTAAGAAATCAGGTCCTAATGGATAACTAATATCTATATCTACTGCATCTTCTGTTCCTGTGTTGGTTACATTATAGTCCATTTGTAATCTGCCAAAGTCATTAAGCATATCTTGATCGTATGCCATATTAACAGATACTCTTGGAGAAGAGGCAAGTGCAGAGTGATCAATGTTATAAACCACTTCATAATTCATTGCGGGTTTTGCTAAGAACCATGGTGCATTTAAGTCCCAATCCATCTTACCTGTAATCTGTGGAGCAAAGTTACCTGGTGGAGGTGTAATGCTCAAAGGATTGATAGTATAGGGGAATCTGAACTTAAGAACAGAGAATTTTAGTAATCCTATAGTTGGAGCTACATCAACACCAAAGATATTGTGTGTTGATAGAGTATATGTACTAGCACCGGTTATTGCATCTACATCAACGTAATATAATCCTCTAGCAGCACTTATCAATCCGTCCAAACCAATTCTACCCATAAAAGCTACTTTTACGGGAGAAGCAGTCACTTCAACAGGATCTAATAAAGATGCAAAACCATCAGATATATCTGTCTGATATTCAGCAATTAATGTACTGAATATGGTGCTTGGCATTCCTCCAGTAAAGAAGTATAAGTAACTTCCCGGCAATGCTTCAGCTCTTGACCACATTAAATTTGTTCCATAAGCCGCATTAAACAGTAAGGCTATTTCAACTGCTCTTATCAAGCTGCCATCAATCCCTAAAGACGAATCAATATCTAACAGGAGTGTAGCATTATCAGGTGATTTGAAAGGTCTTCTTAAAATATAATCTTGATAACCTGATTGATCTGAGGCAATAAAAGCCCAATTTTTCACTTCGCTGAATAGTGGATTAGAATCTATAGCAGGCATTGCGCCACCTATAAGGTCTAATTCTATAACAGCTGAAGAATCTATACCAGCGATTATTCGCATTTCTTCTACAAAAACAGGATTCAAAGCACTTGTGTTGAGTACACTTTGATCAGCTACTAATTGAGCTTGAGTCACTGACCCGCTCATTGTAAGTAGAATAACCGTTAAACCCAACAAGGCTGAACCCAAAATTGCCTTATTTTTCATTTTAGACCTCCATTTATTGTCTACTCTTAGTTACTGTTTAAACGTAATATAAGTATTGTTTTAGAATCCACCCAAATCATGAAGTTCGAAAAAATTAGAGGTTCTAGTTACAATCTGTCTAAAAGCCTATAAGTGAAATTAGCTCTTTCTTGGAAAAAAAACTAATCATAAAAACAGAGTTAACAGAATTAATTTATGACATTTTTTCTCGAATTCTATTAGCAGCGGTTTCTGGCAATATTCCATTGATGTAGGTCATCGTGCTAGTTTCAACCGCCCCTAGTAATTTCAGCGATTTGACATTTCTCTGAGGTGTATGAATTTTAAAATAAAGATGGAACATGTTAGAACCTTGTGTATTCAAGGGACTCTGATGTAATGAAAGTGAATAGCTGATGTTTTTCTCGAAAATATCATTTAGCGAGATAATTGTTTGCTTAATAATAGAGATGAAAGAATTCATCTCGGATCTTGTACACTGATGAAGAAAGTTAACATGCCGTTTTGGATATACAAACACATCATAAGCATACCTTGCAAAATATGGGACAAATGCTAATAGATTATTATCTTGAAAAACAATTCTCTCTTCTTTCTCTTGTTCTTCAACTATGTAATTACATACCATACAAGATTTTTCTTTTTCTCTGTATTTCTTAATTGAATCAAATTCTTTTTGAATCATATTTGGAATCATTGGAAATGCATAGATTTGTCCATGAGGGTGGATGAGGGTTGCGCCTACATCCTCACCATAATTTTCGAAAGGTAGTATATATTTGATATTTTTATCTATGCTTAATTCTTTAGTAGCTTCCATCCATGAATTAAAAATTTGGGAAATTTCCTCAGTTGACAAATCAATAAACTTAGCATTGTGGTTGTCTGTATATACAACAATTTCACATTTACCATAACTCCCCATTTTAATCTGAAATTCTCCTGAACTAAATTTTCGAGTGTTACCCTCTGCATCTAGTGCTGGAAATTTGTTTGGAATTCTTACAGATTCTCTGAATTCTGGAACTTCAGGAGAACCAGAACATAGGGGACAAAAATCCTTTTTTCTATCTGGTCTTACTTGTCTTGCTTCTGAATATATAATATATTCACCAGTAAACGGGTTTTTTCTGATTTCTCTATGACTCATTGTTTTAGAACTTCTATTGCCATATTTAATTTCTTCGGACATTTCCAAGCTCACAAAGTTTCAAGTTTTTTTCCTCCCAAAACGTTTATATTTTGAGTTTAGTGTTTCCTCTTGTGTATTCAACAATTGTTTTGCATGCAAATCTGCAGTATGCAGAAATACCTATGAGTGAAATACCTCAAGTAGTAAAACTGAGCTATATTCCAGTCCTATCAACTCTTCTAGATATCCCTAAAATTGAGGTTGTTCTAAATTTCACAGGAGTTACTTTGGAGATATTGAAAAATAGTTATCCTGAAGTTATTGATTTACTTAAGGAAGGAATTGATCAAGGCAAATTTGAACTGACAGGTTGTGGATATTCACACCCAATATTCCCATTATTACCAGTAACTGATATGAAGAAGCAAATTGAATTTAACAACAATGTTCTAGAATCCACTTTAAATTATAAACCTAAGGGGTTTTGGTTACCTGAACTAGCTTATGACCCTCTGATTCCTAGAGTTCTCAAAAGTTTTGATTTCTCGTATACTTTTATTGACGAAGAATTATACAAGTTAAGTTCTCCTTTACTTAATGATGCAAACGAGTACAATATCCCTTATTATTCTGCTTCACATTACATTATAGAATTCATGAAAGCGAAAGGAATATTTCGTAAATTTTTCAAGTATAGAAAAGCTACAAGAGGTCTTAAAAGATATGCAAGAAAATCTAACTTTTATCCAGTTGAATTGAAAGGTGTTAAAGGTACAATCACAGGATTGAAGATTCCCCAAGCATGGAGTATTTTCTCTACTGCATGTTTATTGAAATTTCCTTTTCTTAAACCTAAAAAAGCAATTAAAAATCTTACAAAATTCAGGAATGATCCCGGATTAGTTATACCTTATGGAACCGATATCGAATTCTTTGGTTATCGAAGTTTTGTTGAAGGAAAACTTCCAACAGAGAAACTTCTAAGGAATTTCCTTGAAAAAATGACAAGGATTCAAGATAATCAGATGATTTTACCTTCTAAATATCTAAAAGATAACAAACCAAAAGATCTCGGATATTTGAAAACAGGAAGTTGGGCCCCTGATAGAAGATTAGACATTTGGACTAAAGATGAAGATAATCAGAAACTTGAAAGGTTGTGCTGGGAAGCTCGTTGGTATTTTGCTCATTTACCCGAAAATGAGATAACTGAACAAATGTGGAAACATTTACTACTTGCTGAAAATAGTGATGGAAGAGGATGGGATCCAATTCCTGAAAGAAGATTGGATTGTTTTTCGCATGCCCATGAGGCAATCGAATTGGCTAAAGAAAAATACCTTAATCGATATTTGTATAAGAAAAAGTAGAGAATATAATTAATAGAACGGCAATATTTATATTAATCCTTCAAATCTCTATGTATTCGTTTATTGATTAGATGTTGGGGTAAAATGGAAATAGAAATTTATATTCATGATGAGCATTGTGATCACTGCCAACCTACGTTAAAGTTTCTTACTGCAGTTATTAGTGCTCTAAAAACACAAGAAGTTAAATTAATCGTTCATCAAGTAAGTAAGAATAGGGAATCAGCTGAGAAAAAAGACATACCTTTAAATCAGCTACCAGCAATTCTTCTCCCTTCAGGATGCATTGTAGCAGGATCTCTATCACATGATTTGATAGGAGTTCTTGTATGTAGTCTTTTAGCTAATTCAAAAGTTCCAATTCAATCAATTGATAAGTTTGAATTAAGCAAGAAGGAAGCCCCCCTACTCCTGGAATTAGCATCTGCAATGATAGAATATCAAGCTGCTTACACATTAAGAAGAGATAGATCCTATACTTTTATTATCAAAGAATCTACAAATCAAATACCGTTAGAAAGATATGAACAATTATCTAAAAATACAAAAATTATGGTTCTAACAAACTTTGAAAAACAGTCCAATACTGAGTTGTATGAACTTGGTCTAGATCCTAATGTTTATTTGGGGCATATTATTCGAGACAATATCTACCTATCGGCTAATCTTATTATCTGGAGAGATCGTTCGAATCACGTTAGCTTCTTCAGAGTAAGAAGGGTTGAAGGTGAAAAATACGTAGGAACTTGCTCCTGCCTTTTAGGTGACGGAAAACAGATGATTAAAGAATTCTTCAAACCATTGTTTTTAACATCTGCAACGATAGACACTGATGGTACAAAAGGTACTGGACAAAATAGAATTGTAGCAAATGTAAAAGAAATTAGTAACGATTTAGATCAGTTGCTTAGAAAATAAGCTACTTTCATTTTTTCTTTAAAATTCCAAAACCATCACATAAACTGAATTTAATCATGCACTCTCCAGTTTTTGTAACATAATATTTACAGTATCCACCCATTATAGGTTCATATTTTTCACAATCAGCACCTGAATCGTCGTCTTCTGATTTATTTTTGCTTGGGGGGAGTGGGATATCTGCCATGAAGCGCACCTATAGAAATATGAATTCGTGCAATATATAATATTTTCTTAATGTTTTAATCATCCAGTTATATATTTGGGGTTTATTCTTTCACAGTTAGGACAAAATTCATCATTCTTGCTTAAAGGTGTTTCACATCCAGTACACTTGAATGATTTTTCATCTTCTTCCTTTGCTTCTTTTCTCTCTGAATTTGCGCCACTAGACATTATCTAATAATACCTTAGAACAGATGATTAATAATTATTGCGGGTAAGATAATCAAGATTAACTAATATATTTTTACAAGGACACAATGCTTATTATATGCCTTGAACCTCATAATCTTTAAGATAGATAATGAATCTGGCGGTATTAAAATGATAAAATTAATTGTAAGAATAGATAATATGTTGGATTCAGAGCCAGAATATATGCTAATTAATTCTGCTTTAGCCCATAAGTATGATATTTTACCAGGGCAACTAATTGAGATTTCTCCATTTAATATAGGATTAAAAGTATATACTAGTGACAAATATCCCGAAAACACTGTTGGTATATCTGGAAAACTAGCAAAAGAACATGGTATTCAGAAAGGTAATGAAATAGTTCTTAAAGAACTAACCAATGAGAATTTAATTCATCTGATTCATAAAAAAATGAATGGGGATGTTCTCCAAGAAGAAGAAATAGATGCAATATTTGAATCAATTGATAAGAATCTAATGCATCCAACACAAATAGCTGTTTTGATGTCATTATTCCAAGTTCAAGGTTTAACTTTAGAAGAAACAACATCAGTTGCTAAAGCAATAATTAATAATTCACAAATTCTAAATATTAAGAAAAAACCTGTAGTTGACAAACATAGTATTGGAGGAATCGCAGGTAATAGAATAACACCTATTATGGTACCTATATTAGCAGCATCAGGATTAACAATCCCAAAAGTGTCAACAAGAGCAATTACTTCTCCAGCAGGAACTATAGATGCTGTTGAATTGCTTATGCCTTGTGAATTAACACTAGAAGAAATGACAGAGGTTGTTGATACCACAGGGGGTTGTATAGTTAGTGGTGAAACAGTCGGCTTAGCAGACGTATCAGATAAAATAATTCATGTCATTGAAAAGGTAAAAATCGATCCCAAAGAATTTATGGTTGCTAGTATTATTGCCAAAAAAATAGCTGCTGGTTCCGAATACGTTCTTATTGATTTACCAACAGGTAAGGGAGCTAAAGTAGTTCACAGAGAAAATGCACAACAGGTTGGTAGTCTATTCATTTCGTTAGCTTATGCTTTGAAAATCAAACTTGATTGTATAATCAGTCCTGGAGACAGACCTATTGGAAGTATGATCGGACCAGCATTAGAAGCAAAAGATGCTCTTCAAATCTTAACAGATCAAGGCGGAAGTGCTGATTTGATGAGAAAAGCTCTCTCATTGTCAGGTATAATTCTTGAAGCTCACAATTTGTGTCCTCGAGGATATGGTTTTGAGTATGCAGAAGATATTTTGAGAAGTGGAAAAGCACTACAAAAGTTCAAAGAAATTGTAATAGCTCAGGGAGGAGATGGGAACATTAAAGTAAATGATATCCCACAAGCGCCCTATATTGACACTGTAGAAGCAAAGAGTGATGGTGTTGTATATGCAATAGATAGCTCGCCCATCTCAACAATAGCTCGACAAGCAGGAGCACCTGCTGATAAAACTGCAGGAGTTGTTCTTAAAGTAAAAAGAGGAGATAGATTCAAAAAAGGTGACGTTCTATTTGAAGTACATTCTTCTACTGAAACTAAACTGTCATCTGCAGTCAAATTAGCAACATCAGATTTTGAACCCATTGATATGGAAAAAATGATTTTAGACATTATCAGAGGTCCTAAGGAGTTGTAGGTTAAATCATGAATAATCTTGGTAGTTTTGAATACCAATATTCTGTTTTTTCTACATCCCAACCTTTCAATTCAAAAACGGTAATTGAACTCATCAAAAAGCAGAAGAAGGATAATGTTCATTTACAGATATTAGATCCAACATTCATTGTTAGTGAAAAGCAAATCATAGCTGCCTTATATCACACCAAAAAAGCATTTCAAAGAGAGAATAACATTGCTAGAGATTTCACAACTGAATTTTTGTTGCGACTTTCAGGAAAAAGACAAATATCAAATGCAATAAACTTTCTAGGGATCAAAGATTCATGCATTAATATAATGATTATTGCTTTTGGTGAGAAGAAAGAAGAAATAGAATATGAATTTGATATCATTCTAGAAACAATTTCAAAGAATATAAATCTGCAAACAAAGAAGAAATTTCCTATAGCGAGTTTAGAAAAACTAGCATTACATTATAAATGTGAAGAAAATCTAGAAATAATTGAGAAAAAAGCTTTTGAAACAATGGCATTTGTAGAAATACTCTAAGCTAATAGGATGGTATCCAACTTTTTAGTAGCTGAAATCCCATTTCTCTATATTGAATAACAATATTTTCAATTCGTTCCAATTGTTCTCTTTCCTTTGAGGGGGAAGAAAATATTATTGGCTTTAATTTATGAACCACCCCTGATAGTGAGCCGATGCCAGCTGTACTGTAAGCTTTCTTTCCACTTCCAGTTCTTAATTCATAATCAGGTTCAACTAATAATTTATTATACCAAAGAGGATGAGCTGACATTATTTTAAATCCTTCAGCTACAGGATATGAACCACCTTCCAGAATGTGGTGATTGAACTTCTCAATAGCAACTTTATTGGGAAGAAATACATTTCTACTGATAATTCCCTTTACATAGGTTTGTACTGTCTCTTCTTGTTCTATAATATGAAAAGGCAAAACAGTTGATACTTCTGTAATAGTTGCATCAATTTTATCTGAGTGATAAATCTTATCTGCCGTATAGATTTTTCCGAGAAGATCCAAAGGTAAACATATACCATTTATTTCCAAAGAGTCTTCTAAATAATTCCCCCTATCCACAGAAAATTCAGAGTGATAAATGCCAGGACCAAAAATGACTGCTATACGTTCATCTGTAAGCTCCTTAAATGTTTGAGTTTCATCAGTTAACATCACGATTGTATCTTTTCTCAGATCAATTACAGGTTTACTAAGAAAAACACCTTTGTTTGGAGTTCCTATTAGTTTAGTCCATGAAGTTATTATTAACAAAGAGTTCAAGTTTCTGGATTCCATTTCCTGTAATCTCATTTGCTTTTTCTTATTCTCTAAAGTAATTATTTCCTCATCAACTCTCTTGAGAACATGTTCTGTTTCAGGTAAACGTCTAGGGTATCCTTCATCAGACATAAAAGCTATTAATTCACGTAAAGGAAGATCACCAGTATCAAAATCATAGAAGTTTGCGCCTGAACCATAGTATTGTTTCAAGAGTTGTAAAAGTTCTATCCTCTTATGAATCTCTTTGTATTCTTTTGAATCTTCAACTTTCAGTGACATTGTAGTAACAAACTTCCATGTATTGGCTATAGTATTCACTAATTGTTTAGCTATTTATTCTTTTTGAGATATGTAATGCATTTGGGTATTTTCCAGTTTCTATTAAATATGAGGCAGCCTCTATTGCACAGTTTAAAGAGTCAATTATAGGATGAGAATCTAATAATGAATGAATAAAAGCTCCGTTGAAGCAGTCTCCTGCTCCAACAAATTTCACTTTATTTACAAGATTCTTTGTTTTTAGGTTAATTACTTCTTTTCCATAATAAGAAACATTATCCGATGTGTGCAAAATAATAGGAACATCAAGAAAACTTGCTAGTTCCCTTGGGGATTTTGAGAAGTGCTTACTAAGAACGGTTAATTCATATTCATTTACAGATAGATATTTTTCTCCTTCGAATTTCTTTAATTGTACTAATATCTTACAAAATTCATCAATTCTTTCAAAATGAGAAATATCTGAAGGGTCAACAAAAATAATTCCTTCATATGATGCTCCAGAACAGGAAGAGATCATGTCAAGAGGATCAGTGCTATCTTCAAGTGAATCTAATATAGTTTCATCTTCTAAACTTAGGAGAAGAAAGCTTACCCATTCAATAGAAGTAGGATTCAGTGAAACATTACTTATAGGTTTCAAAGGACTTTTTCTGTAGTATCTAATAATCTCTTCAGATAAACTTTCAATCGAGAGTTTTCCTTGAATTGAATTGAACTGTATTTCACCATCTCGAAGATTCAGAATCGTAGTATAATTGACCTCTGCATTTTGTATAGTTTTTATCTGAATTGGTATGTCATTGTCTTTTATCAATATCTCAAAAAAGGTTGATGAAGGTCCAACATAGGTTACATTTCTCCCTAGTGTAGCTAAAGTTCGACAGAGGTTAAAGCCATTGCCACCAGGTTGGAAGTCCAATCTTGTATCTGAATGGTGCGATCCTAGTTCAGGTAGTTCTTTGATAAAACCTGTTTTACTAGAGTTTAAAGGGTGAATGTCTATATCAATAAAAGCTGGATCAAAACCACCATAAATCATTGTATCTTTTAGCATTAAATCAAACACCTACATTTTCTCTAGTATATCAATTCCCATCACTTCAAATAAACTTTCCAAACATTTAGTAAACGAGTATACAATAGCAATTCTTGTATCAAGACTGTCTTTATCTTCAGCTTGTAGAACTGGACATGCATCATAGAATTTGTGGAAAGCTGAAGCTAAAGAAAACGCATAATTAGCTACAATATCAGGTTTAAGTTGAGTTAGAGCTCTCTTCAAAACAAAAGGTAATTCTTCCATCAAAGAGATCATCTTCCACTCTACTTCTTTCTTGATATCAAAATTGATTTTTTTTGCTGACTTGATTATACTATCAATAACAATCCCTTTTTCAGGAGCTTTTTGAAGAATGCTTAATGCTCTGGCATAAGAATATTGCAGAAAAGGCCCTGTGTTTTCATTTGGATTAACTGCCTTTTTTGCATCAAAAGTTACAGTTTTTTGAGGATCAATCTTGAGTATTGAATAACGAATACTGCCTATAGAGACTCTCCTTGCAATATCCTCTTTAACTACAGAAGAATAATCGCGGTTTTCGAGAATGGTTTCAATCTCGTTTTTGGCCAATATAAACAATTCATCACAAGTAACATATTCGAATTCACGACCAGCCATTCTCCCTCCAACTAAAGTAACGATTTCATAATCATAATGTAAAATTTTGTCTGCTTTTGCATGTTCTCCCAAACCGTATAAAGCTGTTCTCACTGACAATTGTGCTAGTTGTTGATCTTTGCCAATTACATTAATACAATAATCAGCATCAAACTTCTCTAATTTATGAAGATGGTAAGCTATATCTCTACAAGGATAAAGAGCAATGCCTTCAGAATTAACTAAAATTAAATCAGGTATTTCATAATTGATGTTGTATTTTTCCTTAAATCCTAGTTGAGAAGCTATCTTATCATTCTCAAGCAAGAGAGCTTGACCATCATGTCTTAGAAATTCTTTCTTATCCAGTTGAGTAAGTATTTTTCCTACTTCTCTGCCCCAAGAAACTTCAGATTCCCAATCAAAATCATCATGGTAGATATTATAGAGATTCAAAGTTTCCGTATGTCCAGAAAGTGTTTTTTGTGTTACTTCCCTAAATTTGTCTACCATTTCTTTATCTTCTCCAGCAAGATAACCAACAAGATATTTATTTGCTAGATCATCTAGATCTTCAACATTTAGAACGAGAAGATTTTTCAGCTGAAGATACAATTCGGAGAGTTTTTCTTTCAAAGAATTTTGAACGCGTAACAACTTCAGTAACTGTTTAAGCATCCTCTCTTTCTGTTGTTGATCAACATTGGATGTGTCAAGCTTAGCTTGATAATATTCTATTTCAACCTCACTTAACTCGTATGATGAAGATTCCATATCAGGTATTATAAATAATGATTCAAATCCACTTTTAATCTGGTAAATTTCTAGAAATGTGTTCATTAAAGCATAGATTTTTCCTATCCAGATATCAATTTTAATGTCAGGTTTAACTCCATCATTGTCCAATAAGAAATACCCTATTATAACGGGGGCAATTTGGCGTCCAAGATCATTAACATAATAGCGAAAATTAACTTTAGCTCCCAGAAATCTATAAAGTCGTCCAATAACATCACCTAGAATGGAATTTCGTATGTTACCTATATGGAGGGGGCTGATAGGATTAGCAGAAGTATGTTCAACTATAATCCGTTTCTTTTCTTTCAAATTGCTTTTTCCATATTTATCCAACGAAATTATCTCAGAAAGAATTATTTTTGCGAATTCATTTTGATTGATGAAGAGGTTTAGAAAACCTCCCTTCAACTCAAATCTATCTATTATATCCATCATAGAGAAATTTTCAATTAGTTCTTTCCCTATATCTTGTGGTGTTAGAGAAGTTTCTTTGGCAGCATTAAAAAGTGGAAAACTAAGATCTCCCAAATTTGAAGAATGTGGTTTAGACCACACTAGCTCAGTAGCAATATCGTGCTTATCTTTAAGAATCTTTTGCAGTTGGTTTTTTATGGAATCATATATACGAGAATACATGTGAATTACTCCTAGGTTGGTACAAACTATCTGGTTTCTACTTTTACAAATTTCTTTAAAAAATACTTAAACTTTCCCTCTTTCGGTTGTTTTACATAAACTTTTATTTGGAAAATATCCAAAGATGTGAAGAGATAAATAAGAGTGTATAAAAAACAGTACAAACTCTCGAAATTATAGATAGGGGAAAAAAATGGGTAAAATACAAAACGTAACAAATGATGAATTTGAGGAGATTTTAAAATCTGAAACAAAACCGATTATAGTAGATACTTGGGCACCTTGGTGTGGCCCATGCAGAAGTATAGAACCATTTTTTGAACTATTATTTGAGAAGTATGCAAATTCTGTTAGATTCCTTCGAATGAATATGGACCAAGAATCGATATTTGCTCAAAAATATATGGTTTCCAGTCTTCCCACATTTGTAGTATTTAAAGATGGAAAGCCGTTCAATTCACTTATTGGTGCTAAGAGAGATAAACTAAAAGATTTGGTTGAAAAAACTGCAAAAGGCAAATAATTATGCAGTTAAGTTTTTAGGCTAGTTTTTTTCATAGTTTAGTGTAAGAGAGACTTACGAGTGAAATTATTTGAGCTTTGATAGAAAGAAAATTACCTACCCCTCTGGCATATACGAGTATTTGGCTAGAAAGGCTAATGCAGCAGTAGGGGAGGCTTTCATTACCATCTCATTTCCTGTTTTAGAGATTAAATTCTTGAATACTAGCAGAAAAGGCAGTCAGAAAACTATTGATTGGTTGTTTGAAGAATTAAGTCAAAGAATTGTAAATATCTCAAAGAAGTATAAACTAGATTTAGGACAAAGTGCTCAAAGGAGGGATTTGGTGATAGACTATAAAGTTAAAGAGACCTCTCAACAAATTAATATCACAGGTTACCATCATATTCCAATTAAATCGTTTGGAAATATTCTAGATATAGTTTTGTGGAGTTATATTATTTTCATAACGGGACATACTACAAGTGAAGATAAAGAAGCAAAGGAACTGCATCAGAAGTATTTGGAGAGTTTAGAGGAATTCAAGAACTACTGGAATAGAATGCCAAGAAAGAAATTACCTTTACTAGATGAGAAAGCTTGTTTTATTTGTGGAAAGGAAGCATTTGCAATAAATGGGTGGATCTATAAATCCAAAGGAACAAGTGTAGAGATTTATACTCCAGTTTGTAAAACACATCGAGATAGACTTATCTAGAAAAAATTCATTTAAGAAAGTTTATAATTTTGTTCTTTCAATGTAGATTAATGTTAGATTTTATAACTCCTGAGAAGAAGAATGAATTATTAATAACACTGCGTGATATTTCAAAGGAATGTAGCTTAAGTGCAATCGCTGTAGTAAGTTCTGAAGGACAAGAAGTAGCATTCTTTGCAGAGAAAAGTACAGATCAAGTTATCATGTCCGCTTTAGCCTCTGCTCTCAACTCAGCTGGTCAACAAACTGTAAATCAGATTAAGTGTGGAAATTTGGATCAAGTAATTATTAAAGGATCTGAAGGGTTTGTTATTCTTCTAAATCTTGACCAATTCATTGTCCTTGCTGCATCTAAAGACATTTACACTTTAGCTCTTGCAATGACAGTACTTGGAAAATACAGTAAAAAAGTATATCAGATTCTTACGACTTAACTCGCTTTTTCTTAGTTATCAACAAATAAACAACACATACTATTAATGAAATTTCAACCACTATAGGTCCCCAAGAAACCTTTGCTAGAACATGAATTTTCCATGAATGTGTACCAAATGAGGAACGGATTGCGAGAGTGTGTTCTCCAGGAGAAATTGAATATAGTGATGGGTCAAAACTAATCAAATATGTTCCATTACCATAATCAATCTTATCATAATTTCGAACTACAATAACATCCTTGTTCTGTACTGTTAAATAAAAATCCCAATTGGTTAAGGGTTTATAATTGTTAGCAGCACTTATTGTTACTTCGATAGTGTCTTCTCCCTTCACTGCTTCCAAACTGGATATATTATAAGCAAATTCAAGATTTGTTACAACTGCTGTACTCATGATATTATGAAGCAATTCTTGATTATCTCCAAAGTTTAAAGCAGAGTTCAACACTTTGTAATCCATTTGCAAATTATCATAGAGATATGGAGAATTTAGAAACATTGACAAATCATTTACCGCAACCACTAGTGAACCATTATTACTTCTATAGTCAGAATAAACAAAACGATCAAATATAGTTCCAACGGAATCATTTGTTTTTATCACATCAAAAGGAGATGGGATAAAGATCTCTTGCAGACTATTAGGATTTGAAGTTAAAAGATGGAAATTTGATGATAAATTAATCGTCTCATTGATTAATCCTGTTTGGCTATATGTGATGTTAAGTGCATCAAGAAGGCTATTAAGGCCGCCAATATCACTTTCCTTAGAAGGAAAAATCACAATTGCGCCACCTGAATAATCTCCTCCTGGATAAATGTAATCTAAAATTGCTGAAGAATCCAAAGAGGAGAAATTATGAAGAAGTGAATTATTATGGTTAATTAAAGCTATAACTTCATAATTGTTGAGATTCATTTGGTTTAGATGGAAAACATTTTCATCTCTTCTTAATATTTCAGGAATCAACCCATAGAATCTGGCTGTATCTAGAAAATTGTTCAGATTACCATATAACGAGAAAAGCGCTTCATCTCCAACCTCATTGCAGTCAAATAATATTCTCCCTTTTCCAATTCTTATGTGAAAGTCAAAATCTATAGAATAAGTTTGATTATCGGCTACAAAATCAAGATGACTGCTGATTGGTCCCGTAAACAGATTCTCTGATGAAAATTCCACTAGAATATCATGTTGACCGATTTCATAGTCCGCTGGTATGTTACTTAGCGTTAATAGCTCAGTTAATACAGCTGGATACCCCACTACCAAATAATCAATTTTCTTGTTGATAAACAGATGAATATAGAATGATTGCCTTTCATTTTTGAAAAATACTTGTCTGGTATAGGGTAAATCTGAAGGCCAGATGGTTATACTTTGCGGATCTTGTAAGTAGTTTCTAGCTGCACTGGCATCTACTAATCCTGCTCCTTGATAATCTGGTGGTACAAAGAGACCGATATATTCTCCAAAAGGAGATAGATAATCTATTGTTAATGACTCTGAAGTTTCAAGAAGTGCAGCTTTCAAGATTGACGGTTTATACTCAGGATAAATTTGCTTTAATAACAAACACAATCCTGACACAACAGCTGTTGAGTAACTTGTCCCTGATACTATAGTTGATCCTTGTAAATTAGTTGAAGTAGTATTTAAAAAAACACCAGGAGCAACAACATCTGGCTTTGACCAAGTATTTTCTAAATCTACAGAGTCAAAAAGAAAATTTTCCGAACTTACATTGTAATTTACAGCTACAGGCCCAGCACTACTCTCCTCGAATAAAATTTTATTATTATCTATAGCTCCCACAGTAATAGCCTGCATAGCAATTCCTGGACTTAAAATTGTATATTTATCATTATATCCAAATTCAGCAATTCCTCGTGAATTCCCTGTAGCTACACATACCACAACTCCACTTTTTACTGCACTATTAACAGCTTCAACCTCTGGAGATTCTTTATTCGAAACTTCTTTTCCTAAAGAGAGATTTATTACATCTACCCCGTTTGCTACAGCCCAGTCAATTCCTTCAATTAAATCTTCAATTGAACCTGTAGCATCATAAGAAAGAATCTTTCCAACTAAAAATTCACAGTTCGGTGCTACTCCACGATCATACCCATATAATCCGTTACCACCAATTATCCCAGCAACTTCTGTACCATGTCCATTATCATCTTCAACATTGGCATTGTTCTCAATAAAATTCCAACTGTCTATTATTCGATTTTCACCATCCAAACCCACTTCTAGTGCAGGATGGTCTGTTTTTATTCCTGTATCCAGAATTGCTACTAAAGTTTCATTTCCGAAAAATCCTAAATCCCAAAGTGCTTGAGTATTGATTTTGCTATTAAAATCATCTATGTCTCTACTTATGTTTAAAGAAGTCAAATGAGCATCTAAACTAGCTGCTCTTATCTTCGAGTTTTCCCATACTGAAAGTATATTCCCTATCTTAATCTGGTTTAACAATGCAGCTTTTGAAATTGTTAAAGCAATTCCTTCAAATGTTTCAAAGAATTTGAGATCTTTTCCCACAATCTCAAGAGAACGAATAGCATCTTTATTATTAGTCTTTACTAGAATTCTAAAGAAGTCATTATTTTTCGATTGAAGAATTTCATCTAGGAGAAAATTCTCTTTAAAGATAGTTGATAATTTGTCGGTATCATGTGAAAGATCTAGAAAAGAATCATCAGTTGAGCAACTATAGGAAGTATAAGAAAACAAGCATAAAATAATAATTAGAAAACCTGAACATTTTGTAAATAGGAGGGGAATTTGTTTCACATAACATGTTTTACAATTTAACTATAAAAATTTAAGGTGAAGTACCTAATTAAAATCATTGACAGCATCTTCGAGATTGTTGATAATTATATCTGGTCCACTGTCTTCTTTCAAATCTCCTAGATCATCCATTGATGTAACACCAGATAAAACTAAACAAGAATTTATCCCTGCTTTATTAGCTCCATATATATCTGTTTCAATTCTATCTCCAAACATTATTGAGAGGTCTTTCTTCGATTTAGCTATCGAGATTGCTGTTTCATACATTAAAGGAGCAGGTTTTCCAATAATAGTTTCGACTTTCCTGTTAGATAATGCTTCTAGCATTGCAATCATTGCACCTCCCCCCGGGATTAAACCTTTAACTGAAGGGAATGTAAAATCACCATTGGTTGCTATGAATTGAACATTTTTATAATTTACAAGTATATGAGTTGCTCTCGCTATTTTCGTGTAATTAAAATTTCGATCCATTCCAGTAATAACGTAATCAATATTATCAAAATTTAAATTGAAAATATCTTCTTCATTTGTCTCTTCCCAATTATTAACAACATCCAATCCAGCAAGCAATAGTTCTCGTTTCAAACCTTGTTCCCCAATAACATACACAGAAGAGTTTGGGGCATTTTGTTTCAAATATTCAGCTGTTAAGGAAGCTGAAGTTAAAATGTGATTTATAGATAAAGAAATACCCAGATTCTTTAGTTTATCTTGAAATTCTTTTCGTGTTTTTGTACTATTATTAGTTAAAATGAAAATTTGCTTGTCTTTCTTTTCAAGCAGGTGTAAAAATTCCATAGCTCCCGGAAGAGGTGAATTTTCTTTATACAAAACTCCATCTCCGTCAAAGAGAAAGGTTTCGAAAATCTCAAACATTAGTATCCTCTAATATTCTATTAAGAGATTATATAACAGTTTTTGAAAAAGAGGGTTCTAGAAGAAAAAGAGTGGATAACAATCATTAGATACTAAGTTTGCTCTATTTTCCAAACTTTTTTTATAGACTGAAGATATTGGATATTCATGTCATATGTTGAGAAAGCTTTCTATAAATATATCAAAAACATCTTCACTAGCGGTTTTAAAGTACTCTTCAGCAAAAGATATATCTTTTACACTTTAGCTTTTGTTTTGATTAGTCTAACAACTACCATCTTCTATTTAATTCGTAAAAATGTTGAAGTTGGTCCTCCTGGAACACTGAAGATAGTAGCAGATATACTTATATCAATAGAGTTGTCTGTAGCTATCACATACGTGCTGTTCGGGCTATTTTTCTCAAAATATCAATTGAAATATTGGGTTCCTCCAGCAATATTATCTGCAGTTGGTGGAGCAGTATTACTTTACTTCGTTCCAATTATTTCACCATATATCGCATCAATTTGTTATTTTAGCTGGATAATTGTATCTATATTTCTAACATTTTCACTATCAAGAAATTTCTGGGGAAGCAAGGTTTTAGGAAGCATCATGTTTCTTGGAAAACCAGCTGATGAAGGAACAATTATATTCAGTGGTATTGCGTTTTTCTTCTCATTAGTTAATTCGGTTTTAGCTGGTTATGTTATCTATGATTCCGTTAGAAGATTCTTGATACCACCAATAACAGCTGAAAGTATAACTAGTTTGGTCTTCACTTTAGTTACAGTCTTATTTGCACTTATAGCCATAATTCTAGTTAATCTTATGATTTTTGTATGGGGAAAGAAGGATGATGTTTTCTACACAATTTTAGCATTCTTCTATGTTTTTTCCTCATTCACATTATGGAAATATGCACTTTACACATTCCAAAATAGAGCTGAAACTAACATAATTCCATATGATAATGCAGGAAGTATAATTATTGCTCTCTTCTTCATTTTTTATACTGTTTCTAGTTATGGGAGAAAAGTAAAAAAAATAGAGAAGGGTGAGGCTAAGGAAATGATCCTATCTGTTGATGAATCAACTAAGAATGAAGATATCAGTGAAACTGAAGCTGAGGAGGAATGGTATTTATTGAAAATTCCCAGATTTATGGGTCCTTTAGGAGTTTTAATCACTTTAATGGGATTGGTTTTAGGATATCATGTAACTATTCTTCAGTTTATTGCAACTGAAGATCTCTTCACTCAAACCTTTTTCTCACTAAACGATCTGGTTGGTTTAAAGGATAAAATAGCAATTATTCTTTTACCTTTGATAATAATGTTCTTCCTATTTAGCTACAAATGGTCTTCAAGATTTCGTAGATATTCTTCACCTGAATTATATCGATTTGAATTTCTTCCATCATTTGAAGAATTAGAAGAAAGACTAGACAGAATCAAACGTGGGGAAGATTCATGGAAGGATTACGCAAACATGATAATTAAGGAGGGGATTAAAATAGGTGCAAAATCAGCAGCACAGAAAGTTTTTATCGCCCCTACCAAAAAAGTTGCAGGAGCTATTGTTGGAGCTTACTCCAAAACGAGAAGTGGTGTTTCTAGAGGTTTTAGAAAGGTTTTTAGGAGAAAATCTAAAGAAAAAAATGACTTAGAAAACTCCTAACTTTCTCTACTTTTTATATTGTTTTAACTTCTAATTCGGATAGATGTTCAATGAAGAATTTCATAACTTTCTTTTTTACTCCAGAATAGAATTTAATTGAACCTACAACTTCGTGCCCACCGCCCTCAACATCGGCTTCAGAAATTTTGTTTTGTATTAATTTCACTGCATCGGGAAAATTGATTAAAAGTCCCTTAGAACGAAGAATTATGAAGTCTGGACCTTCGCCAAGAGTAACCACAGCTTTATCAGGATTTTCTTGACAATGATGATCGAAAATTAATCCTGTTAGTTTACCAGGATTCGGGAAAGTAAATCTATGTGTATACAACTCTACATCTATAGTTACCAGTAACGCACCATTTGCTAGCTCCTTGACTTTACTATGAGGAAGAGCATTCTTATACGCTTTATCCATCATCTCTCTTGTTTCATTTCCGATTAAAGTATACATCTTTGTATGCCATTCTATTGAAGTATCAACGCCAAATAATATTTTCAAAAGGTTTTGTCCTTCTGAAAATCTTAGTTGATATACTTCATAGTCCACAGCTATACCAATTTTTTTCAGATCATCAATCGTATAATCTTTGGATTCAGCTAACTTGATGTATTGCTCCAGTTCTTTTCCTTCAACTCTATCCATCAACCCTGCAATTGCTGGTAGATGTAGCAAATCATCATGAATATCAGAGCTGATTATCCTAGCCAATTCAAACCCTAACATACCTGCAGACAGTTCATAACCTCCTCCGACGAAATATGGATTTACATGTATATCTACTAAATCTTTGATTTCTTTATCGGGAAAATGGTGATCTATTACAATTACTTCTAAATCTAGAGATTTAATTTGTAAATAAGGAAAGAGAGATTCAGTACTCGATCCAAAATCTAAGCATACGAATAAGGGTAACTTGTCACCAAATCTTTCTTGATCTGCTAAAGCAAAGTCAAGGTCTTTTGTAACATCAATAGCATCATAGAATGGTGGTTTATTGGGTAGGCGTTTTAACCTCATCCTTATTGTATCATTATCATATCCCTCTTTTTCCATCAAGTTTTTGATAGCCATCTTGACTGCAAATCCTGCAACTGTACCATCGGCATCAGCATGATTTCGTATTATTATAGGTTGACCTGTGAAAATGGCTTTTCTAATACGTTTAGCAGCTTTAGTTAGGTCTGGTCTAAGTTTTTCAAGAAGCTCACTTTTTATCGAAAAGTCTATTTTTTGGGGAGTAGCTTTTTCATCTATCGCTTTTTCGATTTCTTTTACCAAACTAGAACTCTCAGCTTCATCCAAAGCTTCCATGTCTTTTATTTCAATTTGTAAAATATCTCTGTGCTTATTTATTTCCCCGAAAATTGCTACAACTGTATCTTCTTCTATTTCTGGAAATGCTCTTTCTCCAGGTTTAATGAATGCAGCACCATTAATTGAGCCAGTTTGATCAGCAAGTGTAAAACGAGTTGGTCCCGATGTTTGTAAAACAGATACAACTTGTGCATTAAGAGAGATAAAGGACCCTTCCATGTCTTGATTCAAGTTACTAATTTGGAGTTTTCTTACTCTACCTCGTAAAGATTCTATTGCATAATCATCTATATTCAGAGGAATACCAAAAAGCTTCCCTTGATCATTTATGAAATTAACCTTAACAATCACTTCCTCTCCAATATCCCATGCATAGTCTTGAGTTACATCCTTTGTTCTTATTAAAACATTCAAATCAGGAGCAATTTGAACAAAAACACCTACTTTTTTCACAGCATCAACTCTAGAAAGAAGTAACATCCCTTTTCTGACTAGTCGGGAATCAATAGGGGGTTTTAAACTATAAACTACTGGAACCTTCTTATCCTCACAACCACTACATAAGCCAGAAGATGTAGGTTCTTTTATTATTTTCTTGCAATTTGAACATAATTGAACTGATTGTTTCCCTCCACACGTTGGACACTTTTCACGCAAAATAATTTTTCCTGTTCCCTTACACTTCTCACAAGCCTGTCCTTCTTTAGCTTCACCTAGTGTGAAGGATGTTTTACCTATACCTAAACACGAAGGACAAGTCATTTTTTCTTTTATAATCTTTCCTCGACCTTTACAAGTGGGACATTTTGAACTCAAGATTTATACACCTATATCTAATAATAGACTAACGAAACAAAAATTCAATATACAAAAAAATTACGTTGTAAGAGATTAATCTGGAATTAAGGCTATTTCACTGAAATTAAGTAATCTAGTGAATAATAGATTGCTTATTTCCAGTTTTAGTTTTTCTGAACTATCTTCAAATCTTTCTGCAGCACTATAGATTTTCATTGAAAGTTCTGCATCCCCAAAAACATAATGTACATAAAAAGCTAAATCTCGGGTTCCTGCATCATCAGAGTCTTCACATGAACACACATGAGCTTTGATTATTACAGGACTTAGATCCAATACGCACTCGTATAATTCTTCTAATGTTGAGCTGGAACAAAGAACACCAAGTGTATCAGGTGAAATAAATTTGAACCTTTCATTTGGTCCTTCATCACCACTAGCCATTTTAGCCAGTACTTTAAGCGTAGTTAGATCCACAGTTTTTCACCTCATTGCTTGTTTAACTTATCATCATTGGGGTTAGTTGTTGCAATAATCGTTTAATATTGTGTTCCAGAAGGCCTCTGTTTTCTTCTTTGGTAGTTATAATTACTGCGTAATATTCATCACCAATTGGACGAAGATAAACAAAGTGATCCTTTTCTTCAATTGTAACACTCATCAAAGTAAATTCTTTCATTAATTGTTGGAGGGATTCCTTTGCTAGAGAAAGCATCTTTTCACTTAACCATTGAATAACAAGTCTTTCAAATTTCTGTGATGATTCCGCTAACAATAAAGCATCTTTAGCATAAATAATTGAACAACCCAATACTCCTTCTGTATTAGATTCAAATTCATGTAGCATTTTTTCTATTTGTTGTCCAGATAGACTCATCTTATCCACCAGTTTCTTTGGGTAAGTAGTAATACTAATAGTATATCAATCTTATCTTTATTTTTGAATGTTCATTCAGTGATAGAATGCGGATTTAGTATATAAACTCTCAAGTTTAGAAAAAAAACTTCATGCTGAAGTAGAATATTGAAATTTTTTATAACATTCTCTCAACAAACATAGAAATTCTACTCATGTGAGGAGACATAGATTCTAATTCATCTCGAAAACTACTAAAAACAATAGCTTTTGAGGTTTGATTCTTGTTTGAATAAACCAATACCCAGTATAATTCATCCTCCACTGTAATTGATTTAATTAGATTTTCTGAGGATTTAGGATCGATGCTAATTTCTGAAGGATTGGACATAATGTATTTTATTACTGGATATATTTCGGAAAATACTCGTCGACTAAAAACAAATGAAAAAAGCTGGTCATCCTTTGCAACTGCAAATAAACTTGAAATTAGTCTCTTATACCCCAAGAAGAAATTTGTTAAAGATTTCTTAATACTATTAATTTTATCTCCACCCAATTTTTCTTCGTCAGTTAGAACCTCTACGAAAAATTCCTCCATCTTGACTGTTGGGATAGAAATTTCAGGGAGAGGTAAAGATTCTTCTGTAATTACTTCATTATCAATATATCTCTCTGGTTTTTTCTGTCCTTTTCTTCTAATTTCTGCAACTAAATCCAAGGGTATAATTGTATCCCCAATATCAAACAGAGAAGAAATTTCACTAATAGATTTATTTTCTGTCAATATTTCATACCTAAGAGATATATTATGTATAAGTGTACTTTCAATTTCTTTGCTTAGGGTTTCCTTAGTAATAATAACAAGTAATTTTCCGTCATGAAGTTCTGCAAAAAGAAATTTGCTCGTACCAAAATCTATTGTTCTAACCTCTTCATTACCCATAGCATAAGTATAGCTGTGCAGTGCCGATATGAAACCGAATACTAATACATCATCAATATTCAAGAAATCTGTGAATTTTTCAGTAAATACACTAATTCCTTGATCTATAATTTGAATTGAGAAAATCTTCTCTTTGTATTTGGAAATATCAACACTCATTGGATAGAGATATAGTAAGAGGATTTTTATTCTTATTGTTGTTTTTCACTAAAAAAATCAGCGATTTTTGATTGTGTATAGAAAGTTAGTCCAACAGATTCTAAATTTCTTTGAATGTAATCTTGTGTGGATGAGAACATGTAAACGTTTCTCTTCCATATAGTTTCTAAGTCCTTATTATCCGGAAAACTTCGATTTTTTCTCCAATTTTTTCGTCTATTTTTATAAATTCCATAATCTTTCAAGAGAACAAGATATCCTATGAATGTGACCCTCTTCAAAACATGAGAAAATTTCTTTCTTTCTAGTTCCCGTAAAATCAAAATTCTTAGATATTCATTTAGTTGTTCTAGAAACTTATCTTCATTTCCTGCAGATACTTTATTGTGATGTTTTGCTTCAAAAACAATATAGTATGTTTTGTCCCTAATAGATCTTTTAGCTAATATATCTAATCTCCTATTCTCAATCTTTTTCTCTTCCCAAACCTCAAAACTATTATTGTGTAAAAAATGTGCTATTGAACTTTGAGCCACCCTCCATGCCTCAGGAGATTTTTCATTATTTGGATTCATATAGAGTTTTCCCATTCTTCAAATCGTGCAGCTGTTTTATAATCTTTATTCTTTATAGCAATGTCTTTTGCTTTGTTATAGCAATTTTTAGCTTCATTCTTAAGTTTCAATTCTTCATAGAGTATCCCAAGATTCGCCCAAGAAATGGCTTTGCTTGGTTCAATATCTATAGCTGTTTGATAAGCATCAATCGCTTCATCATATCTCTTTAATTCTTTTAAAACATTACCTAAATTGTTTAAAGCTGCATGATCTTCAGGATTTAATTCCAATACTTTTTTGTATGTTTCTTCAGCCTTTTTGTAAAGTGATAATTCTTGATATGCTAGCCCAAGATTAAACTGTATCCTAGAATCATTCGGATCAAATGATATTACTTTTCTGAAAGCTTCACTTGCACCAAGATAGTCTTTAGCTCTCATAAGAAGATCACCTATTTTATTCCAAAGAGTAGTTTCATCCCAAGGGAGATAAGAAGATACCATCTTAAGAATGCGAACTAATCGTTTATCATCATGAAGCACAGTTAAAATTGAAGTAATTTTCTGAAGATATTTTTGAACTTCTTTTCCAGACATCAGTAATTCTTCATAGATGCTTATGGCTTCATCTACCTTTCCCATTCTTTCATAAACCAAAGCCAAATTTTCTAATATTCCTGCATTCTCGGGAAATTTTGATACACCTATCTGGAGTATTTCCAGAGAATTATCATATTTCTTTCTACTAATTAGCCCAGTTACGAAACGAACAATTGCTTCAGCTGAAGACATCAATTGAATTTGCTTAATAAAGTACTCATACTCTCCCATAGATTCAATAGTTGCTATAGCTATTCCAGCTAAAGTCCAACACTCTAAACATTCTGGATCCAGTGTTAAAGCAGTCTTAATTGCTTTGATAGCTTGTTCATTTTTATGCTGAGCAAAGAAACAATCAGCTAATTCATTCCAATACTCAGGTATATCATTCTTAATCTGAAGTGCTTTCTTGAAATATTCTTCAGCAATGAGGTAATGTTTGCCTTCAAATGCCGCTTTTCCAGTGAAAAATAATATTACATGGCTATCTGGTTGTTTAAGAACTACGCTTGAAAAGAGAATGAAAGCTTCATCAGTATTATTATTTGCTAAAGCTTCTTGCCCGTTAACAAAATCTTTGTTTGCGTATAATTCCCTTAACTCGTGCTCAAATTGTTGTTTCAATTCAGTTGATGTTTGTGCTCTTCGAGTTAGAGATTTCAAAGATTTTGGTAGGGGATAAGCAGTTGAAATATTCAATATCCTATATGCATCTGATGTTGAATCTTTTTTCTCATTGTTTGAATGTTCTATAAAATCTGGACGAAGCCTAAGATAACAATCCATTGCTTCCTTATGTTTACCTTGAAGCATGTATATTGACATCAAGTTTGCCCATGCGAATTGGTTGTCTGGATTGTAATTAGACAATTTACTATAAATTTCGATTGCCATATCATATTCTTTAATTTCAGTTAAAAGATTAGCTAGAATAATAACTTCATCTTCACGATCATAAGGTAGTTTAGAAAGTTCTTTTTTCAGTACTTTCTTTATTAAATCAAAATTATCTGTAAACTCTTTAAGAAAAATGTCATCCTCGAATTTGAATAGACTTGAAGTAATTTCACCAGGAGGATAACTTGCATATATTTTACTGGTTGAATGTACAATTTCAGAAGCTATAGTCTCCAATAGGAGGGTAGTATTTTTCAACATCTCATCTATTGGTCTAATATTTTCTTGTGTCATTTAATTTCACAAACCAGACTATTTGCTTTACCCCCTAAGTCGTAAATGACCCCAACCAGAGGTTCGTATTAGTTTTTGACTAATCTCTTTGAAATAGCTTTTCATTACTCGTTGTATTTAAACATTGCTAGTTAATTTTTGATTACTAGTCTAGTTTCAATAATATAATTCACACGGGTATTTATTAATATAATCTTCTAAAAAAATGGAGTTAGTGCAAAAAATCGAATTTTCAACTATTTCTTAATCGTCTGTTTTACGTTTTCTCTACTCATGCAATAAAGCTTATATGGACTCTCATAAACGAAACAAAGACACTTATGAGTAATCGTAGAGAGAGTGGAACCGAGATAGATGATTATATTTTTTGTTCCAAATGTGGGAAAATCATACCATCCAATGCAAACAATGGAATCTGTACTAAATGCAATACACCTCTCAATCAACCTGTAGTTCATAAGCGATTAAATACGAATAAAGTGTGGGAAGAGTATTTTCCCTATATTGAAGTCAGACCTCTTCAAAATCAAATTATAGAGAGTATTTCTGAAGAGAACAACAATCAAAAACATATAATTATTCAAGCTGCTAACGGTGTAGGTAAAACAATCGCTATTTTAACAGCTTTATTGCCAATCTGTATAAAGAAGAAGAAAACTATAGTTTACTGTTGCCGAACTCATCAACAAATGAGCAGGGTGATAGAAGAACTAAAGATGATTAAACAGCTTAAACCTATTTCAGGAATAGCTCTAAGAGGGAGAAAGGAATTGTGTTTACATCCGATTATTCAGAAGTTTGCTTTAGATGCTGCGAATGCTGCAGATATTTGTAGATATCTAAAAAAAGAGAATAAGTGCAAATATTTCTCCAATACTGCTAAAACAGATATTAAAGCTAAAATAGAAAAGATAACAAAAGAACAAGTTCTAGATAGTTTGGAGATATTTGAAATTGGAAAATCCTTTGAAGTATGCCCATTTGAAATTTCGAAGAAAGTGATACCAAATGTAAATGTTGTAGCAGCTAGTTATCAACATATTTTCAATCCGGGAGTACAAGCGAATTTTCTACAGAATTTGGATAAAGAATTAAAGAACATCATATTAGTAATTGATGAAGCTCATAATTTACCTTCAACAGCTGTCGATATTAGCAGTAATAGCTTATCAAATTTTAGCATTGATAATGCTAAATCAGAAGCGATAAAATACAAGATGGGTGAAATTTATGACCTACTAGATGCTTTATCTTTAATACTAGTTGATGAAAGCTCTTCTTTAAAAATAAATGAAGAAATTAGTTTCAATCCTGCTGATTTTATTAAAAAAGTAGAAAAAAGTGCTGGTCAAAAAATTGATGAACAATTCCTAAAATCGCTTGACAGACTTGCGGATTTTGTCAAAGAAATGCAAGCTAAACAGAATAAAGCTCCTCTTTCTTACACATCTGCAGTTGTATCCTATCTCAATCGGCTTCTTGAAACAAAAACAAGAGATGACTTTGCTCATTTCATTTTGAAAAAAGAATCAAAAACTGGAAATATAAGCTCAAAACTATTAACACAGTCGCTTGACCCTAGATCAATAACGAAAAATATTCTAGATAGCGTATATATGTCGGTTTCCTTATCAGGAACTTTAGATCCAATTGAAGCATATGCATCACTGATTGGACTTCAACTTGAAAATTTAAAGATTCTTAGTTTACCGTCTCCTTACAGAAAAGAAAACCATGTTACTTTGGTAGTTGATAAGATTTCATCAAAACTAGAAGATCGAATTCCTGCTACATTTTTAAAAATGTTGGAAGTAATTACAGAAACAGTCGAGTCAACACCAAAAAATATAGGTGTTTTCTGTGCAAGTTATGCCATTATGAGAAGTATCCTTGAAACAGGTCTTGAAAGAGCTATATCAAAGCCTCTTTTCATTGCTTATCAGGGAATGTCGTCTCGAGAAAACGATAAACTAGTTCAGGATTTTAAGAATGAATCCAAGAAGAAGGGGGGCGTTTTAATATCTGTTCTAGGTGGCAGATCATCTGAAGGAAGTGACTATCCAGGAGGTGAAATGCAGAGTGTAATTATTGTAGGAATTCCTTATGCAAGGCCAACTCCTACAGTCAAAGCCAGCATAGATTATTTGGAAAAGCAATTTCCAACCAAAGGTAGAGAGTTTGGCTACAATATTCCTGCAATTACTAGAGCGGCTCAAGCAGCAGGAAGACCAATTAGAAGTTTAGAAGATTACGCAGTAATCATGTTACTTGACTATCGTTTTGCCAGACATTATTACAAAAAACATCTCCCTATATGGTTAAAGGATAACTTGCATCTGGTACAACCAGAAAAGGAAATTTTGCAATCTAAAATTAAACAATTCTATCAATATCATGGGGACTAGTATCCCATCTTTTAGGAAATTGAGAAACTATTTTAAGACTCATAACCAAACAGCAGATATGAAGGTCATTTATGAAATAAAAAACACAAGTGAGTTTCTCAATCAATTATATCTGATTGCTCAGAAATATGGAGCACATGTCTCAAAACAAGATGAAGGACCGGGTCACTTTATTTTCATCAAATCAAGACTTAAAATAGCTGGAAAACTGAGAGATAACAAACAATTTGCATATGTTTGGGGAGCTACTGAGGAAGATCTTTCTTTTCTGAATTCTTTTTGGGGAGAACCAGATCAAATTATAGAACTAAAAATGACACCTCTTGAATTTGCATTCGAATTAATCGAAATTCCTCAAGCAGAAGCACTTACTGTTGAAGAAATAATGCAGATAATGGAGATAACTGAAAAAGATTTTAAGCAATACTCAAGATATATTAAAATGGCTTCAAGAAAATCTGATATCTCCGAAGATGTAAAGCGAGCAAATACAATTTTAGAAAATCTGTAGAAAATCTGATTCGGTTTAGACGATATATATTTATTAAGCATAATTTGTATGTATAGATATGATTAGAAAAAAACAAATTATCTTTTTAGCAATTTTGTCGTTACTTTTACCAGCATTTGTTCCATTTAGTGCAAATCAACAAGTACTTGTTGCTTCAAATTTTGCTAATAATTTAAGTGATATTTCTCTGGATGCCATTACAACAGAAACATTTTCAGGAATAACAAATATTACTACTTTTGTAGGACCAGATAATGCTCATGAAATTGTAATAAATTCCATTAATAATGCACAATCAACCTTCTATCTTGAAGTTTATACATTGTCAAGTGAATCTTTAATAAATGAGCTTATTGCAGCTCATGGTAGAGGAGTCACAGTTATTGTACAACTTTCAGATGACCGTGTTAACAGCTATGAAGATGAATATACCGAAGAAGCTGCATGGAGACTAGATAATGCAGGAATTGATGTTTACTGGACAAGTAGTTCTTTCACTTTCACACATGCTAAATTCTGGATTGTGGATAGTCAAGAAGTTTATGTATACTCAGGAAACTGGGCTCCTTCAAGTATGCCTGAATCTCCTGAAGCAAGAACTAATAGAGAGATGGGATTTATTTTCAATGATGTTGCAATTGCATCATACTTTGAAGACGTCTTCATTGATGATGGGTTGATTTCTACTGCATACGATTCTGCAATTGGACATACTGGAAATCTTCAAGCTCCTGAAACTAGTGGAACTTATGAACATCCATTTTCTCCATCTATCTTCGTAGAGTATGCTGAAGTAACACCAATTTTCTCTCCAGATAACAGTTTTGAATTACTTTCTAACTTAATTCAATCAGCAACTACTAGTATCGATTTAGAACTTCAATATATCAAGTTTGATTGTGATTTACTCTATGATGTTATTGATGCTGCACTAAGAGGGGTTTCAATAAGAGTTCTAATACCAGAACCTGACTCATCAACCGGAAATGTTACAGAAACTTTGATCAACAGTGGTGTTCAAGTTAAGTTTTTCAAAGGTATGTATGATCATAACAAATATGTTTCTGTTGATGGTGAAACTGTCCAAGTTTCAAGTATCAATTGGTCTAACAATTCAATTGAAAATAACAGAGAAGCAGGAGCTATTGTAAAAAATGCTAATATTGCAGCATATTTCAAAGAAGTATTTGATTATGATTGGACTAATGGTGAAACACCTGTTGGTTTTGCAGCTCCAGTAGCTTTAGTATCTCCAAAAGTTGGAGGAATAGCTTCAGGAAACTACCTGTTCCAAGCATCATTTGCAATTAATACATACACCTCTGGAGAGCTTTTCATTGATGGTACATCGGTTCATATCTGGAGTAATCCAACTGGAATAGTCAGTACAAGCATCAATACTGAAACATATACCCATGGTATCCACAATATCAAAGTTTTAGGAACTCCTACTGTGGGAGATCCTATTGAAGTTGTTAAAAAGATTAACATAATCAATGAAGCAGGATGGAAAATATTCATCACTGAAATTCGTTATGATGCTGACGATGAACCTGAAGGGGAATTTGTTGAGATTTATAATGCGTTTGATTTTGATATTTACCTTGAAAACTGGAAACTAACGGATAGTGAGGGAAATTATATCCTACCAGAAGGGGCACAAATTGATGCAGATGACATATTGATATTTGCATATGATAAAGCAATATATCTAAGTGAGATGACAGCATTAGGTGTTACAGCTCCAGCTGCTGATTACAATTTAGGTGACATTCAACTAGCTAATACAGGAGATGATCTTAGCTTAAAAGATCCATCAGATGCTACAAAGGATGCTGTTGCTTGGGGATCTGGAAGTGTAGCAGGTGTTGTTGCATGGTCAGGCTCTACTACAGATGCAGATAAAACTTTACAAAGAGATCCTGCGAATGAGGACACAAATAATTGTAACACAGATTTCATAGTAGATACTCCAAATCCAGGAGCTGTATATGTTAGTACTCCACCTGACACAGGTTATACTTCATATGAGTTTGTATTGCCTGTGATTGGAATAGTAGGTTTAGCTGTACTACTTTTAAGAAGAAGAAAAAGGTAATTCCTTTTTCATTTTTTATTTTTTGGACTTTTTATATTAAAAAGACTATAATTCAATAATATGACACTTGCTAATCAAGTCGTTTATTTCTCAGAGAAGGAACAAACATTTGATTCTATCATACTGTATATGGATTTAGATGCTTTTTTTGCTTCTGTTGAAATAAGAGATAATCCTAGTTTAGCAGATAAACCTCTAGTTGTTGGAGGAAATCCAAAAACAAAGCAAGGTGTCGTTAGTACTTGTAACTATAATGCAAGAAAATATGGTATTCATTCAGGTATGCCAATATCACAAGCACTAAGATTATGTCCACATCTAACAATGGTTAGAGGGTCATATAAGCTGTATAGTGAAGTTTCAAAGAGTATTATGAATATAGTAAAACATTATTCCCCTACTATGAAAGTAGCAGGTAATGATGAAGCTTATCTTGATTTAACTGAAATAGCATCCGATTATGAAGAAGCAAGAAGACTTGCTGTGGAATTAAAGGATGACATTTATGCGACAGAACGTTTAACTTGTTCAATAGGTATTGCTCCTACAAAAATACTGGCAAAAATCGCTTCTGAAACAGATAAACCTGATGGATTAATTGTTGTAAAACCTCTAGAGATTACAGAATTTATGGAACCTCTCAAAATTACCATCATACCTGGAGTAGGAAAAAAAAGTGCTGAATCTTTCAGTAGGAAAAATATATACACATGTGGTGATTTAGCCAAATTACCATACCAGTTAGTCTACCAGAAATTTGGTAAATATGGACTTAAAACATGGAAACTGGTAAATGGTTTCAATACTGAAAATACTCAAGAAAAATTCTTATCTAGTGAAAGGAAATCAATTAGTGAAGAGAGAACTTTCTTTGATAGATACCAAAAATGGGAAAATATTTGGGTACAAATTGATTCTTCCATTGACACAATTATAGCAAGAATGAAAGTTAAAAACATGAGTTTTAAAACTATAACTCTTAAAATTCGTTTTAAAAACTTCGAAACCTATACTAGATCACATTCTCTATCCAGTTACAATATCACAGAAAAACTTGTTAGGACTGTTGTCCAGAAACTTTTAGAAGAATTTGAAAACAAAAAACCTGAAGATATAAGACTGATAGGGGTTAAAATATCTAATTTAAGAAAAATAGATAATAATCAAAAAACTTTAACACAATTTTTTTAATACTGTTATGTAAGTATTAAAGAAAGGAAAAATCATGTCGACTGAAATTCCTGACTGGTTTGTTTTAAAAGACCCTGGAGACATATCTTTAGATGTTGAAAGTTGGAATAAGTATGCCAATACACGCTTAGACCGTCTTATTTCGGAAGATCTATGGATAATAACTCAACCTTCATGGATGTCTGAAGATGAATGGTTTCAGTCGAAAGTAGAGGAATTTGGAGGACACACTTCACTTAAACTTGCAGTTTCCCAAGATCCAAGATTAACATCCTGGTTAATAGAGGTTGAGGGGGATCTATTTGAATTCCGTTTTATCAGTAGTCCAAGTTTTGAACAAAAAATAAGTGTGTTAAAAGAACTTTATTCTCAAGAAAATGTTAAATTAATCAGTGAAATTAATAGCATGTTTAGTATAGATATTTTCAGAAAATTCAATATTGCAGAAGTTGATACAAGATCTGTAAAATACGCTAAAAGCAAATATGGAACAAGCGCCACTGACCTTAACAGAAAAGTAGCTATTCATTATACAAAAATCCCCTCAATAGTTTCAGCAAAAAGAGTACTTCTCTACAAAGGATGGGGAATTGTCACACTTGCAGACATACGCCTCGCAGTTAAAAGAGAGTTTGAGAAACAGCTGAGAGAGGTTATTGAGAGATCAAAAGAACTTGTCGAACAAGATGAAGGATTAAAAAATGCCATTAAACCTATATTTGACAGAGTAGAAGAAATTGCACGATCCACAAGATTATCAAAAGATTTCCTAAGTTTAGGTTTAGATGAGGGAGTTGAAATCCTTTCTAAACCTGAATTATTTCCACCTTGTATTCAGGAACTAATTGGAATTCTTAAATCAGAAGGTCATCTGGCTCATTTAGAAAATTGGCAGTTAGGAACTTTTTTAAAAAGAGCTGGCATGGCTGTTGAAGAACAACAGAGATTTTGGTATGAAAGCTCAGTAGACAATATTGGAATTTCTTTTGAGGAATTTAAACAGAAGGTAAACTATCAGATTCTACATATTTATGGTAAAGTTGGTCGTGAAGTCGATTACAACCCTCCAAGTTGTAAAACTTGTATCAACAATTATTATTGTTACTGGGCACATAAAGAAAGTGCCAAAATTATAGAAGACATAAAAACCCGTTTTGAAGACAGAAAGGGAGAAGTTGTTGAAACGGCAATAGAAGATATTTCTAAATTATTAAATGGTCAACAGTATCAAAGAGCATGTGCGAGATATTTCACATTATTAACAGGTTGGACTGTTCGAGGAAATCACATTAATCAAATGATAAGTTTCACCAGACAAGCCTACAAGAGATTCTATGCAAAGAAAAAGGAAGAAAAAGAAGTAAAGGAGAGTAATGAAGATGAGTGAGGAAGTTACATCAGAATTACTGTCTGAATATTATGATAAGAAATTTCCTATGGAAAGTTTCATGTCTTATCTAGGTTCGCCTGATTTTCAAAATAGAGAATTTGGCTTTGTTGTTAATGAAAGATTTACGAGAAACATATCTTTTGAAAATACAAAAAAATTAAGAGACTTTATGGTTTCCAATTCAGTTCAACATGCTTATGTAGGTTCAGTATATGAAAAGCCACCTTCCAGAGATAATAGAATACATTCTATCAAATGGAAGTATAGAGAATTTATTTTTGACATTGATATCAATGAATATGATTTAGTAAGATCATGTGACTGTGGCAAATACGACTATTGTAAAATTTGCTGGCCTTTAGTTCAAGATGCAGTTATATTTATTGAAGAAACTATGAAAGAAGATTTTGGTTTTAAGGAGATGAAATGGTTCTTTTCGGGTAGAAGAGGAGTACATGGATGGGTAGTGGATAAAGAATCGAAGTTTCTAAACAATGAACAAAGAGTTTCAATTTTGAACTATTTAACTTTCATACATGACGAAACTAGATCTCAATCTATTGAAGAAATTCCTAATGAAGCAAAACCTCTCAGAAACAGAATTTTTTCTCTTTTAGTTAAACCTTACATTGAGCACTCTTTTCTTGTGGATTTGGATAACCCTATCTTACACTGTCAAAGTTGTAAATCAAAATTTAGAGCTTATGAATTAGTAGAAGAAGTAACAGGAAGAAAAGCAGAAGGTTTAAGGTTTAGTACACTAAACAAAAGAATTCAAGATAGCAATATAAAATGCAAATACTGTTCTGGAGAACTAGAAAATATAACAAAATTAGAAATTGAAGATTTTGGATTAACAGAACTTAAGGCTAGAAAAATAATAACTCAAGTTAAGGAAGCTACTTCTTTTGATCATAATCAATATAACATTATAATGCCAAATGAGTGGAAAGTAAGAAGGAAAATGTCAAATGACATAATCTTGAACAGATACCCTAGAATTGATAGAGTTGTATCTACAGACATTAAAAGAGTAAGCAGAATGCCCTATTCAATTCATGGGAATACTGGAAAAATAGTTATTGAAATAAAGGACATAGATAGTTTTTACCCTGATTCTACACCAAATATTTGGGAAGCTTTAATGTGAAAGAAGAAGATTTCTAATTAGAAATCTGCATGTAAAAATGGCAATTTTTGTGGAAAGAGTTTCTTTAGTTTTAGTTTATTTTCTTCTGATAAATCTCCCCATTTTTTGAAAGGAAAGTCATCCAAATTATAACAACCATAGATTATGGCAGATAATCCTTGTATTGTTAACTCACAATCATGGTGATCAGTTTCATTTACATTCAGAATACCATCTTTGTTTTCAAACAAGTATGTTTTGTTATTCCATTCACATTGCTCATCTTTGATTTTCATTGAAATGGACCCTTCTCCAACATGGATGCCAGAAATTTGGTCTACAATTACAACTCGACCCATAGGGGAAGGCACCCATTCTCTGCTGATTATTTTTCCCTTAGAACCCCAAAATGTATCATTAAACCAAATTTCAGGAAAATCTCCAGGAAGAACGGGGAGATGAATTTCATTAACTTGGTCAGCGTGATGAGCTAGCCATTGTAGTAACAAATATTTGCCTTGAGAATTATCAAAATAAAAATGTCTAATTTTAATTTCCTTCCAAAATCCAGTGATTTTATAGGTCATGATTCCTATAACCTCACCATTATTCTTTTTTGCAATAGCAAGCCAGTAAGTAGCTTCATCTTTCATCCTAGCTTGTTCAGTGTCATGTTTTATTCCCATTCCATGAGTTTTAAGCTGAAACTTCTTAATGTAATCAAGATATACATCAATTCCTTCTTTGATATTGATCCTCTCTACAGTGCCGTCTAGTTCTTCTTTGATTATAGGAACCAAAGATTGAGGAGAGAAAACAGCTGTTCTTATTTGAGGAAAACTAATGTATCCTAATCTTTCATAAAACTCCTCTTTGAAAGGATATAAGGTAGAAAATACTTGTTCTTTTTCTTTCATCTTTTTGAATGAAAAATCCATTAATTTCTTAGCATATCCTTTTCTTCTAGCTTCAGGATTAGTAACGACTTCTGCGACTCCACACATTTTTTTAATTGTTCCTCGAACATTTTGCATGATAGGTTTGAGCATTAATCCCGAAACGGGCTTATTGTTCTCATAAATTGCATAACATAAATCCTCTTTGAAATAGTGTTTGTTTTTAAGTAATCTTTCAATGTCCCCAGGAGTTGTAAAAAAAGCATAGAAAACCATTTCGAGTAATGGATCTAATTCATCCCCTGATACCTCCTTAATTTCAACATCTTTCATAATAGAAGGCGGGAAAAGGCGCTTAAAAGAGTTTTGTAGCCAATATGATTATTATGGGAAAATTTCCTATTGATACAAAATTTTATTATATTTGGGTTGGTTTTGGGATTTAGAGTAATAATGTCCATATCAAAAGATAAACTCAAAGAGAGATTCAAGAAGGAGAACTACGAAGTTAACCTATTCAAGGAAAAAGGATTTATCAGAAAGGAATGCCCTCACTGTAAGCACCATTTCTGGACATTAATTCCAGACCAAGAAAACTGTGGAGATACCAGATGTTCTGGAGGATATAAGTTCATTGACAAAAAAGGAAAGAACATGGACTTTGATCAAACAATTAAAAGTTTGACAGATTTCTTTGTAAAAAATGGACATACCGCAATAAAGGATTATCCAGTTGTATCAAGATGGAGAGCTGATATGGATTTTACAATAGCCTCTATAGCTGATTTTCAACCCTGGGTTCTAGAGGGGGTTGTTGATCCTCCGGCAAATCCTCTAGTTGTACCCCAAATGTGTATTAGAACAGGTGGAGAATTCTCAGATATAGATAATATTGGAAAAACAGCTAGACATTTAACTAGTTTCGTTATGTTTGGACAACATTCTTTCAATTCTAAAACACTAACTGATGGATATTGGATCGACAGATGCTTAGATTTGAACTTTCAATATCTAACTGACGAATTAGGACTTAAACCTGAAGAAATATCTTATGTGGAAGGCATTTGGGCAGGTGGAGGTAACTTTGGACCTAATTTGGAAGCTATGGCTTATGGAATAGAAGTTGTGAATAATGTATTTATTGCTTATGGATTCGATAATGGAAAAGTAAAGAATCTTGATATGCAAGTAATAGATGTAGGCTGGGGTTTGGATAGAGTATCATGGTTCTCCCAAGGAACGCCATCAATATATGAAGCAATATTTCCAAAAGCCATCAATTATTTACAAAAAGAAAATGATTACAAACCAGACCATAAATTACTAGTAGAATACAATATACTTGCAGGTCTTTTAGCAGTGGAAGAAGTCAAAGATTTGAGAAAAGAAAGAAGACAAATGGCTAAGAAACTAGGGATGACATATGATGAAATGCTAGAAGTTCTTGGACCACAAGAAGCGATATATGCAATTGCAGACCATGCAAGAACACTGTCTATGACTATTGCTGACGGAGCAATTCCTTCAAATGTAGGTGGTGGATACAACCTAAGAGTTCTTTTGCGAAGAATAGAAGCTCTCAGAAGTTTATATGGACTACAATTCTCAATTGAGAAACTATTTGATCTTCAAATCGATCACCTCTCAGTCTCTTATCCTAGAGTAAAGGATCATAGAGATGATATCTTCAAGATAGTTGATATAGAACTTAAACGATATGAAGAAACTAAGAAATCAGGGAAAAGAATTGTTAATAAACTAATCCAACAAAAGAATGAATTTGATTTTAAAACACTCTTAGATTTGTATCAAAACAATGGAATAAATCCTTTAATGGTAAAGGAACTAGCTAAAGAAAGCAAATTGGATATTGAAGTCCCAGATGATTTTTATATTAAATCGGAAGAAATTCTTGCACAGCAAAAAGCTAAGCAAAAGGCAGCCAAGGACGAACTTGTTTTAGAAATAGAAGAAGAATATATTACTCAAGCTTTATACTATGAAGATGCCTATAAGACGAAGTTTGAAGCTAAGGTAGAATCAGTACTAAAAGGTAAATATCTTGTACTAGATAAAACACTATTCTATCCTACAGGTGGAGGACAAATTCACGATATTGGCACTATAAGTGCAGATGGAAAAGAATTTCATGTCACTGACGTTTTCAAAAAAGGAACTACAATCATTCATAAGCTAGAGGAAAAATGTGACCTCAAAAAAGGTCAATCTGTCAAAGGAGAAATTGATGGAAAAAGACGTATGGATATTATGCGCCACCATACAGCTGTTCACGTTGTAAATACTGCAGCAAAAGAAATTCTAGGAGATCATGTTTGGCAAGCAGGTGCAGATAAAACTGAATACAAAGCTCGATTAGATATAACACATTACAACTCTGTAAAAGCAGAAGAATTGCAAAGGATAGAATATTTAGCTAACCAAGTAGTATTTGAAAATCGCTCAATTTTAAAAACCGATTTAGATAGAGATGAAGCTGAAAGGAATTATGGTTTCCAAATTTATCAAGGTGGTGTTGTTCCAGGAAAAACACTTCACATTGTGTCCATTAATGAATGGGATATAGAAGCATGTGGTGGTACACATCTAGATAGCACCAGTGACATTGGAATCATCAAGCTTGTTAGTAGTGAAAGAATCCAAGATGGAATAGTGAGGTTGGAAATTCTTGCAGGTAATCCAGCCTTGAAATATATTCAAGAACAAGAAAATATTCTCAAAGAATCTTCAAATATTCTTAGTGTGGAACCTAAAATACTTCCTAAAACTGTAAATAGGTTCTTTAAGGAATGGAAAGAACAGAAGAAAGAAATTGAAAATCTAAACCAAAAAATTGCTGAATTGCAATTTTCTCCTACTCAAATAAAAACTAAGAAGATCAATGATGTTGATGTTTTAGTTCAAGAAACAATAGGAAATCAAAAAGAGCTAATTATTCAAGCTACTCAAGCAGTCAAGAATTTTAAGAATGGAATAAGTATTTTGATTTCCTCAGATGAGGATAAAGTAATTCTAGTTGGAGCTAGGAGTAAAAATTCCGATGTTGATATTGTTTCAATAATTAAGGAATTGTCAGAATTAGTTGGTGGTTCAGGTGGAGGAAAAGATGAACTAGCAATTGGGGGAGGACCACAAAAAGAGAAATTAGCAGATTTAATATCAAATGTGGATAAGATTATTGAATTGAAAATAAACTCAAATTAAATAAGAATCTACTAAGCCTTCTTTTTTCTATTCCTTAGAGTTAAATTTGATATTTCTTAATCCAGTTGGGGACAAAGATCTTATCTCAACAGGAACAGTAGATGGAGCAATCATTAGTGTTTCATTGGATACCATCTTCAAGGTAGCATGAAGCTTTGCTGATGTGTTCTTCAGAGATTGTAGAAATTCATTTTTCCTCTCAGGACATGCTGAAATTCTATTTATATTTAGGAAAACCAAATGCCCTTCCTTAACTTCATCCATAATACGATCAGTTTTAACAATATCAATTAGAGAGTAGAATTTCACTCCAGGTGGTTGTGAAATAACTTGAGTATCTTCTGGCTTAATATTAGAATCTTTTAGAATCTTTTTCTTAATACCCATAGAGTTTAACCCATTTAATGAGAAGTTTTCACTTAATAAAACCAGATTAATACAGTAATAACATTAGGGTAATACTAGAATAAGAAAGAAGTATTAGAACTTCCATGGATCGCGAACATAAACAGGTGCTGATGCAGCTCCTCTTTTTACGATTACGTTAGCTAATTCTAAAGAGTCTACTATTTCTCGGAATCGATTTCGTAATGTAACTGGAGTTGTTTTTGCTACTTTAGCAACTTGTTGTTGAGTTCTTCTTTCACCGGTTCTGATTCCTGCGATATATATTGCAGCTGCTGCGACACTTAATGGATTCTTACCCATATCGAGTCTTCTTGATTTGCTCTCTTCTAGAATTTTCAAAGCTTCATTCTGTGTAGCTGTTGTTAATTCAAGTTCATTACATAACTTTGTGAGTAAAACTGCAGGATCAATGGGTGTTGGTTTAATATGTAATTCCTGAACATATAATCTGAAACATCGAGCTATAACTTTCTTATCTGCTCTGATATGTTTTTCAATATCTTTAAGTGTGGTCGGATTGTTATATTGACGAGCTGCTATGTATATTGCGGCTGCAACCATAGATTCAATGCTTCTTCCACGAATTAAATCTGCTTTCAAAGCTTTTCTATAAGTAGTAGCTGATGCTTCTGCTATCTCATCACTTAACTCAAGTTGACTTACTATTCTTTTCAACTCTCTCAGAGCTATTCTCAGGTTTCGAATTTGGGATCGAGAATCTCTTCTATTAAGCCATCTCAATCTTCTCATCTTTGCCACAACATTTGGATCTAGTTTCTTACCAAAAATATCCATGTTACCAAAACTAATTTGAGATGAAACACCATAATCAGATTTTAAGGGTGATATAGGTGAACCAGTTCTACTCCGAGCAGCTTTTTCTTCTCCTGTAAATGCTCTCCATTCAGGAGTTGTATCAATTAATTTTGAGAGCACTAACCCACAATTACTGCAAATAGACTCACCACGTGTGTAGTCATCAATAATTTCCTCTGAGTTACAATTTGGGCAGCGTTCTCCACTCATTTCAGACACTCTAATTAGAAATGCACATGAGATTATATAAAGCTAGCTAAATAAAGAACGATAGAAGGCCCCTAACTGCAAATTTCAAATATGTGATAGATGTTTGATTAAACATCGTATTTTGTGTTTAAATAGACAATGGTTGATTTATACATTTGTTTGTCACCGGTTAAAACGAATGAACGTTCCACAGAAAGACATTTTAATAACAGTGAGACCAATTTCTAGATGACGGTTTATTTGTCTGTACATTATAATCTGTCTTGCTTTAGGGGTTTAGTTACCAAAGATCACGCTGACAGATATCAACAGATTATAGATTGGTTCGCAAGAGAACCTCGGTTTAAAGGAACCATCTCCTTCAATACTCTCTTTCTCCAATCAATAATCTGGGAGAATGAATCTATTGTTAAAGATATTTCCAAACTGTGTCTAACAGAACAATTAGACCTGTCAGCATCAATGTTTTCGAATTATGCTCCTTTCTCGTTAGATTTCGAAAATGAGATTCTTGAACACCAAATCAAATATGCGTCTAAAGAGTTACAAGACATTTATCCTGATAAATATATCAAGGGTTTTTATTCCCCCTTCGGTGTTTTTGATGATCGAAATGTAGGTCACCTTGTTGACGAATCGTACAAATATATAATAGTAGACTGGAGTATTCTAGATCGAACAATAAACGAAAAACCCATTGGAAATATAGATACCAGTTTTTCCAAGGTCTTTAAAATAAAAGATAAAGAAATTTATGTTCTTCCATCATATAATTTGAGAAGTGTCTATAGACTTTTCCCAGAGTTCTATAAACAATATCTCAGCTCAGGTATTATTGACAGTTTGTCAGAAGCTATCCAAGAAGGGGATGAAATATCGGAGAAAGAAGGGATAGATCTATTCGGCATATTAACTATTGATCTTAATGATCTAAAGTTCCCGACTTTTAGATCTGATTTTGATTTTGACAACTATTTCATTGAAAGCAAACAATTACTCAAGCAGCCGATGAGTTTTATTAGACCATCAGAAGTTATAGAAAAATTCGATATCGAAGAAATCGAATTGAAGTACTCATTACCATATGAAATGATATTATCTTCTGAAACTATTCCGACTATAGACATCTCTCCATGTTGTGAAAATCTAATTAGAATAGTAAAATTGAATTTGAACAGAATCAAAAAGATAGAAAAAGCTGCAAGTTTGCTTGAAAATGATCAAAAGGATGCAGTTGAAAATCTACTTAAACACTCTTGGAATTATCTTTTAACAAATTTACATAATACTTACTTTTCACAATTCAATGAACCAATTAAAGGAGTAAATATTCTTGACTTTAGAAATATGTGGAATAGTATAAATCATATTAATTTAGCAGAATTTATAGCAAACTCCTACAAAACAGGTAAAATAACCAAAAATGGCAT
The DNA here is from genome assembly GCA_021399345.1 of Candidatus Heimdallarchaeota archaeon. GTDB lineage: Archaea > Asgardarchaeota > Heimdallarchaeia > Heimdallarchaeales > Heimdallarchaeaceae > UBA460. The sequence goes on from JAAFKI010000045.1 coordinate 158,133, forward strand.
TCATATAATTGACCCAATTTGTGGAGATATGGTTTATTTCAATAAGAAACTTCTCTGTAGTTTTCTACATAGAGGGGGTATAATTAATAATCTTGCTAATCTTGAAAACGGAGAGTTTCTAGTTTCTTCGCCCTCACCTAATCTGATCGTAAACACTGTAACCCAAGAACCCAATTATGGATTAATGTTTGATATAGTATCTAAGAAGTACAGTGGTCAATATAATTTATTCAACGAAGGTTATGTTGCTAGTAGAAAAGAATTAACTGATGGAGTTGAAGTTACTTTAAGTACTTATGCAACAAGTGACATAGTTCTGAAGAAAGTTTTTACAATCACAAACGATTCTAACAAAATTGACATTATTTACAATTTTCAAAATAGAGGGATAGTCAAAGAAGAATTCATTCTTTACAGTCTCTCTAAATTTAATATGGGAGATTATATAGCACCAGTATTTTCACAAGAGAATCTCGTTCTAGAAAACACATCAAGTTCAAAAGATACTGTGATTCTGGAGATAAATAATGAAAAAACAAACTCAAAGGTAAAAATCACTCTTCCTAAAGAGATTGGATATGATAGTAAGAAACGTTTTCGTAATTTAGAATTAACTCTGAGAATGAAAGTACCAATCTTAGAATTACATGAAACAAAAGATTTTGTTTTTAACATAGAAATTGAGAAAAAATAGAATAATGAGAAAGTAGGGATTTTACTTTCGATTTGTTTTATTCTTCTTGTTAATGGCGTAACCTGCTACTAGGAGAGAAAATAGAATTGATAAAGTTGCATAAGGAGCTGTTGTTGGTGTCTCAACTTCAAGCACGACATTAAATATTATGGTTGAATTAAACTGATTTCCAGCCTTATCTTCCACCATTATAATTACAGTATAATTTCCATTTTCTACATAATTGTGGAACGCAAAATTATCATCTGTAACATTCTGAACTACACCATCATCCCAGAAAATCCAGACTCTACCTATTCCTGCATACGCATCAGAATAGTCAAAATAAACTTCAACATAACCATCAATTATTGCTGTATCATTTGAAGTATGACTAGTGATTTCCAATGAAGGATTTTCGAAATCAAGATAGATAATCGTAAAAATTGTAGCATTTACTAATATAGGGGCATCATTAACTCTTGTAATGTTAATTGAGACATATAATGTCGCGTTATATTCGCCTGTAACTTGAGGATAATAATGAACACTTGTATTTGTATCAACATCCATGATATCAGTGATTGGTGTTCCATCATCAAAATCCATTTCAACACTATAAAGTGACCCTCGAGAAGCATCAATTTCGTAGTAAAATGTCACATTATAGTCGTTTGTGTAGGTGTTATTCACAGGATATAAACTAATCTCTGGAACTGAATCGTAAATATACAACAATTTCATTATTCCACCCGTTTCATTATAAAACGCACCATAATAGAGATTGTATGCTTCATAATGCAAAATATTCCCTTTGGAGAATGAACCAATAGAAACAAAGTATTCTCTTATTGTATCAGTGTGCCCATTTTCGTTTTCTACTGTGTAATTTCTATTAAGTGTTGCTTCGACTTCAGTAAACGGAATTATTTCCGTATCATTATCTAGACCTTGTGTTGCAAAATATCTGATTCCATATTTCTCTACATCTGTTGAATTGTGAGTAGTAATATTAAATTCTATATTATCTAAATCGGTTATTTTTCCTTCTTGTAATGTATTTGATTCAAAGTAAAAACCATTGTGAATCATATACACATTTAGCTGAGTTCTGACTTCATTTATACCGGCCCACATATCCCAACCATATGAGTTGTTCGCACTGAAGAAAATTGTTCTATCCGTAAATTCAAACGTTGTGTTGAAAATAATAGAAGTTGTAGTTGTATTCCCTTCTTGCCAATCCATTTCAATAAATGTTACATCACCATTAAAAACACCTAAAGCGACATCAGTTATTGGATCTCTGTATTTCGACAATGCTAAAGTTACAGTATCATTTTCTGTGCCCCCATAGATTTCGTAACGGACAGTTATTGTATTATTTGTTTGGTTAGAAGGAGTATAGTAAATGTAACTGTTTTGTGTCACAGTTGCATTATCAATACTATGAAAATCAGGAGGTGTCCCTTCTTCTGTAACATATAGATAATGCCATGGTCCTAAATGATTAAAATTTTCTAATTCTTCATAGGTTCCATTAGTGATATCACCAATCCAAGCATAACCCTTGAATGTAGTTAAACCTGTTAAACTGAAAGTTCCTTTATAATATAAACGGTCAACTAGAGAGGAGGAGTAATTCAATGCTAAGCTGGTTTCGGGGGTTAGACTCAGGTTTGAACCAGAACCTACAATCACTATTCCACTGATACCTATGAAACGATCTACGGAATATTCAACTGTTATTAAAGTGAGATTTGGGAAATTGATTCCTTGGAAATCTTCAAGCCCTTCAGCTACTAGGCTTTCTAAAATCGGTTCTGTAGGACTAGCGGCATGCATTTTAGGATCGAATGATCCAAGTCCCAATGAAAGTGTTATCAGTACTATAACTACAAAGGTATATGTCTTTTTGCTGTTCATATCTCTTCACTTCAGCCTTGCTTGGTTGTGGTATTTTAAAGCTATTTTTATGCTTTATGTATTGTGTTTTTTGTTTTGGAGTCTTTTTCATTCATTCCGATACGTAAATGGGTCGAAGACAACAAATGAAATTGAGCAACCAAAATTTTTAGTGATTTCTAAAAATGAGCTTATAGTTTTAAAGCCAGATAAACCCCAGGAAGAATCAATTTTTGCCCTTCTTTCTTGAACCATTGATTTCACGCCCTCTATAGCCATAGTCTCAGTTTTATCTAAAGTCTCACCCTTGCTTTCAAAAGCTAACATACATGGAATTTGTTCCTCTCTGATTTTTACAAAGACTTTTGCTAAAGCAATGCATGTTGCATGTTTTTGTCCAACAGACCCTTTAGAGAGAGATTTAACAACATGAATATTTGTACTAAATGGAATCATTATGAATTTATCATCAACGTCTATGAATGTAATCCCTTTCGCTCTATCTATTTCAGGTATTATCTCTACAACAGGAGGAATGGAGGACACAGTAATATGGTTTTGATAACCTAATCCTGAATTCATGAATGCTTTATCAATTGCATCTAGTTCAGATGTATCAGATTCACCTATACCGGATGTAAACCAAAATCTCGTTGGGCTGCTCATTTTTCAATGAAAAAATCTTTGCGGATTATATATAATTGTCGAACGAGCATAAATTATACGGAAATCTACAGAGTAAATACTTTCACAAAAGCATATATATTAATTTAGATTTTTCTTCTTTACAACCAAATGGTATGGTATATCTCATGGATGAACTGAAAGAGTTTTTCAGAAAAAATAATATTGAATTTATTCAATTTCAATTTACAACTATATTTGGAGATCTAAAGTCAGTCGAATTTCCCTCAGACATCTGGGAGGAAATGAAAGATGGAACTGGAGTGGATGGATCTTCCTTAGGATTCTTAAAAACTGAACAGAGCGACATGAAGATAGTTCCTGATCTATCAACTTTAGCTGTTTTTCCCTGGGAACCAAGAATGGCAAGATTCATTTGTGATATTTATGGAAATGATGGAAAACCCCATCCGACTGATCCTCGGAGCATTTTGAAAAAAGTAATTAAACAGGCTAAAAATTTAGGGTATGAATTCAAGACACGACCTGAACTTGAATGGCACTTCCTAGACTCAGATCTTGAACCATATGAATCTGGTGAATACATGGATACTCTCCCTTATGATGAATTAGGATATCTTCGACGAAGTATTGCAAGCGATATGCAAGAAATGGGCATTGCAGTTAAAACAATTCACCATGAAGTTGGTAATGGTCAACAAGAGATTGAATTCGCTGCTTTAGAAGCGTTAAAGCAAGCAGATGACACACAAACTGCGAAAATGATTGTCAAAGCAGATTCTCTTTTTAATGAAATTTTTAGTACTTTCATGCCAAAACCCTTTGCAGATCAAGCTGGAAATGGAATGCATGTTCATCAATATCTTACCAAAGATGGAAAGAATATCTTTGCTGATGAAGAAAAAGGAATCAGTGATACATTACGCTATTTTGTTGGAGGAATTTTGAAACATGTAGATGCAATGACTGCACTCTTCAATCCAACAACAAATTCTTACAAAAGATTGGTTCCTGGTCATGAAGCTCCTGTTTACAAATCCTGGGGAGTTGCCAATAGAACAGCTTTAATTCGAGTTCCAGGATACGAAAAGAAAGCAAGAATCGAATTTCGTGCAACAGATGCTGCTTCAAACATCTACCTAGCTACAGCTTTACTTCTAGCTTCAGGTTTGGATGGAATCAAGGATAAGATTGAACCAATTCCTCCTACAACTAAAAATATTGAAACTTTATCTATTGAGGAAAGGAAAAGTATGGGGATTGTACAATTACCTAGTAGTTTATCTGAAGCTCTGGACCACTTGGAAAAAAGCTCTTTCGTAAAAGAAACCCTTGGTCAAGACATTCTCGAGATATTTCTAGCCGTTAAAAGAATGGAATGTAAGGAACATGCTGAAGCTAAGAACAAAGGCGATGAAGAAGAATGGGAATGGGAGTATGAAACCTATCTTGACAGAACATAACTAAATGAGCTGTTTTTTATTCTATCCGCTAAATTCTTGTTTTCAATAAGGTAACTTTAATAAGTCATGTAATGCTAAATAAAACTAATTGGCTGGGGTAGTTTCAACTGAGTTATGAACGTGAAGATATTGTCGAATTAGACTTCCAAGAATTGGATCTTCCTACAGTAACTCTGTCTAAAACAAGGAAATCACAAATAATTTCACAACTCTATCTGTATAGAGAAATTAACTTAAAATTGTTTTCTGAGCAGACTGGCGTTGCCATTGTAACAATCAAAGATTATATTCAGTTACTCATTCAAGCTCTTATTCTGAGGGGGTATTACAGAAAAGACAGGTTTGTTCTAGTATCAGCATACAGGTATCCAAGGGTGAATCCAGGAAGATTAAGTAATCTTAGAAGAAATTTGTTAGGAGTACTAGTAAGCAATAAAAAAATCAATATCCATTTTCTTCGCAAAATTTTGAACATTTCTTCTGAGGAACTAATATCGCATCTTCTATTCCTCACAGTTAGAGGATTATTTATTGGAAGTCTGAAAAATCAAGAGATATCAGTTCAAAAAATATGGGTGCCTTTCGAGAAAGTAAAAATCAGTTCTGATGATACATTTATCATAGGAACATGCATGCTTCTGCGAGATGCAGATTTAAGCAAAGTAGCAAAACTAACAGGTTTCACTAAGGATGAAGTATTTAACACAATTACCAATCTTATGTTATATAAAAAATTGGAAGCTTCATTTGAAGTTTCTGGAGGAATTGTTGGTTCGAGTAAAATTTCCGTAAACGTCAAAAAGTATCTGATTGCTCCCCGCACTTTACCTATGGAAGCTCTTCAAGGTGATGAAAGATCTGTAGTTGGGTACAGTATATTGAAGAAAGAAGCTGATATAGAGGAATTAGCAAAATATCTTGACAAAAAAGAAAAAGAAGTAGTCAAAATTATTGCCGTCTTAACTGCAAGGGGTACTTTTCAATTTATATTTAATGAAAAAAATAAGATAGTACCAATTATCATTCCTGATACACAACCGAATCAAACAATAGAAGAAATGGCTGCATTATCATTTTTCAATTACGAAGCATTGTTTGGTCTATTATCGACTCAAGAAAGAATTCCTCTTAGGAAACTTGCTACTTTAATGAATAGAGAAGTTGACGAAGTCTTAGAAGGTGTAATGAATCTATATCTAGAGGGATTTGTTACTTGTACATTAAAGGGTGCCACAATTCATGTAGATAGCCTCAAAAGGTATAGTAGAACTCAAGAAGGAACCCTTGAAAGATGGGAAAAAATTGTACTAGGTATGATAATTGCAAAAACATCTATCACCACTAAAGATATCGAGGACGCATTAGGTATTGACAAAAATCATGCTAAAGAAAGAATGTATGGATTTTATGGAAAGGGTTTAATCAAAGGCACTATCACAGGAAATAAACTTGAACCTGAAGAAATACCTATATTTCCTCCTTTAGTTCAACTAGATGATCTTCCTATTCATTATCAGGAAATTTATGGTTACATTATTTCAAACTCCAGAGTTTCATTTAGGAATATAATGAAATTCTGGGAGAAAACACTTATTGCATCAAAGAACATAGTTTACGAATTAACAGGTTCTGGTCTGATGAATATATCTTCACGTGGAAGTACTGTAACAATAGTTTCAAGCCAAAAATTCCTACCAAATAAGCAATTGAACGAACTAGGTGATATTTACACCAGAACTGTAAATGAGATTGAAAAATCAAGAAGAAAAAGGATTAAGTTAACAACAATTGCAAATTCTGTTGGAATGGAATCTTTAGATTTGTTCAAAATGTTATGCCAGTTAATCGCCCATGGGTATTATAAAGGAGTTTTAACTTCAGCTTATTTTGAAAGAGTTGGTAAAATAGTATTGCCAAAGGGTAAAAATTATTGCCTCAATTGTGGGTATGTAATAAAATCTTCAACTGAACCTTGCGATAATTGTAAACAATTGCATCAGAAGTGTATGGTTTGTCAAGGATTAATTAAGAAGGGTGATAATGTGAAAGAATGCCCAACTTGTAACAATATTGCTCATGATGATCATTTGGAACAATGGATGAAGATAAAGCAAGAATGTCCGATATGTAAAACTAGAATTTCGAAAAGAAATCTAAAAAAATATTCAGTATAATGGTTGATTTTGATGGAACTTCAAAAAATACAAGATGAAGTATATAATTTCTTAAAAGATAGAGATTGGTTCAAATATTCTCCAAATGATGTTCTTATTCATCTGTACGAGGAATTAAGTGAAATTGGAAAACACCTACTATTCAAATCAAAGTATAAAGAAGAAGGTGGCCATTCAAAGCCAGATGGAGAAGAATTACCAAGGGAATTTGCTCAAGCATTTTCGTTGTTCTTACAACTCTGTATTCTGCTAGATGTCGATTTGGAACAAGCGTGGAAAAATGAGATAAAAATAATGAGAGAAAGATTTCCAATAGATAAATAAAAATATCAATTAGGGAGAAGTTAGTAAATGAGTGACAAAAAGAAGAGCAAACCTCAAACGAAGAAAACCACAAAAAAAATCTTTGTTGATGTTAAAGGGGTATCAAAAAGCTATCAAATGGGTGAGGTAGAGGTTCAAGCTCTAAAGAATGTGTCACTTGTTTTAGGTTTAGGAGAAATAGTTTCAATTATTGGACCTTCAGGAAGCGGTAAGACGACTCTTTTGAATGTTATTGGAGCTTTGGATTATGTTGATTCTGGATCCATTAGCATTAATCGGAAAAAATTAAGTTCAATGAGTGATAAAGAATTAAGCTTTCTTCGAAGAGACACCATAGGTTATATTTTCCAAAATTTTAACTTGCTAGAGGAAATTAATGCTGAAAAAAATATTGAAATGCCTTTAATTCTAGCGAAGTTAGAAAAAGAAGATCGTAAAAAGAGAGTAGAGGAATTGTTAGAAAGTGTTGATCTTATCGAGAGAAGATCACATAATCCTGATCAACTATCTGGAGGAGAACAACAAAGAGTTGCAATAGCAAGAGCTTTAGCTAACAACCCAAAATTACTCCTTGCTGATGAACCCACAGGAAATCTAGATTCTATAACAGGAGAAAAAGTTCTAAAATTACTTATAGACCTAAGTAAAAATCAAAATAAAACACTAATTTATGTTACTCATGACGTAGAATCAGCTACTTTAGCTGATAGACAACTATACATGAGTGATGGTAAAATAGTAAAAGATACTTCCACTAAATAGAGATAGAGTGTTCTTTTACAATTAGAAATAACTTTTAAAGCTGTTACTTGACAGAATTATAAAAATAAATTTTATTTGTAAAGAAGTAGAGATTTGAAAGTTAGTGAAAAAAATGGGTTATAAACGCTGGTTTCTGAAACATCTACTAAAAGAGAAATTACTATCCACAATATTACTAGTATTTCTCTTAGTATTTATTGGAACAGTCTCTATAACCCCATTATTTATAGGGAATATTTTTAATGAATTAGCTAGTGAAAATAGCTCATTTAAAGCCATAGTGAGTATTGCTTTATTTATCGCAGGGGCGGGAGTAATCAGAGCAGTTGCAGATTTTACACAGAGTTATGCAAATGAGGTTTTAGCTCATAAAATTACCAAAAATGTTACTGAAGAATTCTATGGAGATATGCTCGAGAAGAGTCAAGAATTTCACGATAGAATTAGAATAGGAGATATAATGGCAAGAGCTACATATGATACACGTCAAATGAATATATTCATTTCTCCTGGAATAAAATTTCTATTTGAGGCAGCTTTTACACTTCTCTTTTCGGTTTCTCTAATGATTTGGATCAGTCCAAAATTAACACTTCTTCTAGTAGCAGCTCTGCCTTTCTATGTCATAGTAATGTATGATTATAATAAAAGATTGCGTCCAATTTCTAAAGCTCAAATGGAACAGAATAGTCTTTTGAATGCCAGATTACAAGAAAGTATTACAGGAATCAGAGTGATTAGGGCTTTTGTGAAAGAAGAGAAAGAGATAAATGAGTTTGATGATGAAACAGATAAATTACGAGATATAAATACTCGAAGAGGAATTCTTAGTGCTCGTTATTTTGGAGTTGTGGTAACAGTGTTGATCATCTCTTTCAGCTTCTTATGGGGATCATATGAAGTAATTAACGGAGATTTAGCTCTTGGTTATCTGATTACCTATGTCTTTCTAATGATGACTTTGATGATGCCTACTTGGCAAATTGGTTGGGGGATCACACAATTTCAAATAGGAATGGCAGCTGCAAAAAGAATTTTTGAAATGAAAGAGAGAGAGGAGTACGTCCCAGAATCTTCATCACCTATAGAATGGCATAGTAAACAAGGAGCAATCAGTTTCATGAATGTCTCTTTCTCTTATAATGGAGGAAGTAGTAGAAAAAAAGCGCTGAGCAATATAAACCTAGAAGTCCCTGGAGGATCCACTGTAGCAATCATTGGTAATCCAGGATCAGGAAAATCCACACTGATAAAATTACTAATGAGACTTTATGATCCCACACAAGGGAGTATATTCATTGATGGGGTTAATATTAAAGACATACTTCTATCCAATCTCAGAGATCACATAGGTGTGATTGAACAAGAGGTATTTCTGTTCAGTAAATCAATTAGGGAAAATATAGCATATGGAAAACCAAATGCAACTAAGGAAGAAATAGAAGAAGCATCAGAATTAGCACAAGCTCATGAATTCATAATGGGTTTTGAAAAAGGATATAATACAATTATCGGAGAAAGAGGAGTTACCCTTTCGGGGGGACAAAAACAAAGAATTGCAATTGCTAGAGCATTGCTAGTTAATCCTTCATTTTTAATTCTTGATGACGCAAGCAGTGCCATAGATGCAGAAACGGAAAGAAAAATCCAAACTGCAATAGCTAATGTATTAAAAAATCGAACCACCTTTATTATCACACACAGGTTAGCTACAATTAAGCATGCTGACCTAATCATAGTTTTGAGAAATGGTTTACTTAAGGACAGTGGATCCCATGATGAACTTATTCTAAGAAATATCGATTACAGAAGATTGTTTGAAAGGTTTTCTGAGCTTCCACCAATGACAAAAATGGAGGAGAACTAGTATGTCAGAAGAAGATGATTTCAAGAAATCATATGATAGACAATATGGAGATATTGAACTATTAACACGATTTTGGAGATATCTGAAAGTATACAAAAAATATCTTCTCTTTATAATAGTAGGTATTTTAGTAACAGCTGTTGTTACTATTCTCCCCCCATCTATGGTTCAAAGTGCTTTTGAATCTTTGGCAGATAGAACCAAACCTTTCCCTCAAGCAATCGATTTTATGCCAACATCTCTATTCTTATGGAAATTTCAAATAAACTTGTGGAGAGCTGTTTACCCTTATGCAATTGGATATGTTCTTCTATCGTTATTCTTATGGTTAGCCCAAGTACTTCTAGGGATCGTTGTAACCATTGTTTCACAAAAGATAATCAAACGTATTCAAATGGAAACCTATGAGAGTTTACAAGAACATGATTTGATGTATTTTGACACGCAGTCAACAGGTCAAATAATGAGCAGAATAACAAATGATTCCCAAGAACTGAATGATATGATCAATGTTGTTTCACAGTTTGTAGCTAATTTCTTCATACTATTTGCAGTACTGATATGGATGTTCGTTGTAAATTGGAGACTGACATTTATCACCCTTGGAATGGCTCCTTTTGTCTTTATTGTTGCTTTTTTCTTCAGAAGAATAACAAGATTAACCACTGGAAAATGGAGAGAAGCAATTGGAGAAGTGAATGCTTCTTTCCAAGAGAGCGTAGCGGGAATTTCAGTAGCTAAAGCATTTGGAAGAGAAAAGAAATCTAAAGAAGAATTCGAAGTAATAAATCAAGCAACTTTCTATCATGCGAAGAAAAGAGCATTTGCGGTTATGGGAATCTGGCCCCTTATGGACGGTATAAGCACAATTGGTGTTTTTGGAATCACTCTTTACGGTAGTTGGTTATTTTTTGGAAATTTGGCTTCATCAGATGTTATTTTATTGTTCCTCCTACTGCTAAATAGATTCTTATATCCTCTTGTTAGAGTAGCATCTCAGTTTTCAATCATCCAATCTGGTTTCGCAGCTATGGAACGTATTTTCAGTATAGTTGATGCTAAAAAGGAAATTGTTAATCCAGCTAATCCAATCAGTAAAGAGATGCAAGGACAAATCACTTTCGAGGATGTTTATCATCAATATGTTCAAGGAGAACTTGTATTGAAAGATATCAACCTTAAGATTCAACCAGGTGAGTCTATAGCTGTCGTTGGCCATACTGGCGCTGGCAAGACCACTATTGCTTCCTTGTTAATGCGGTTTTACGATATTTCCAAAGGTTCAATTAAAATCGATAATGTTGATATTAGAGAATATGACTTACACAATCTCAGATCTCAGATAGGTTTGGTGAGTCAAGATGTTTTCCTTTTTAGTGGAACAGTTTTAGATAATATACGATATGGTAATCCTGAAGCAAGCTTATCTGAAGTTCAAAAGGTGATAGATATTGTATCAGCACAAGAATTTATTGACGCTTTACCTGATGGTTTAGAAACTGAATTAGGTGAACGAGGTAAGGGTCTTTCATCTGGACAGCGTCAAATGGTTTCATTTGCTAGAACATTATTAATTGATCCTAAGATATTAATATTGGACGAAGCTACAGCTGCAGTGGATGCTTACACTGAATGGAAAATCCAAGAAGCACTCGATAAGCTTCTAGCTGACAGAACTTCGATAGTAATAGCTCATCGTTTAACAACTATAAAGAATTCAGACAGAATCATAGTTCTTGATCATGGTAAAATAGTTGAAGAAGGTAATCATGAGAGTCTTATGAATAAAGGTGAATTATATTCTGAACTTTATGAAACATATTTCAAACATCAATCTGCTGAATGGATTTCAGAAATCAGTGATGTATTTACTGATTAAAAATACTGGAAGAAAGATACTAAGATAACAGAAATAAATAATTAGATGACGCAAATTCGTTCTTCTTTTGAGTATAGAAATATCATTACATACATTTCCTCTAGAAGTGAAAAACAAGAATAATTCTGATAAACTTTTGTACTAAATGCATGACCAATTATAGTTTTACCTTCACACCTTATATTTTTCTTCATATCCACTGATATGTTTGCTTCAAGAAGTGATGATATTGGTATTCTATTATAATATTGGACACTATTTGGATGATAAAACCATTCAGATCCAGAGTTTTTAGTTGTAGTCCATGTATAATGGAAGTAATTTTCACCTATATCACAATTTGCCCAGCGCTCATATAGTTCATCTGTTTGAGTTATCTGGAATTCAAGATACATATAACCATCATAAGTACCCATATACAAATCTGAAATGTCATATGTATCATTCTCATGTTTTGAATAAAGAAAAACAAAATTATTGTCTCCAAAAGAGCAAATAGAATCTTGGTGGAAATCAATTATACCTTCTATTTCCACGATTTGACTAGTTTCATAATAACTAGAATTATATACTTCAACAGAATATATCGTAGTATTACCGCTTATACTCCCACTATCGTAGAAGAAAGCATTAAAATGGTCATTAGTATAGAAAATTGATAAAGGTATGAATTGATCTTCATCGGTTCCTAATTCAAAGAGAGTCCAATTTTTATCTTCCCACTCAATAGCCAGAATAGGATAATAGCTAGTACTATTTAGATATCTCTTCCAAATCAAAGCCGTTCTATTTGATTCAATTCTGAAATCTCCAGGAGTATAATTCTTGTAATCTTTAATTTGTGGAAAAATATCACTAAGAAATACAAAATTACTGTCTTCCTCATAGAAGATTGTTGGTTCTATATTTTCTCCCCAACAACGAGAAGCTAATCTAATTTTGTTAAATTGATTGAAATTAAGATTGAACAATTTACCCATAGTCCTTCTAGTGGTGGTATTATCAAAAAAAGCAGGAATTACCCATATTTCATTGTTAAGTGTATAATACCGCTCCACCAGAGCGATTTGACCATCATAGAAATACCAGTAAATAAGAGGTGTTTTATTTTGATCCAAGAATATTCGTAGTTCACGATTATCACCAGAAAATTGTCTCTTAATAAGCTCAAACGTGAAAGAATGATTAGAAAAATCTTGTAGGTCTAGAAATGCATAAACAGGGCCCCAATTCGAAAAATCATAACTCATAATAGAAAAATGTACTTTATCATCTTCTTCAACAACCAGATCAGAAAAAGTACCATTGTTAAATATGGGAGTTGGGTATAAGTAATTAAATGAAGAAGGTTCATTAACTGTATTATCTGGAATAAGGAAAAACACAGGTAACAATATACTTCCAAGAATAATAATAACCAAAGTAACAGTTATTATAATCCATTTTGTTCTCAAATTAAGCACCCCAAGTTTCTAGCAATAGAAAATCAGCGCACCAACACTTATAATGGTTTTGAAAATAAGCATTTCAAAAAACCAATAAGATCTATTGCATTTTAATGCAAAAGCATATGTCTTCTAATATCAACCACCTTTTTAGAAGAGTGTAGAGCTTACTCCTTAGTAGTCTAGATATGTTACTCCACCTTATTAGAAAACCCTTTCTCATATAATACTCCCAGCTTACATTAATAATACACTCAAACTTTTATTGTTTGAAAAAACAATTTTATAGCTCTACGAGAAAATAGTGAATAATGATAAAAATAGTTATCCTAGTTGGAAGCATGATTACACTTGGATTTGCTGTTTGGCATTTTCTAGTTCCTTGGAAACATAAGTGGTCTAATTACATGCCTAACATCTCTAAGGATTTAGAAAATTCAATTAAAGCTACAAATTTCTTCTTCGCTCTTTCATTACTACTACTGGGAAGTTTGTCCTTAATAGTTACAAGCTGGTTATGGGAAGATACTCTAATTGTAAAAATAGTATTAGTAATGATGTCTATTCTATGGACTGCTAGAGTTGTTTATCAAATCATTAAACCACAAGGAAAGATGCTTCAGCACGTCTCCACAATAATATTAGGAACCTATATCATAACAGATCTGTTGTTCGTTATCCCAATGTTCATCGTATTCTTCAAATAATTTAGAAATGTTAATATAGAAAGCAAGGTGTTAGAAATAATAGAGATGATATTATGCCTCGTCCAGCAGCTTTCTTAGGCGGAGCTTTAACAGCTATAGGTATTTTTGGTGTTATTATTTCGATAGTCCAGTTAACAGATAAGTATTGGTGGCTACTGTTTTATCTAGCTATAGGGATAATTGGTGGTTTCTCCCTTGGATCAGTTTCAGCATCTTTCAAAGAGCAAGAAAAGAATGCTTATTTGACGCTAACCGGATTTATGCTAGCAGCATTAATTTTGTTAACTGTTTTTCTAGGGATATGGCAAAACAGTAATCCTGCTTTAAACACCGAATTAAGCGGTATTTGGGTAATTATCATTGCCGCAGCTTCAGGTTTAGTCACATTTATTGGAACGACTTTAATGTCAGTTGGCGAAGGTTTCAAAAGATAATTTTCTCGTTAACACTTCCACAATCTTTTTTTTCCCATAAGACTTAATATCTTCTAAGTAACTATAATATTAAAAAAAAGAGAACGATGTTTATGAAAAATATAAAATTCTTTCATCTTGGACAATTTTTCGGTAAAAGAGCCTTGATTGCGACACTTCTCGGTGCTGGACTTGCCGTTGTAACAGAATATGTTCTTCCAAAGTTCGGAATTCTTGCTATACCCGCTATTCAATCCTGGATTACCCCCGCAACCATAACATTTACTCTTGCAGTAATTATCATATTTAGTGCAATTGCGAAAAACTTAGTAGCATCTATTTTTATAGGAACAGCAGCTATTCTTTCTTTCTATAGTCCTTACATAGCAGGAATTTACGATTATGGCTTTTGGTCAGTTGTAATAATTTACCTAGTCACCGCATTTTTCTCAGGATTATTTGCAGCAATAGAAATGTCTGGAAGAACAGCTCTGTTAGTTGTCGGAATTGTATATGGAATACAAGGATTCATTGGTGCAGGGACTAGTATGTTCCTTAGTTTAACTAATATGCAACAACCGTTTCTCGATAATAATCTCGGAATTGCATTTGGTGAGACGATGGGTTCATTTCCATTGTATGATGTGATAGTAGGAGGATTTTCATTTATCTTCATGTTAGTTTTTATCATTCTTTCTCGTAGAAGATATTCAATTGATGTTGATAACAAAAAACGTGAAATAATTGGTCAAATCATAATATTTCTAGCAATAGTTGGAGCAATACTTTTCATTGTTTTATCTAACGTTATGTTTGATCAGACTTCTGCAGAGTTAATTTTTGGTGAAAAAAATACTAGATTCATGAATCTTCTTTTTGCTAAGAATCTTACAGGTGGATTTATGGCGATTAGATTGCTTAATGTGTTCTATATTCTACCCATTGTAGGTTTTGCTATTGGAATTGGAATGCTTTTCATCATACATGGAAGAGCAGAAGGTACAACCGGTCACTTTAGAATGAATTTTGAAGGACCTTTATTACTCCTCAATGTTGTCCCATTCTTAATAATTGCATTCTATAGTTATCCTGTTCAAAGATTCTTTGCAGGAGATGCTCCAGTAACAAATTTCTACCTTGAGATGCCTACTTGGTTTACACTATTCACCGAATATACAAGTCTATTACTCATAAATCTATTAGTTGCATACATAATTTTCAAAATAGTTTCTTTAATTAGAAATTTGATTCAGAAGAAATAATCAATTTATTTCTTTCTTTTATCTTTTTCAGGTAACGATAAACTCATGGCCATCATATGAAGCAGTTTGATCTCCGCTATTTCTCTGTATTAATCTTTCTTTCATTTTGGGATTGAGACCAAATAAGTAAGATCTTCCTTTTTGACCTTTTAGAACGACTATATTTTTCTCTTTTAATCGTTTAAGAAAGCTCTTAGTCCCCATATATTTGCTTCGGTATTCTGAGGAAGGTAATTCTCCATAGAGATAAAGGGTTATTTCCTTTGCAGAAGCATCTTTGTGAATAAGATACTCACACACTTGTCTTTCTCTATGTGGTAAGCTATTCAAGACTTGTTGGTATAAAAATTTCTCATGGTCATCCATACCATCTTGCACAGTAGAACGGGAGAAGAGATCTATTACATCAATAACATCTTCATGGCTTACACTTTTCGAGCCTTTTTTCTGGGAATACGAGTAAGCGTCAGATAGAATAGAAATTAAAATCCATGGATTTCCTTTTGATTTGTTCCATGCTTCCTCTATTGCCAACTCCGAAAAGACCTCTGTCACTTTAAAGGATGATTGATTTAATGCATAACACATCCGAGAACGAATTAATTCTTTCGCTTCCTGAAGTGACAATTCAGAAACTTTAATCGAATATGTAAAATGATCCCACCCACCATTTTTTAAGCCGTTTAAACTTATTGGCATATCACTGAGATTGAATGATATGACACAAGAAAAGTTTTCTCGTAGTAATTTTAGTATTTTGGCTGAATATTGGGAGATAGCAAAAAGATTATCTCCTGTGAAATTATCAAGTAAAACTACAAGTAGTGAGTTTGTACTCATAACGTATTTTTTTAACTCTACTATTATTTGCTCTTTTGTGGAGTAATATTTTCCAAGTACTTGATCTGCAATATTTTGAAGAAAATTAGTTAGAGTATATTCTTTGAACTCGTCGGAAGTGAAATTCACAATGAATATTTTATCAAAATCTGCATACTTCCAAAGAGATTCTTTTAACCCGTCATTTAACAAATTCATCAGATAAGATTTTCCTGATTTAATATCCCCCATTATAGAACAAACAGATTTACCGTTTTTTATTATCTGTACTAGACGTGCAACTTGAATGTTGAGTTTTTCTGATGATATATACAATTCTGGAAGAGGGTTCATTGTCCAAGGATCACGTCTAAACTCCTGATCCTGTACATTGAAATTTTCATCAGTTATATATTGTGAAATTTTGAACACTTTATCTAGTAGGTTTTCTAACAATGTATCCCCATTGAGTATTCACGAATTTTCTATATATAGTTTATTAATAAGGAAATGGTGGAAAACACTAGTTTAAACCTGTGGATTTAATCGGAAAAGATATTAAGCTAGTTATTGATTTATCACGAAAATCAATGTACTTTTCATCAGCACCTGCCAGAGTTTGTTTGTTTGGAGAACATCAAGATTACTTGGAATTGAAAGTTATTCCCGCAGCAATTAATTTACGTCTTCAAATAACTTCACAAAAAATAAGCGGAAACGTAATTAAGGTACACAGTCAAGATTTGGATGAAACAACCCAAATTAGAATGAATATCAAATATTTAGAAGCAGAAAAAGGTTCTCTAAAATCATATCTAGAAGCTGGAATTCTTGCTCTGAAAATGCTCAAACAAGATATTATCATTCCTCCTTTAAACGTAACTGTAAGAAGTCAAATTCCTATCGCAAGCGGTCTTTCCAGTTCAGCAGCTCTTCTAGTTGGATGGATAAAACATTTGGCAGGAATATTAGAGCTAAACTTGGATGAAAGAACAATCGCCGAGTTAGCTTATAATGCAGAACATAATATCTTAAAAATACCATGTGGAAGAATGGATCAATATGCTTCATCATTCGGGGGAATTTTTAGCTTAATATGTAAAGAAAAACCTACTTTGAGCAGATTAAAGTATCCAAATTTAGGCCTGATTATAGTAAATAGTCAAATTCCCAAATTAACTAGCACTGTTCATGGGGAAAAAGTTGCAAAGATTAAGCAAGTTGTTGATAATTTCAATAAAATGTTTAATAAGAAACTAGAAGACATTACTACAGATTTTCTTCAAGAATCGAAAGAAAAAATAAAATCAGATGAGTTCAAAATACTGAAAGGTGTTGTTTCAATAAAAGAGAATACTTCAATAGCAGAAAAAGAATTATTGAAACCAACTCCTGATTTAGAACTACTTGGTCAGCTTCTAACAACACAGCATAATTTATTGAAAAACAATATACAGGTTTCTCTACCATTACTAGATAAAATTGTTGAAAAGGGAATAAAAAATGGTGCGATGGGAGGAAAATTAACTGGAGCAGGATTAGGCGGAAGTGTAGTTCTTCTCATTGAGGAGACAAATGAAAAAATTGTTGAAAAGATTAAAAATGATTTGAAACTTCCCGCATATTCAGTGAGAATAGATAAAGGAGCTGTTTTTGAAGTAATTTAAAAGAAAGAATCTTAGATTTCGTAATGCAGAATGGTTTGTGCTACTTTAACAGCTTCTAAAGTAGGCTTTACATCGTGAGTTCTAATGATGTGAGCACCATTTACAAAAGCAATTATAGTTGCACCCAATGTCCCAAAAAGCCTTTGATCAGGAGGTGCATCATTTAGTACCTTGCCTATTGATGTTTTTCTGCTTATACCAACATAAACAGGTTTGTTCAGTATCCTGAGTTCTTCTAAATTCTTTATAATTACATAATCATGATGGTAATCTCTAGCTTCCCAGCTACCAATACCAGGGTCAATAACGATTTTTGTTTCATCAATACCGTATTTAATACCAATTGCAATACTTTTTCTTAGTTCAGTGATGATATCATTAATTAGATATACATCGCCTGGCTCAGTTCTAGCGGCCATAACAACAGCTGTTCCATCAAAATCAGCAATACATTTAGCTATTTTTTCTTCTTTCTTAAAACCAGAAATATCGTTTATGATGTTAACTCCCTTATTCAATGAATGTTCAGCAACTGCTGAACGTTGAGTATCAACTGAAATTTCAATACTGTTGTAACTACTTAGAACATCCATTGTTACTTCCAATGTTTCCTTAATAATTTGAAGTTCTTTTATTTCATCTACTCTACCTTCACCACCATAAATCTGAATAGGTCTAGTAGATTGAGCGCCTAAATCAATGCCATGCACACCTTCGTTTATCATGTTGGCAACCATTTTTTCTAAATCATCTGATGAAGAAACTATTGATCCTAGATAGAATGATGCCTCTGATAGATTAACTACTCCAATAATTTTTGCAGGATGTTTATCTCCAACTAATAATTTGCCCAAAAATCCTTCAATCATAACAACATCTCTTTATTCATTTGTTTTGCTAATATAAGGTCCCATAAACATACATTCTTCAGGAGAGATAAGAGTGTTGAGATCCATTTCTTCATCTTTGGATATTCTTACCATCGGAAAACCTCTGATTATTGCAAAAGGAATCATTTCATCTGTTTCTCCCATTACAATTTCTGCAGCTGTTGCTAGTTGATCAGCTATTGCTCTAACTGTAATATGCATGGGTCTTCCAAAGAGATCATTTTTCCCTCTCACATCAAGAATTGATAAAAAACCATAAGTAGCTAATGCGCAACCCACTGTCCCTAATCTCAAAGGTGTAGTTCTTGAATCAGCTATGATAATCCCAACATGCTTTTTCACTTTTTCAAAAATTCGTTTGTGAATATTCTCTGCTGATTTCTTGCAATTTCTTGGTAAAAGGATTATCTTCTCTTTTCCAGAATTCGATTGATCTGCTCCCGCATTTGCTAATAGACCATACTTGTTAATGGTAGTAATTGCCCCAGGAACAGCCCCCGTATAATTACCATTAGATTCATCTAGTATAACTTGAGCAAATTCCGGTTCCATATGGGCATTCTTAGCAAGTTCAATTGCTTCTTTAGAAGGTTTAATAGATGAATATGACACGATACCATCTTCGACAACTGCAACTACTTTACTTGCAATGACAAGAATATCATCATCTCTGAACTCTATTTCACTTACTCTAAGTGACTCCTCAAGAATAGAAAGTAAATCATCACTTTCTTCTACTAATTTGTAAGAGGGTATAGGTATAATCTCCAAATTTGGCATCATGTTACTATGAATTATATACTTAAAAAAATTCTTCGGCTGATGTTAGTTTTAAATAAGATTCTGGAATTTAAGCCAGAAAAGCTGCTAGTAACCACGAAATTGCTATGATAATTACAGCAACCACATTCAGAACAGCATATAGATTGGATGTTTCTTCATTGTAAATGTGATTAACATCTCTTACTATTTCATTCAATTTTGTATCAATAGATTCAAGAATGTCTTTACCTTCTCCTCCTTCAGTAAACTGTTCAGTTGAGGTGCTTAAAACATCAATAAATCCATGTAACATTTTTTTGTCAACTTCAAGCAAAGTAGGCGATGTAATTGTATGCAGTTTTTCGTGTAACCGTTTAACTTCTTCTAAAGTTAACTGTGGTATTTCCCATTTTATATTAAATTCAACTAAATTTGCTAGATGAGTGGTTAAATTATCATAATATATTCCAAAAGGTATGGCCTTGTAATCTAATTCATTAACCAATCTAAAGAATTTTATTTCTAAATCCTCTTGTTTTGATGATTTATAATATTTCGAAGGGTCAACAACCAATGCTACAGCTTGAGGGAATAGGTTCTGATAGGTTCTTTGAGTTCCTTTATCTGTTCCTGAGAGGAAGCAACCATATGAAGGATGAGTATGAGCCCAACCAACAATGGTTTCATCCTTATCCCTTTTGTACAAATCTTCAACAATCTGAACCAGAGCTTCATCACTAAGAACTACATATGTTGATGTTTGTTCTTGTCTTCCAGTATCAAAATCAGTAATTACTAATGTTCCCTCATCATTAACATAACCTAACAATAAACCCGCTGATTCTTTTGATTTATCTAACGAATCAACTGCTAGCATCTTAGCTAAAACATATGCGGAAATTAGAATCTCCTTTTTTGAGTGAGTCATCTCTCAAATATCCATTGTTTTCGTCTATAAAATATTTACCCTTCCCTTTCATATAAAACTATTGATTTCCTTTCCTATAGGTTGCTCTGTCAGGAAATAGTAAGCGAAATCTTTGAGAAGTTCAATATTTGGATTGTCAGCAGGTAAATTTTGGACTGTGGTTTTATCCAATATATCCATTAATGCCCAGATTGCCAAGAATAGGTCTAGAGGAAATCCTTTTGGATAGAGTGTTTCCAACGGTTGAGAGTTTATTTCTCTCAAGTGTACACTGTATCCCAAAATGAACTGTTTGATGTCTTCTATGGTGACAGGGATTCCTTTTGATTCTCTATATTCAAGAAATGCTTGTCTCCCGAAAAATGTACCAATATCTTCAAACCTATCAAATGCCCCTTGCATCCAAAAAGTTGGATCTATGAGAGCTATGTTTAATACTTCGTTCTGAGGAGAAGCTCTAATCATAAGATTACTCTGATGAAAATCTCCAAAAGCATCACTTCCACCTTGTGATGAGGATATCATTTCTAGTAAGATTCTTGATTTATCCATTATCTCATGCTCATTTGTTTGACCACCAAAAATGGCTAGAACAAGTCTTCGATATAGTTCTTCATAAATGTCTATCATTACAGGACGAGGTTTTCCTTCATGAATTATAGATAAAACATATCCACCCCAGAAACTCTTATCGTTTACATCATGAGCATCCTCATAATTAATACCTGTAACTCCTTCATAAGCAATGAAAGTTGGAGATTTTAAGTTCACATAGATGTATCGAGGAATTTTAACAACTGATCTAGTTGAAAACTTTTTCTCCAAAAAAGAAGAATTTCTGATTTCAGTAATAACTTCTGTAGGACTTTCCATGAATTTAATTGCTAGTTTAGTTTTATGGTTTCCTAATTCAGAACTATAAAAAACATCAATAACATAAACATCACCAAACCTTCCACTTGCCTTATGATATTCAATATCATTTATTTTAACTTCTAAAATATCTTTTCCAAATTCTCCGCGTGCTTCATCAATTAAATAATACGAGAAGGAACTGACAAGCTGAATTAATAGAGGTTTGAGTGATTCACTCATGAGAGAACAATTACATTTTAGGTTATTA
The DNA here is from genome assembly GCA_021399345.1 of Candidatus Heimdallarchaeota archaeon. GTDB lineage: Archaea > Asgardarchaeota > Heimdallarchaeia > Heimdallarchaeales > Heimdallarchaeaceae > UBA460. The sequence continues at coordinate 179,841 of JAAFKI010000045.1, forward strand.
AATTTTAGTTTATAAGTAGCTAGTTAAGTTAAAAGTACGTGTTTATTATTTCTTCAAAATTAGATCCAAATTTGTCTCATTAATCTTCTAAAAGTTTAATGAAACGGATACTTAAGAAAAGTTAATAAGATATGAAAGGTAGTATGGCTTGAGATTCTCGCTCACTCCTCAACAAGTGGTTACTGTATGAATAACGAAGAAGATTCAAATGAAATGCTAGATTGGAACAAAAAAAATGTTACAAGATTTGCTCAATTTTTGTATGATTTAGCTAAAGAAAGAGTTCAAACAGATAGAGATACAACAGAATCTACAGAGGAGGACGAAGTTGTTGAAGAATTGATTCAATTAAATGAATCTTTAGAACAAGAGTTACTTGATGAGCCTCTAGACACACAGAAAGTTGAGGAAGAGATTTTTGAAGAAGAAGATCTAGAAGTTGAAGGAAATTTAGAGCAAGAATTAGAGGAAGTAACAATTGGATTAGCTAAAGCTGTTTCTGGAGAAGATGTAGGAGAAATTGATGTTAGTGATGAAGAAGAGATTAAGGAAATAATAGAAAAAGAGCAAATACCTATTCCTTCTGAGAATATTACAATTTCTACTGAAGTTACATTACAAAAAGAAATACTTGAGACACAAGCAAGTATAGAACAAGTCCAGGAATTCGAAATAGAACAACAGATTGAAGAGCTAGAATCTGTAGATCTCTCGCAACCTATTGTTACTGATCCAGTTATCAATAAGGAAGTTTTTGTGCAACCCGAAAACATACCTATAGATATTCATAATTTAGTTTTTGTTGAAGAAGCTACAAGTATCCCAATTACTAAAGATGAAATGACAATTACAGATAGTGCCCAAGAGGCAGAGATTGCCCAAGAGGCAGAGATTGCCCAAGAGGCAGAGATTGCCCAAGAGGCAGAGATTGCCCAAGAGATAGAAGTAATTCAGGAACCAATTGCTGAAACTGATTTAGATTTTGAAGCTTCCAGTCGAAGACAAAAAATAATTGATAGCATGTTAGCAGAAACTAAGAAACGAGAAGATGAAGAAGGTTTCAAAGTAAGAGAACTAGGTGAAACCGAAGGTCGAGCTTATTCTGCTGTTGTCTTCGGAAATGAATCTAATAGGAATATCAAAAAATGGAGAAGATGGGAGAAAAGAAGATTAAAGGAAGAAAAGAAGAAACGAAAAAGAAAATAGAATAACAGAAGTTCTTCACACAGTAAAATATTAAATGAAGTAAATAATTGAAAATAATGTGAGAATAGAATAAACAACTCACATTCAAGATGTGGATTTAAGATGAGTGACTTTGAATTACCATGGAACACGTTTGTAGGATTTAGTCTTTTTACTTTAGAAGAAGATATGATATTTGATAAAGTTATTAATACAAAAACTGCATTTTCCACGGTTTATCAAGTCATAGATACAAGTACAAAAACAAGAGAAGAATTAAAAAAATCTCAAACAATAACTCTAGTTAATGAAGTTTTTAGAGTTGATTATCATTTATTCTACAATATAGTTTTAGCCTGTATGTTTAAACCTGAAACTGATGAAAATGTAGCTTTAAACATGATACAGATTATTAAGAATAAGCTTATTGAACAGCTTCAAGATTACGGAACAATTGAAAAAATGGAACCAAGATCACAAACTGCATTAATTAAACGTTTGGGAAATTTAATTTCTGAAAGAGCTGCAAGTCAGGTTAAGTATGATTATTTCCCAACTAAAAAACCGCAGGAAATAGTATCAGAACCAGTGGAACAACCCAGAGTTGTAGAAGAGAAACCAGTCTACTCACAACCAACATCACAAGCACAAACCTCCACACCTGAAGCACAAGGAACGGGTCAAGTAGAAGATTTACTCGAATATATAGGCCACAAAACCGAACCATTATTTCAAGGTGCTTCCGATAGTAAAAAAGTTGAACTTGCTCAAGAATTATTAGAACAAGCAAAGAGAGATTCAATTGTAAAAGTAATATCTTCAATTGTCAAGGGTTTATCAACAAAAACAGGTGTTTGTTTTGTTTTTACTGGAGACAAAGGTGCTTTAGAAACAATAACCTATGGTATGTCAGAAAAACATGCAGAATTTGTTCTAGGGATTTTATCTAAATATCCAGAAGTTGTTAAACAAACTATAGAATCACCAGGTGAAGAAAAAACACTAGATGCTGGTGATGGTGTGGTGATACTTGAAGAAACAGAAAGTGGTATGTTAGTGAGTATCACTAAAAATCGTGAAGAGATTAGCACAATCTCCAAAAGAATGAAACTTGTAAAAACTATGATTTCTGAGTTCCTAAAACCATCCTTTTAATAACCAAATTAAGATTATTTTGCATAATGCTGTCTCAATATTATTAGGAGAGTGATTAATACTGATGAAAGGAAATCAGTCCAAAGAGATATTTGTTTCAGAAGTTATACGTAGTAATACAAAGGATATATTGTCCTTTTTCAAATATATTGAAAAAAACCTACAAAAAGAGAAATTGCATTTAAAAGAAGTCAGTCAAAAGCGTATATTATTAAGTAAAAAAATCTCCGGAAAATCGATCTATTTTGAGTTTCAAGATACTGAAAATGAAAATTTCTTTCTACTAGAAATCTTTTCCTATAAATTTGTTTTAAATACCTCTTTACCCAAATGGGTTCAATGGAATTTTTTGGGATTAAAATTAGGAATTTGGTTATTTCTTATTTTAATTGGTGGATTATTGACTCCCCTAATCATATATCTTGGATTTAGAGATAATCTTCCTGAAGAATTTCAAAGTATTCTTTTGATTGTTGGGATCATTTTAATGTGTAGTGGTGTAATAGCTTCAGGAGTATTGTTTATTGCAAATCATATCAGAAGAAATAGAAAGTTTCGAAGAAAATCTGAAGTAGAGAAATTATCAGCTAAAATTTCCAGGTTGATTATGGAATACTCAGAAAGCACATCAAACAAAATGATTTGTTGGAAATGTTTCAAAGAAATAAGTGTAGGATTGAAAAAATGTCCTGAATGTGGTACAAATACATAGATATGTTAAGTAAACCAAGAAAGGTCAAATATCTTCTAATAATAGAGTATTTTCAATAACTACATTTTGCACATGTCTCAGCTTTCTAGAGAGTTCATCCACGTCTTTTTGTTTTTGAACAATCCCAATCAGATAGTTATCTTTTTGGCAATTTTCTAGAACTACAAAGCCGATTCCAGTATCAAGAACTTTGACTTCTTCATCTGATCCCAATAAATCATTGACAACGGGTGGATATCTTCTAAAAATTTCCAATATTTTCTTTACTATATCTCGTTCAAGGGGCCCTCTAACTATGACTCTTACGTCTGAACTTTCTGGATGTGGCACAAGTGCTGCAGCTGAGAGAGATTTAAAATCTGAAGAAATACTATCAAGTAAGGCATCAATGGTAACTCGTATGGCTTCCTTAACATCTTCACTTGTAGAAGTTTGTGTTAGAAAATCACGTAAATACTGACCTGACTTGAGTTTCTTTGCTGAAATATTTAAGGCTTCATATGCAATTTCTTCCATTTCTACGAAAACATCCTTTATTGCAGGTTTTCTTTTTCGTGATGAAATCCTTGAGGAAGGAGAATCACTAGAATCTTTTTGCCTTGTCATTATTTTACCACAAAGATAAGTCATCTTAAAACTCTAAAAAGATTTCCTTATTCTTAACAGCTTTTAGAAATTGGAATCTAAAGGTGGAAGAAGTGTTTTTCACAAATTTTCACAATTCATTAGCCAATTAGACACTTGGGATATGTTTATTAGCCAACAATAAGATAATAATATCTAGTTGAGGTCTTATGCCTTTTCGTAGAAGTGAAATCAATCCATTGGTAGCTGTAATTATCTATGATTTGATAGGAAACAATATCTTTGAGATTGAAAATACAAAAGATGAAATTGAAAAATCAGAAATTCATAGTTATTTCATCCATCCTATTGAATTTTACCAGTGGGTCAGAAGATATAATGAAATAACAATTTTTCGAGGAAAGTTCAGAGCCACTTATATTACATTTATTGATTTAACTCTATTATTCGTATCAAACGTAGAAAATATCGCAGCTGAGGTTCGTCCTACAATATTAGAATATGTTCAAAAGTTTGGGGAAGATGTAATCAAGCATCTTGTTACAGAAGAAAATGTTGATCTTCTAATCAAAACTTGTGGTTCAGATTTTAATAAGAACAAAGAAAGTATCAAGATTCATATTGATAAAATATTCTCGCGACTTGGAATTGAAAAAATCGAAATTGAATCCATTAAACCTGTTGAAGTAGAAGTTATTCCAGAAACAACAATTACTCAGACTAAAGCTGAGGTGTATGAAGAAATTCGTCCTTTTGAAACTGTTCCAAAGATTGCAGTCAGTGAGATGACACAAGAAATACTTGATGAAGCAAATAAAAGAGCAATAACTTCCTTGCTTTTTTCATCCATCAGAGGGTGTAATTTTCCTTCAGCTGCAGCTTATATTTTCCCAAAAGATGATGGATCAATGGGAGAACTATATGCAGGAAATCTAGAGGAGAAGAAAATTGTATATGTTTTAGAAACCATTACAAGATTTCCAAAAGTTATTTACGAGATGATAAATTCAGAGGATGAAATCAAAGCTTTAAATGCAGGAGTTGTTCAGATTATTGTAGAAAATTGTTCTGAAGGCAGAATACTAGTTGGAATGACAACTAATGTACACGATGTTATGAATGTAGGATACAAATTTAAAATTATCAAACACATTCTAAAAACCATGGGCTTTTAGTAGAAATACAAAAAAATTCCTTTTTCTCTCCTTCAAAAAACTTTTAGAAATTATAGATTTCTAGTATTATTAATGGAAGAAGGTAAGCTAGAGATTTCTCTTTTAAGAGAGATACTCAAACTAAAAGGGTCTGAAAATAAAGGAATTGTAACTTCAGGGCATATAGGTGGGGATTCAGCAATTATAGATATATCTAAAGCTCATGTAAAAGCTCAGAAATTTTATAACAATAATTCGAACCCGCTCCTTGTTGTGAAATCTGATCCAATAACATTTCCAACAGCTGAACCAGGACGATATGCAGTAATTGTGAATGCAAATGATATAGCATGTGCTGGGGCATTACCCTTTGGATTTCTTTCTTCAATTATTGTTCCAATTAATACATCATTCGATGAAATCAAACGCATTCAGGAACAAATACATCAACAAAGTATTGAACTTGGAATAAGCATTTTAGGAGGACATACAGAGATTTCTCAATCAGTCAAAACCCCCCTTGTATCGGGTCACATGCTGGGTTTTGTTCCTCAAGACTTTGCTGTTCCCAATAAGCTGACTGAAGAGGAGATTATTCTAGCAATTGGTTTCACAGGGGCAGAGGGAACAGGAATAATTATTTCAGAATCTGGGGACTTAATACACTCTATACTCAATAATAACGAAATAGAAGAAGGAAAAAGGATAGGGGCACAACTACGAATTGTAGATTTAGCTTTGGATTTAAATAGGAAGTTTCAACCTTCATTAATCCACGATGCTACTGAAGGAGGGGTTTATGGTGCGTTATATGAAATTATAGCATTCAGTGAACTAAGTATTGAACTTAATAATCAACCGAGAATATCTAATGTTACGAAAAAACTATCCTCATGGCTTCAGTTTAATCCCTTTAGACTCATCTCTTCTGGAATGATCATTGTTTCAGCAACAGAGAAAAAAGCTCTACATATTTTAGATTATCTAAAGAAAGAACAGATACCTTGTGAGAAGATTGGAAGAGTAGGAACTAATAAAGGAATCTTGACTCTCAACGGTCAAGTGCTGGATAAACCAAAAGGTGATGAAATTTCAACTGCTCTGAAAAATCTTGCAATAATCAAAAAAGGAAAAAAGTGAAAGGCTGATAAATTTGTTAAACAAAGAGAATGAATGGGGAGCAGAAGCAGTTCTTCTCAAGGATGAGTGGCTAGGATTTCAGGTATTGAAAAAAATTCGTTTACCGAAGTCATATAGAATCAAGCAAATTGATGATGAATTAAGGAATAGCAGAACAATCTCTGAATCAAAGCTAATCATGGCTTCAAGAGATGTGGGAGTAAAAACACCAATTATCTTCGACATTGATTTAGATTCATCGACAATAACAATGGAATTAATTGAGGGAAAACTAGTTAAAGATGTTTTGAACAGTGAAGACACTTTAGAAGAAAAATTACATTATGTTGAATTGATTGGAGAACAAGTAGGAAAATTACACAATAATGACATCATACACGGAGACTTAACAACCAGTAACATTCTAATAAAAAATCGAGAACTTGTCTTCATTGATTTTGGTCTCGGTAAATTTTCACAGGCTTTAGAAGACAAAGCTGTTGACATCTTGTTGATTAAGAAATGTTTTACAAGCACTCATACTAGATTTGAAAGTCACTTCTTTACTACATTTCAAAAAGGTTATATGAGTACTATGAGCGAGGCTAAAAGTATTTTTCGTCGTGCAATAAAAGTAGAGGCTAGAGCAAGACATTTGAAAGAAAATCAAATTATTGGCGACTATCTTCTCTCTGAATAGGAGTCACATTAGCAATTCGCTGATTGAGTTTCCAAGCATCCAACGCATACCGTTCTTGGTGTGTCCAATTTCCTTCAATTTTGCCAAGAGAACTTAGTTTTCCAAGAATCTTCTTTATTTGAGGATAAACTGGTTTGAATTTTGCGCCTTCAAGGTTAGTTCCTGGTAAAGGCATGAAAACATGTGCTCTTATTATAGAGTTTCTTCTTATTAGATCCTTTATAACCTTGATTGTTTCCATTTCATCATCCTCAGTAGCAGTTGGTAATCCTATTATTATATCAACAACAGGTGTAAAACCTGTATCATCGAGAATCTCTATTGCTTCAATCCCTTCCTCAACTGTATGTCCTCTTTGAATTTCTTTGAGAACTCTATCACTACCTGATTGAAGACCAATAGATATTCGAGAATTTGAAATAATTGGCTTAATGTCCTTCATCAAACTAGAAGATACAGTTTCAGGACGCACTTCTCCAGGAAATGTACCAAAATAAACATTATCAATTCCAGGGGTTGATTTAATTGATGATAAAAGATAGAGGATTGCATCTTTATTGACTTCTTCAGGTTTTGAAGACATATAACCAAAGGAATTAGGGGTAATAAAACGGATATCGTTTAGCTTTTGAGTTCCCATCCATTTTATTACATCTAGAATTATTTCAGGAGATCTATGTCTTGTTCTATGCTTGAAAAGTTTCGGAACTTGACAAAATGTACACCCAAAAGAACACCCCCTGCTTATCTCCAATGGTGGATAAAGCCTCCTTTTCGGGGATAGGAAGGGATAATCATCCAGAACTATGGGGTCAGGTCTTTTAGTTAAACGTAATGAATTATCTTCCAAAAACCCAATACCAGGAGTTCCAAATAAGTCTTCATTGTCCTTAAATCGTCTAACAAAATCAGTAAATGAGTATTCTGCTTCCCCAATAAAAACAAAGTCAAAACCAGATTTTAATGTTGTAAGAGGGCTACCAGAAGGATGACTTCCACCTGAGATGAAGGTTACTTTATCTAGTTCTGATTTATTTAGTGAGGAATAAATTGTTTTCATCCGAGCATAAATATCTTCAAATTGCGCAGTTCTAAAAGAAAAACCTACAATGAGTTTTTCATATTTTTCCAAGAGCTTTCGGATTTTTAATGGATTAAGATTTTTTTCAAGTAAGAAATCTAAATTACGTAAATTAGTATTGGCATCTATAGTTGCAACTAAAGGTGTAAGACTGTAGAAATTCTTCTTAGTAAAATCAAAAACAATTGCTGATGTCATATAATCACAATTTATCTCCAAGTAACTTCCACATCTTCAGGTCTGAAATGTTGGTCCACTATTGTGTCCTCAAATTCAGTCGTCACACCTGATTGCTTCATTAAAATCCCTAACCATGCTATCATTACACCATTATCTAGAGCTAGATCAGCATTAAGACCTCTAAAAGAAGCATCATGGGAACTGGCCATTTCTTCAAGCATTTTCTTTAATCGCGAATTAGCTGCTACCCCACCACACACTAAAACTTCTTCCTTCTTTGTATGAGCTAAAGCTCTTTCTGTAACTTCAACTAACATAGAGAAAACTGTTTCTTGGAGACTAAATGCGATATCTTCAAGTGGGTGTTTCTTACTATTTAACAATCGGGTAGCATGAGTAAGAATACCTGAAAAGGATACATCCATTCCTTTTATCACATATGGGATGGAAACATAGGTTGAACTTTTCAATGCTTCTAGCTCGATCATTCTCCCCATTGGATTCTCTTTGTCACTTAAACCAGCATTTCTTCCAAAGACATCTAAACAATTTCCTACTGGTATATCTATTGTTTCACCAAATACCCTGTATCTTCTTTCAGAGAACGCAATGACTTGTGTATTTCCTCCAGATACATACAGAACAACAGGATCATCAAGTTCTCCAACTAATCTTCCAATTTCAACATGTGCAATTGGGTGGTTCACCGCCATTAGTGGTTTACCCAAGGATAAAGAAAGAGTTCTTGCAGTAACGGCACCTATTCTTAAACAGGGTCCCAATCCCGGTCCTTTTGTAAAAGAAATCAAATCGATTTCCTCAGGTTTAATGCCTGATTCATGGAAGGCATCTTCTATTGCTTTGGGCATTGTAGAGGAGTGATATTCCGAAGCTTCTCTAGGATGAATTCCACTTCCATAAGGGGGTTTGTAGGTTCTTCGAACATTTGATAACACATTTCCTTTGTCATCTATAATACCAACGCCCAATTTATCAGCAGAACTTTCTATTCCTAAAGAAATCATTGATATCACTCTGACTACGTTAGTTTAAAGGTTTCTTTTTGAAACTATTTAGTAATCTTTAATATGTCTGAATTGTAGTTCTTTATGATGCCCCCCATGATAGAAGCTGTTTTTCCTTGGGAAAAACAAAAGAAAGCTGTTATGAAGAAAAATCAAGAATTGGGTAATCTACTTAAGATTAATTTTGTATTCATGTATTTCCTACTCTTTGTATTCACAGTTTTAGGGAAACTCTATCCTTTACTCAGAATCTTCGATATGAATTTATTAGGGTATAAAAGTTGGTTAGTAGAATCCTTAGGATATTTAGTGTACAACTGGTGGATTAGCATAGTTTTGTTCTTCAGTTCTTTAATAATTTCTATTTTTCTTTCACTGTTAATAACAAAAACTAGTATAGGGGTGTTTAGAGGTTACTTGGAATATTTAAAAATTGACTTCAAAGATAAAAAACGAGGTTTAATAGTTAAAACAGTCATCAAAGATATCACAATTATAGCTGGTTTTTCTCTTATAGTTTTTCTAATTTTAGAATTCATAACGTTCGCAGTCAGCTCTCTAATAGCATCATTTGTTCTTCCAATTGTTTATACTTTAGATGAAACTTCTCTTGCTAATGTTTTTCTCTCTATATTAATATCTCATATCATCTTCTTTCCTTTATTTGTCTTTATTTACCAAAGAATGATAAACAAAAAACTAATCCCAACTGAAACATTTAATTTTAAAGAATTTATGAAGGAAGACGGGGAGGTTGATATGGAAAAGTGGAGATTAAGAACTTGGGGGAAAAAACCATATACATTTAATTGGGAGGAAGAAGAAGTATTTCCAATTACATGTTTTTCATGTGGTTCTATTATATCAAGCAATTTAACTGTCTGTCCTATATGTGATGCGGATTTAGTCAAGGAAATTGAAGAAATTGATACTGAATATTCGGCTGAAAATACTGAAGCAGATAATAATCTAGACATTGTTAATGACAATAATCATGAAGAAGAAAAAAACAATTCTTAAATTAAACCAGACAGTTATTTCATCAATTAACTCCGAATATAATGCCTGCTACAATCATACCTAGAATTAAAATTAATAAGAATCCAGGGAAGAAACCATTACGTATCCTTGTCTTTCTTAAGCAACCAGGGCACAAAGTTATTTCTTCTTGCTGGTGTGTTTGTGATTGAAACATCGCTAATAATGCATTTGTTTGCCAGTAAGTTTTAGAGCATTCATCACAAATAGGAAGCTTACACCTATTACATTCATTGACTGCAGTATATTTTGTATGAATATAACATGTATTTTCTGACATTTTAATCACTTTATTGCCTCAGCCAAAAGTCGATCATCAATGATCAGGTCGTTGCAACTACATCATTGGCAAATAAGGATTATTTTGTTAATTTTAAAGAATTCCTATTGCGATGAAACTAATGAAACAATTTTATCCACTACAAGTTCTCGAAGTTTTTTTATTGTATTTTCACCTTTGATTGTTTCAATTAAAGGCAATTTGCGTATTTTAGTTTCATTAATAAGGAGCTCATGAATCTTTCTGATATTCTCGAAATGATTGAGTAAATCTTCCTTTTCTTGAGTATATTGAGAACTTAGGTTTTCTCTATGCATCTCAGGATCTGGAACAGCTATTGTGATGTAAAGCACATTTGGCTTATTTAGAATAATTTCATCAAAGAATGCTGGTAGTAAATGTTCCCCCTCTACAACAATCGATACTGACTCTTTTTCAGCCCTCGATAAAATTGCATCAACACCTATGTTAACTAGTTTTGAGTGATTCTCAAATCCTATAAGTACTTCATCAAAACGACTGCTGTAAATTGGTCGAAGAGTCTGATAAGCCTTATAGGATGAAGAATGAAGCTCAGGCATTACATCTGCTGAAAGAACCTTTCTTAAAACATCACGAACTACTTGAGTTCCCACAACATGTTGAATACCCAAGTCTCCAGCTATTTGTCTGGATAGAGTGCTTTTTCCAGCACCAATGGCACCAGATATAAGTATCCACAGAGGAATATTGGAATCTCTCCATTGTTCAATCATCAAATATTTGTTGCCAGCACTAATATCTTGTAAATTAGTTAAATGAGAAGAAACAATTTCATCTAGTCTCTGTTTACTAATAGTGTTTTTCTGGAGATTTGCTAAATCATTATAAATTTGAATCGAGAATTCATAACCTTCTGAGAGTGAAAAACCAATCATTCTTAGTTTTTGGGCTAAAATCCCTCTAGAAAATAACTTCTTCGTTTTTCCTTGAATATAGATTTGAGGTCCTTTCTCCATTTTTTTATCACGGTAAATTAACTTTAAAGAAAAGTATAATTAAACTGTTAAAAAGTTAACTTTTTAGATAAGATTGTTATTATTATGCTTAATGACTAGTAATAATTCCGACAATTTTCTTAGAATTAAAACGAAGAAAGACAAGTATGAGTACTTCTCAAAAGGTATATTGTCTTCATCTTTGTTTTCTATCGGAATTAATGCTAATCTTGCTTTAGAGGTAGCAAATCAAGTAGAAGAAGAAATTAGTTCAGCTTCTGAAACACCCTCTAAGAAAAAGCTGATTAAAATCATAACATCAGCAATTGAAAAAATAGACAAACGTTTAGCTGAGAGATATATAGTTTTTGAAGGAGAGGAGAAATACAAACCCATCATTGTCTTATTAGCTGGAGTCCCCGGAATTGGTAAAAGTACTCTCTCTGTAGATCTTTCAAAGAGACTTGAAATAACAAACATAATTGGGACCGATATGGTTAGAGAGATTCTAAGACAGACAATTTCTTCTAATCTAATACCAGAATTACATAGTAGTAGCTATGATGCTTACAAGCACTTGAAACCAACGATAAATCCAATCTTACGACAATCAATAGTTGGTTATGAAGAACAATGCAGGCATGTGATTGTTGGCGTGGAAGCTGCTATTCAATCAGCTTTGTACTCTAGAGAAAACACAATTATTGAAGGGGTTCATCTCGCACCCAATATTCTAAATCGGTCTATTCTTGAAGAATCACACGTCTTGATGATACTTTTATATTTAGAAAATGAAGAAGAACATCTGAGAAGAATTAGATCAAGAGGTTCAGAAGTCAAACAAAGAGGTGCAGACAGATATCTTAGCTCATTTCAAGAGATAAGAAAAATACAAACTTATCTAGTTGAAGAAGCAAATAAACTCAATATCCCTATAATAGAGACTTCAGATGGAACAATTGCTATAGAGAAAATTATGGACATTGTCTGGGAAAGAGTTTTGTTTCTTGAAAATAAGGTAAAGGAGTAAAAAGCTATTTTAGTCTGTGCTTTTAACTTTGCATTTCAAACTAGGAATAAGTGGTAATTCTATTTCAAAACCGACTACAGGAACCCAAATCTGATTATTCTCAAGTATACTTGGATGAATTTCTCCTATAATTCCACATACTTTGTTCTCTATTATTATCCGCCCACATCTTCCTTCAGTAAATGAAGGATGATTGACTTGTTTTATTTCATAGTCAGTATCTAATAAAGATAAAAGTTGATTCAATCTTTTATGGGTATCTTCAAAACTAGCTTCTGCGTCAGCACAGAGAAAAGCGGCATTACTTTGTGTGATAACCTTTTTGTCTATTAATTTTACAATTTCTCCTACTTCAAAAAGCATCTGCGGGTAAGTTTCATGTGTATTCTTAGAAAGAACATTAATTAAAAGTGGATATATCATTTTACGCATAACACTATAAGTAGATGTAACAGGATTCTCAATTTTTACATAATTTTGTTTGTCAATATTTACTCTAGTAGTTAAAATTTCAGGATCAGTAAGAATGTTTGTAAGTACCTCAGTTCCTCCAGCACCTACAAGTATATTTCGTACCAAATTCTCGCTTTCAGTTTCAGGTAAAAGCCCCCCAGTAGTTAGAACCTTCCATTTTGTTGGACCAATTTTGTTATAGTCTAAAGCGATTGCTAACTCCTCAGCTATATCGACCCAGTGGAGAATATCTTTTCTGTAAGGAGGAATTTCAATGGTTAAAATATTGTTATCAATTGAATTGCAATTGAATCTTCTTTTTACAACTAACTTTGCAGCATCTTTTGGTTTCATTTCTGTTCCAAGATATTTGTTTACTACATCTAGATTAATCTCAATCTCCTCTTTATCAAAAAGGGGAGTTATCACACTCCTTGTGTAAATATCTGGCGGGTATTCTATTTTAACACTATAAATTTCAGCACCATGAGTTACTAAAACCTGACATAATATGTTCAAAACCACATTAACTGTTTCAAAATTGGTTCCAGTTACTTCTATTAAACTGCCAGTAGTTTCTTCTGTAATTTTACCTACGTCATTGCTGTTAATTACTGGTGGTAAGGATAAAGTTGTACCATCTGCAGAAAGAAGAATCGGATAGTGACCATATTCTTTAACGATATGTCCAAATTCCTTTCCCTTTTCATGTTCTTCCAATATTCTTTCTAAAGACATCTTTTCTGTAGATTCAAGTGGGATAAATTCATGGGTTTCCTCTATCACTTTGTATTCAATTGGACTCTTTATCATCGAGAGATTATAGAAACCTATAGAAGACCTTTTTCTTCGTCTCCCATAGGAGTAATCAATTTTTTCTGAGAGTTGCATAATTTGTTTGATATAATAATCTGTTAGGGAGATGTTTTTTGCAACTGCACAAGCTATGTATGGTCTTGTAGAAGCTAACTGTGAATCTACTTTCACCACATAACCACTTTCTTTCACCTCATATTCTGGGATACCACTCTCTTCCTCAAGAATGCCTTTTATCTCTCTTATCATTCCCTCTGGTGACCAAAGATCTGGTCGATTACTGGTTTTAATGTCAATCACAAGCATATCTTCTTCTTCGATGTATTGATCAATTTCTGATTTAGTATACGAAAGTAAATCTTCTAATTGCTCAATTGATAATTGCTTACCTAACATTTCTTGCATTTTTTTGTAACTTGCTTTTATTGATACCATCTGTTTAACCTCTCGACATCTTAGCTGTTCTCAACCAGTCAAACTTATGACTGAATAGTTCCCTTATGTCCGTAATTCCATTTTTAACCATAAACAGTCTTTCTATCCCTAAACCCCAAGCTATAACAGGTGCTTCAATTCCAAAGGGTTTTGTTACTTCAGGTCTGAAAATCCCTGCACCTCCAAATTCAATCCAACCTAGGTTTGGATCAAGAACATCAAGTTCTACAGAAGGTTCTGTAAAAGGGTAATAATCAGGCTTAAATTTAAAATTCTCATTTTCAGCTATATCCACTGCAAATGCCTTTAAAATCCCTAATAAATCTCTAAATGTTATAGATGGATCCACAACAATTCCTTCAACTTGAGTAAATTCAGAGAGATGTGTTGCATCTACGGTATCAGGCCTATAACAACGAGATATTGAAAAATATTTAGATGGAACTTCTAAGTCTACTAAGGTTCTTGCACTAACAGATGTTCCATGAGCACGTAGAACTAGTTGAGCACTTTTTAATGGGTCCCACTTATATCGCCAACCCTTGCTTCCAGTATCATAACCATTTTCATGAGCTTTTTTCACATTTTCTACATAATCTGCTTTTGGTAATTTGCCTCGTTTTGGGTTTGATACCTGATATACATCAGACCACTCTCTTGCTGAATGATTTTGAGCTTGAAATAAAGCATCAAAGTTCCAAAATTCTAATTCAACTATTGGACCTCTCATCTCCTTAAAACCGAGAGCACACAGTTTTTGCTTAACTTCATCGAGAAACTCAGCATATGGTTGTTTTCTCCCACCATAAAAAGTAGGGGGGGCGGCCTTTAGATTATATTCCCTTAGTCTTGTATCTCGCCAAGAACCATTTCTAATCATTTCAGGAGTTAATCTACTTACTTCGTTCATTTTTTGAATGGATGAAGATACTTTCTTGTAAGGAATTAGAATTTCCAAAAGAATATCTTTAGCTTCTTCCAAAGAAGCTAAATTTCTTTGAAGTAATATTTCGTTGAAATCACTTGTGTCTACTGTTTCGCCCGATAAAAGTTGTTCTAAGATTATCTGAAGATCTTTGTTAACTTCTTTTTTCTTGTCGATTATGCTAATTTGACCCTTGTCTATCTTAATCAAGCCTTGTTTTTTCAAAAGACCAACGCCAGCGTTCATCTCTTTGTTATCTGTTTTAACTAATTTTGAAAGGTCAGCAAAAGAAACGCTCACTTTCTCTTTAAGAATCTTAGTAATTCGCCTTTCTACTAATTGATTTTCAGCAGCTTCTTTTCCGTTATTTGTAAGAGATATTTGATGACTTACAATTTCAAGACGAGAAATTAATTCATTGGCAACTAGAAAACCGAGATAATATTCCAATTTTCCACGATCTAATTTTGTTTGTTTCTCTAATTCTCTGATTGAAATATTGTCATTTTCATCAATTATCTGATAAATCTTTGCTGCTTCAGAAGGCAAAGATATTTTCTTCTCTGAATTACTCATTGTTCACATTTCCTAACGCCATAGTTTAAAAAAATAGTTACTACTAACTTAGTTATAACTGAAGGATTAGAGGGAGTTAATGAAATTCCAAGTCACGTTACGCCCCATTCAGGTTTTTGTAATATAAAAACTAAAAATTATTTAAAACTTTCGAGGTCAAGCATAGAGATTCAAATGTCTTTGGAGGTCTTTTAATAGTTGAAATCCTCATCTTCATCGAGATTGTCGACCTTGTCTTCATCATCTTCATCGAAATCTTCATCTTCAGTTTCTTCGTGGAAGCTATCAAGAACATCATTATAATCCATTAGACTATCTAAATCATCTTCAGCTCCAATCTCTAATTCCAATATCCATCCATTTTCATAGGGGCTTTCATTCAATATTTCAGGATCTTGCCTTATTTCCATATTTATTTCATCGATTGTTCCACTAATTGGTGCGTGAATATTTAACGTATCTTCAATAGAATCTATCGAGACGATTTCTTCATCCTTTTCAACAAATATTCCTTTTTCAGGTAAACTAATCGATATGATATCATCAAGTACATATTGTCCATAATCAGTTAAGCCTATTCTAAAGACGCCTCTACCTCTATCTTCTACCCACACAGAAGTAGAATAGTACAAGTGGCTTTCTGGGAATACGAAGTTTCGTTTCATTTCAGTCAAGTCAATCGTTTCTAATCCATTTTTGAAGTTTTCCTTATTTATCTTTTTTCAAGAACTCAAAACAATGATTATAAAACATCAAAAAATAAGAGAAAAAGAGGTTATGAGAAGATTTATCTTAATCTCATTCTCAACAAGTATTTTTCATCAATCATATTGAATAATGTTGATAGTGTTTCTTCTAATGGAGTTTTGTTGAAGTATTCAAGTGCTACACTAATTGTAACTTCTTTATAATCTTTGATAAAATTGAATATCTTCTGACCAAAAGAATTAAGCTTTTGAACGTCTTTTTCTTTTAAGGTATTTATGGATAGAGGATGTAATGTCCAGATAAAGAGCTCCTCACTAAGAGTATCAATAATTTGTCTAGAATTATTAGTAAACTCATCTGTTACACCACCCCAATCATGTAAGACTGATTTGAATCGTTTCTCAAACCATTCAACAAAACCAGCGAGACCAGTTTCTACATCAATCGAAACCTCACTTGTACTGAAGAGATAAGCACAAATACAATCTTTTGAAGCACTAGATACTACAAATTGACCATAGTCAAGCTTTTTTATAGCACCAGTTTGCCCACCACTTATTTCACTCCCCATACCAGCTACTGCTTGAAGGAAGCCAGTTACTAGTGAAGAATCAACAGTAATCTCACCACCGAGATCCCATTCATAGATAGGTAGTCCTGATTCAGTGTGAACTATTATGACTTTTCTCAAAGAAAGAACACTAGTTAAGATTTTGGAGATTTTATCTAGATACTTCCTCTTACCCTCTTTCTTCCTCTGCTTCCTGGGTCTAACTATTGTAAATTGAATGATTATTATTGCAATTACTATGAGTGCTATAGCAACTATTCCAATAATCATGTAGAGTGTGTATTCTCTAAAGAAATAGGTTAAAAGTGCTACAAATGTTGGGTTCGCAACTACTGTTTGATTTTCAGCAGATGATTGTGCTACTATAACGTATTGATTAGTTCCTCCGGGGGCGTATGTTACAAAATAAGAAATGTTTGTTACATGCCACGGAATATAAACTTCATATGTTGCTATGAAACCCCCTGAACCATTTGGAGTTAATTGAACTAGTTCCCAATAGGTTACTATTGTTCCATTAGCGTAAGTAAAAGTATAAGTAATATTTACAGAATCACTATAAGGTGTAGGAGCTACATGTATAATTGCATCAGAGCCTTCTGCCATTATTTCTGCAGTTAGGTTTTCTACTAAAACTACAAATTCTATTGTTTCAAGTTGTCTGATATCACCTTCTACAATTATATCTATATCGTAATCCCTAGCAGGAGGGAAAGTTATTCGAATGATAATGGTTTGTGATTGATAGCCATATTTTGAGAACGTGATTTCAAGTATGTAAACTGTTCCAACAGCTACTGAAGGGTCTACATTGAACGATACTATGTAATAATCACCAAATGTTGTATTTGTGATAGAATTAAAGTAATCATCTATCTCTAGGGAACTGTTATCTTGAGCAAATAATGCACTTACTAAAGCTGAGTCAATGCTTATATTTCCTCCAACTACATCTCTAAAGTCAAATGATAAATCTATTTCTTCACTTGCATATTCAGTAGTATTCACATCACCAGCGTTTATTATTAAATCCGTCACTCTTTCTTCTATTGTAATCAAAATTTGTATCATTTGTGGCGCATAACCAGGTTTGATAATCGTGATATTCAGGTAAAACGTTCCTACAGAGTATATTGGATTAATCGTAATGGTGGTTATATTATCAGCAAAAGTGTCTCCGAAGGTTACAGAAATGTTTCCATCAATAAAGATGTCAGGGGTTGTTATGTTATCCCCAAGTATGTCATCCCAATAAAGAACTTCTACTATTGTTCCTTCACCAAAGTATATTGTAATGTCTTGATCTGCACTATCTACTAATTGTGAATCTGTGTTAATTGAAATCACTTGAATTTCGAAGAACATGCTTGCTGATTCATACCCTGTCCTTCCGATAGTAATTGTGATATTTATTCCTGGCATGGTATAATCATTATTAATGAAAGATACATTATACTGACCGCCACCAAGAAAATCAGTATCTACATAAGTAATCAGCATAGTTGCATTACTTGTAACTATTACAAACAACCCATCACCACCAATTTGATTGATGTCTTCAGAATGGGTGGTATCTTCAAAATAAACAACAATAGAAGTTACATAACCCACATATACTTCAGTTGGTACCAAAACGTCTGTTAAACTTGTTTCAATAGTTAAAACACTTAAACTTCCTAATTGATAACTTGTTACAGCTTCATAATTTGTTAAATCTATGTCAATATAGATATCAAATGAACTAACAGATGGATTGTTATTGGTCACTGTTACAAAATAAGTATCACCTACTCTATTGATATTGACGATAATGTTTGATTCGCTTGCTGATCCTGAATAGGATGCTGTGATCAAAGCTGTTGAATGATTTGTATCCAGATATCTAAATGAAAAAACAGCATCATGATAAACATAGATTGTAGTAGCATCACCTGTTTTCTCAATAGATGTTTTAGGAGCTGTTATCTCGAAAGTATAGACATCTGAGACATATGCAGCAGAATAACTTGCCCGATAGTTATTCAAATAGATGGAAATTTCGACAGAATAAAAGCCTGTATACAGATTATTCGTTGATGTACTAATATTGAGAACCCATTGTTCTGTTTGGTTGTCAAAAGTATAATCAACTGGAGAAGAAAGTGGAAAATCTGTTCCGTTAGTTATGGTCACAGTCATATCATTAGGAGCCAGACTCAAATTTGCAGATGCCGTTACATCATACAGATTCATATAATATGATACATTGTTTGTATAATTCGTTTGATAATTTGTATATTTAGGAACAAGAACTAGTTCATAGAAAACAGTTAGTGTAAAACTTGTTGAGTTATTCTCAAGGAAAGCACCTGTACCAAGAAAATCAACTGTGTAAGTACCAACATCTATGTTTGCATCAATTAATATTGAAGTATTATAATCAGGAGCATAATCATTGAAAACATCATTCTTATTCCAAGTAGCATTATTAACTGTATAAGATACAGTAGCAGAAGGTATTAGATTTTTAGTTCCAATTGTATATGGCTCACTAATATTGTAATATGAACCTCTGACTAAAATTGAATCTAACCCTTTTCTTGTAATATCAGTTGTAATCCAATTATCATTTGAAGGTTCTTCTTCCCACTCTAAAACTAATTCTGTTTGTGTTTGTACTACTATTCTTTGTGAATAAAAACCTACTTCTGTACCATTTTGCCACATTACAGCAGCAGTCCAGAAACCTGGTAAATCAGACCCACTTGCTGAAGGATCAAAATGAATCTCAGGAGTATAGAAACCAGCACTTACTTGAGTTATTCCAGACAGACTATAAGATGTTGTATCAGTGTAGATTAGATTTGCTGGTAAGGAACTCTTCAAAGGAATTATATTTCCATTAATATCATATAATGTATAATTCAAGCTTCCAGTTATCTCGTTGTAAGGAGTTCCTCCTCCATCTCCTTGTACTAGAGTATTAGCAACTATTTTGGATCCAACATACCCTGTTGAATCAGTAGCTCCTCCTACCCAATATCCAAGGAAAAATCTTTCTGATGGAGTAATATCATCCAATAGTTCTAAATTACTTAGATAATTCGGACTCGTTGTTATTAATAACCAGTTGCCTGCAGAATCATTTGAGCCAAGGTTTAATTCATAACCATTTACTTCCCTTGAACCTGGCATTGTATTAGTATCATTATAATAGAAAGTGAAACTACTGTGCCAATCATCTGGTGTATAAATTAGCTGATTTCTATCTAGATTTGTATAAGGAGATATATCAACTGCTGATGTTGACCATGTCAGATTCCAAGTAGCACTGTAGCTCCAGTAAGTGGAGTTTGTTACATCGAATAACGAACTAGCACTGAGTGTTTGTTTGAATGTATAAGAATTCGCTAATGTAATTTGAACAGAAGTATTGGATGTTATTGTATGCAAACCTGATGTGGAAATGCTTGATGAAAAAGAAGAAACAGAATTTGAATTGTCTCTCAAATCAATCGCTTCTGGATCAGTAAATTTGTAAGCTGTTCCATTACTAAAAGATGGTAATAATTGTGGGATTAGATTATAATCGTAATTTACTATTTGCGTCCATGAAGAAGATCCATAGCTTTTTCTGAAGGAGTTTCCACCTAAATCGCCTCCTAGTTTTTTATGCCATGCAAAATGTTTGTATGTACCAGGATCGCCTGTATCAACAACAGATAAGTTAGCTACAATAAAATACTCTCCTTTCAATAATACAACATCTGTAAAATTATAGAAATGAATATTGTCGATTGAACTACTTGGTAGTATATTAGCACTATTATATGGATCATTAATATCACTGGATAGTATATCACTCATATTTGGTTCAAAAGGTGATGATGTTTCAGCACTAACCAATAACAAATCTAATGCATATATTCCCCAAGGCCCTAAATTGACTTGGTCTAAATAGATTTTTGCTCCTGTAAAATATGCGTAATCCCATTTTATCTCAAACCCTTGTGCAACTTGTATATTATCATAATAGGATAACTGATCCACTAAATAATCTGTACTATTTTCAATTTGATAATAATCTTGAACTGCTTCAATTTTTTGTATTCCAAACTTCAAATCATCAGAAGTATAACTAGTTGGTTCTGTAATTGTAAAGCCATCTGTTATTGTATTAGATATCTGTGAATATTCAAGATCTAAAACATCATTATGAGTTACTCCTATAATATCATCAACTGCAAAATTGCTACCCGGATTTGAATCACCTTGAACAGGATCGTAGTCAAATCCCACTTCTTCAGGACGTATAACTTTCTTTGTAATTGGGTCTACTATGATTATTTCTGTTTCCACTCTAGTATTACTCTGAGATGAATCATCACTAAACCAAGGATTGTTTCCTAAAGAAGTTGACGCTGCATAAATCTGCGGAACTGGTGAAAACATAACTAAAATAAGCACATAAAATGCTAATGAGTATACTGTAAACCTTCTAAGTTTACGTAAATGAGAAGGAAGCTTCATTATAATTAGTACTTTATATTGGCTTTAAAAAATCCTTCGAAAAAGGCTGTCTTATTTCCATAGTCTATTTGGTGGTTTCCTTATTATTGTCGGTTTCAATCCCCGGAAATATACCTAAGATTCTTCTAAATCCAGAAGGAACATTTATTTCCGATACAACCATTGCACCTTCTGTAGATATATCTATTAAGTTGAAACTATTTTCAGATGAGGCAGTGTGTTGAGATGAAAGGGTGTTGCAGTTAACAAAAGCTGTTTTTTCGACTCTTGTACAGAATGCTCTTCCCAAATGACCACTAAGTGCAAGATTTACTCCCGTATCAGAGAGCAATCGTAAAACATCCCCAGCATCTTCAAGAGCAGAAGTTTCTCTTGTTCCTGGAATTGGTATAAGATGATGATGCATAACAACGGTGTGGAATTTATCTCGAGATTGTTGTCTAGTATGATAGACATATGCCTCAAGTCTATGTTGAGTTGTTCTGCCAACTACACCTATTTCTGTTTCAGGTGCTGATGTGTTCAGGACATAAAATAGCGAATTATTTTTCTCTATTGTGTTTTCGATATCAAAATACTTATGTAGTAATGTTTCACCAAAACCTCTCAAATCATTAGGTCCAGGACAAAATATTAACTTGTCTGAATATGGTAAAAAAGCTTCAACAGCTGATTCGTAATCAGAAGTTCTCCCTTTTGAGGTCATATTTCCACAATGAAGAATTAAATCGGGATTGGTAATATTGATCAAATTTATTCCTTTCTGAAACAGTTCTTTTTGATTATTACCAGCTCCAAAATCTGTACCAGCAATTTGGGCTAGTCTGAGCCATATTCCACCTGTTGAATCTACCATTCTAAATCGTCTGGTTATGGTCTTTAATTCATTCCTGATTGTATCGCCATTTGTTTTCATTATCTTAACTTTAACTTCTTTTTCGGGAGTTATTTCCACATAGTTGAATGATCTTGAACCCCCACTACGAGTCTTGTAACTAGAAACACTTCCAGCCGAAATTATAATAGTATCTTCTACTTTGTAGACATTAGGATGATGTTTGTGACCTGTGAAAACTGCATCAACGTTATGATCTAATAGAACTGAAAGCATATCGCCTGCATCAACAGCGTTTGACCTTTCCCTTCCTGTTTTGGGAATTGGTAATATATGGTGATGAAATCCTACAAGCTTTATCTTCGCATCTCCATACTTCATAAGTATCTTTTTTGTATAGTCAAGAGCTTCTCTTCCGAATCTCCCCCCATCTCTATCAGGTATACAAGAATCCAAACCTATGAAAAGAATATCTTCAGAATATTCTCGAAATTCTCTAGGTCCAATCTTTTTCTCCCATACTTCAAATCCACCAGACCGAGAATCATGGTTACCAATAATCCAATAAATCTTAGGCGAAATGATTTCTCTCCGCAATGTATCAGCTAGTTCATATTCGTCAATTAACCCATCCTGTGTTAGATCACCTGAAAATACCGCAAAATCGTGTGGAGTCTTGTTTATTACAGAAACTGCTTCATCATAATTACTTCTAATGAATTGGGCACGTGGAGTGAAGTGTATATCACTGAAATGAACTATTTTTACAGATTTATCCATCAAGAACAGTAATGATTGAAGGGTAATTATCTTTATCGCTTGTCTTAACTTTGATTGCACTTTACAAAATCTTTAATTTCTGAGTAGCGTAGATAATCTAGATGACACTTAGAACCTACGAAATTGACGACCCAGTTTCGAGTGTGATGACCAAAGGAGTTCTTTTTGTAAAATCTTCAAAGAATCTATCTGAAACTGCTTCTATCATGGCAGATTTCGATGTGGGATCCTTGTTAGTAGGAGATAATGGAAATGCGGTTGGTATCGTAACAAGTAAAGATATCATCAAAGTAATTTCTGAAGAAAAAGAATTGAAGAAAATAAAAGTTAGAGATATTATGCAAACGCCATTAATAAAAATCAATGCACATGAAACTATTTCTTCAGCACTTATAAAAATGAAAGAACAAAAAATTAACCATCTAATAGTTGTAGATGGAGATAAAATAATCGGAATGATAAATCCTCTAAACTTGTTGATTTAATAGAAAAAGACTAAATTACTAGGGGTAAGTTTTTCAGTAGGTTTTTGTTTGTTCTATTATACAATTTAGAAAGTGAGTTTTTTGAGTGAAAAAGAAGAATCTTTCTCTCCTGATTCAGTAAGAAAGAAACAGAAATTAAAAACGATTCTTACAATGATTGGAGAAAGTCTTGACTCATATTTTAAATCACAAATTTTAGAAACAAAAGGTGAGTTACCTTCTTTGATATCTATAAAAGAAGTAAACACAATAGAAAAAAATACCTCAAAATCCAAAGTTCATTTTGTCACATACTACTTGAATACCGATGTTGGTGAACAATCAATCAATCTAGTTGTTAAGTTTTCAGCTGACGAAATAAGATATAATAAAGAGATAAAAAATTACGAAACAATCTCAAAAGCTGCTGAAAGATTTCCAGGCATTTATATTCCTAAGATAGTCTATAAGAGTCACCCAAATAGGAGTATTATCTACGAAGGTATAACAGGGAAGAGTTTTAGGGAAACAAGTATTGATAAGAATTTTAAATATCAATTAGCTGGTCAAACCTTAGCTGCAATCCACGGAACAGAGACTGATAAATTTGTTACTGAACCCTATAAGAAATTGATACTATATCTTTTATCTACTCTAAAAGATTCAGATTTAGAAGAAGAGATATTAGAAGCAATGCTCCCCTCATTTCACTCATTAGAGAAATCACTAGGTTCAACATTGATTCATGGAGATTTTCATCAAGGGAATCTGCTCTTTTCTTCAGAAGCTACTTCACCAGTAAGTGAAATGATAGAAGAGTTTCCACCAAGGATAAAAGTATACATTATTGATCCAGAATTTGTTATGTCAGGTAGAGATAGAGCAGAAGATATTGGAACTTTTTTTGCTAAACCATTAATTAAGGAATTTCAAAAATATGGTACATTTGATGAAACAAAAAAGGACATTAGTGCATTCATTAAGGGATATGATTTTGCACTTTCAAAGATGGAATCCAAATATGCTCTTCAAGATCTTTACTCTGGGGGCTTAACAATCGACTTTCACGTATCTTCCTATATTCTATATAATATCAGTGAAAGGATTGAAAACAATAAAAGTAAACTTGAAGATGAAGATATGCAGAATAAAATCAATCTTCTTCGAAAAATATTGACTGATAAACTAGTCGAATAGATCGATGGGATTCATTTATTCTATTTTATGAATGTTTTAGACAAAGCCCATTTTGTTCTAATGAAATTTAAAAGCTCGAAATATAATTTACTTTCAGAGGTTGATATTAGCTCCAAACCATTAGTTGATGGATTATACGAAACAACCACAAAGTATGTTTCTCCTTGATAATTAACTTCTACTAGAGCTGTTATTCCATCTAGAGCAGAAAGATCTCCGAGGATTAAACTGATGCTATGAAGAGTGTTGATTATTTCCAGCATGTCTCTTCCAGAAATCTGTTCAAGAATTATCATATCAGATTTAAATTTACCAATTCCTGTTGAGTCTGCAAACATTGCATCTAACTCTGTTTTTTTATCTTCAGGTATGAATTCAAACTCTATTTGTATTGTTTGTACATTCCCAAGATAGTTGATTCTTTGCAACTGATTTGCTAGATGGTATATTTCAGGAGAGCTTTCAACTTTGTGACTCACAATAACCTCACTAAGAAATACATATGCCTATTTGACCATTATAAGCTTTATTATGATTTGTTCGAAAATTAGAACTAATTAAGTGTATTACCATAGAAAAGCTATGTGTTTAAATAGCAATTTAATCATATTTCCTCCAGAAGAAAAATTACTCGGCACATATTAGTTCGGTATTATGAGAAAAATATCTAAGAATATAAGTAAAACACAGAATACTCTATCGCGGATAAATTCCCTAGAAACTTTCTAGCAATCGCGGATAAAATACTGAGATTGCTTTTATAAGAGTAACATATCCGTATTACTTACATAGCAAGGGGATAAACAAAAATGGCAGATGAAGAAATACCAGTTTCGGGAAAAAAGCTTCTTTCTATTTTGGAAAAAAAGGGACCATTAACTCAAAAGCAACTAATTAAAGCTTCTGCGATCCCTGCAAGAACTGCAAGATACGCTCTAAGAAGATTAATAGAGTTAGGGTTAATAATTAAAAGAAGTAATTTAAACGATATGAGGTCAGTATTCTACTTTATTGTGGATAACTAAGCCCTTTTTTCCTTTTTCCATCTTTTATTTTTCGCTTTTTCAAAGTTAAAATATATACGATTTTCACGATTATTTTTTAGGTTTCCTTATCAACAAAGTTTTTTTATTTTAAACTATTACTAATCATATGGATAACGTAATTTGTGACTTGGCAATTATTGGTTCAGGTTTAACTGGCTTATCTGCGGCAATTGCTGCTTATTGTAAAAATCCAGATATAACGATTAAACTATTTGGTATTCCATTTGATTCAAGTACTGCTAAAAAGGGAGAAATCGAAAATATACCTGGTACAAGTAAAGTAGTTGGTGTAGATTTCATCCAGCAACTTATTGAACAAGTGCAGAGTCTTAACACAGAATTTGTCCATGACAAGATTACTTCTGAACACGTGGAAGGAATCCCTCATGAAGATATCTCTTCTGAAATAAAACAAGATTTTCCAATATTAGATATTACAAATGAGATAGTTAAATCGATATCTAAAAGTGAAAAAGGATTCAAAATTATTACTGAGCAACAATCTATTGAAACTAAAACAGTTATTGTCTCAACTGGTCTTCCTGAGCTTGAACACACAATTAAGGGAGAGGATGAATTTGTTAACAAGGGTGTATCTCACTGTGCAGTATGTGATGGTGCTCTCTTTCGTGGGAGGAAAGTTGTTATAATAGGCATAGGGAACTTTGTTGCAAGGGGAGCTCTATTTCTGCGCAAATATTGTAAAAAAATAACACTTCTATGCCCAAATGATAATTTAGGTTGTGATAAAAGATTCTTAAAGAAATTGAATGCATCACCGAATATTAAAATAAAAAATAGTATTGATCTTGACAGTATAGAAATTTATGGAAATCAAACTGTTGAAGGGTTAAAATATCAAGAAGAAAGTGAGATAAAAGAACTGTCAATAAATGGTGTTTTTATAGAGTTAAAGGATAAACCTGATTTGTCAATATTGGGGGATCTGAATATTGAAGAAACAGAAGAAGGATTCATTAAAACTCAAGCGAATAATTCAACAAATTTAAAAGGATTATTTGCCGCAGGAACAATTCGAGGAGAGATGGATTATATTCCAATTCTAATGGGAGATGGATATAAAACTGGAATTTATGCTATCAATTATCTTGAATCTAACAAGAAAGATTAGCATTCTGGGAATTCTTTTTATATTCTGTTTCACACATCATAGTTGTGAAATTAGCATTTGTTTTCGCTCACCCTGATGATGAAGCTTTGAGTTCAGGTGGAACCATTGCTAAATATACTACTTTGGGACATGAAGTTAGTACTTTGTGTTTATCATCAGATTCCGTGCGAAAAGAGGAGTACTTTAACGCAACCAAGATACTAGGAGTTCAAAAGCCTATAATTTTTGATTATCCAAATGTAGAAAGTAAAAAACAAGAGATAACAAAAGATTTCATTGATTATTTACTCAATTTTAGGCCAGAAATCGTTGTCACTCATCTAGAAAATGATTATCACATCGACCATAGAGCAACTTACAGCATTGTTTTGGAAGGAATCGAATGGGCAGCTCATGAAACACAGCATAAGAACCCTCATCTTGTAAATAAATTATATGTTGTTGAAACTACAATCTTGATTCCAAATCCACATATTTTAGTTGATATTAGTGATTATTATGATCAAAAAGAAGAAGCAATAAAATGCTATAAATCACAGCTTTCCAAAGGAGGGGATAATTTCTACATTAATTTTCATAAAAATAGAACACAGATGAGGGGAGCTCAAGCTTCAACAAAACATGCAGAGGCATTTCTTAAAGTTTCATTAAAGCAAAACAGCCCTTTTTATGAAAAGAAGCATTCAGAGCTTTAAACTGGTTGATTCAGGGAGAGAAATAAAAAAGATTTGGCGAGCCAGAACGGATTCGAACCGTCGACCAACTGCTCCGCAGGCAGCCATTCTATCCACTGAACTACTGGCTCATTTTATAGCTAAATCTAAACTGTTGTTTTCTAATACCCTCTCCTCTTTATATTTTTCGATTAAATATTAGTTCAAGTAAGATAGTTAATGTTCTTATATCTTTCAATAATCTTTTTGTTAATATCAGCTTGTTCTTTTTTGTGATAAAAATCCCAAACATTTATTTCCTTTATCTGACCAGCTTCTAAAATAGTCATTTTTGCAGGTCTAAGATTTTTTTCTGAATCAATTACTATTTTGGCTTCATCTTCAAGCTCTTCCAACCTTATGTTGATTTTAAGATAGTGCTCAAAAAGATGATAATCATTCCATAGCAATTTAATCAATTCTTCTACTGAAATCTGACCCTTTTTTGTAGTAATAGTATGTAAATGCTGCTCGATAGTTTTCTTTGCAATATCCTTAGATTCCTTGGTATATCCCCAAAAGCTAGACATATCACTTTCATCAATCTCAGTCTATCAAACCTATTTAAGCTCCACAAAAAATTATTCTTTGAAAACTATGGTTTGAAACCTTTAAATCAATAAATGGCACTTATTGCATGTGAAGTTTTATTAATGACGTGTTTGGTTTAAGTGTATACTGCTTGAAATTTAATAATTTCTGAGGTGAATTAAATTACTGACATTACAGATAATCATAGAATTAAGGAGTTACTGAAGAGAATAAAGAACATGAGAAGAATTGGATTAGATACATATATGCTACCAATCCAAGGTGCTGCTTCAAGCAAAGTGCTTATCGATGGTCAAGAATATTTAATGCTTGGTTCTTATAGTTACTTAGGACTCATAACCCATCCAGATATAATTCAAGCAGGTCATGAAGCTTTAGATAAATATGGTACTGGAGCGGGAGGGGTTAGATTATTAACAGGAACTACAGATTTACATCGTTCACTGGAGAAAAAAATTGCTAGTTTTAAGAGGACTGAAGATGCTTTAGTTCTGAGCAGCGGTTACGTAACAAATATGACAGTAATATCAACCTTGTTTGGGAAGGATGATTTGGTTGTAATTGACAAATATGATCATCAAAGTATTTATGATGGTTGTATTCTTTCAAAATCAGATTGGAAAAGGTTCAATCATAATGATATGGATGATTTATCGAGGGTTCTTGAAGAGAATAGAGAAAACTATAAACGTGTGATAGTTATTGTTGATGGAGTTTATAGTATGGATGGAGACATAGCTCGAATGCCTGAGATTATCGAAATAGCAAAACAATATGATTCTTCAACAATGGTAGATGAAGCTCATTCAATTGGAACAGTGGGCCCAAATGGAAGAGGAGTTGATGACTATTTTGATCTTGAACCTGGTGCTGTCGATATCTACATGGGAACTTTAAGCAAAGCAATTCCATCAATTGGAGGGTATATTGCTGCGAAAAAGGATGTGATTACTTATTTGAAATTCACTTCCAATGCGTTTATTTTTAGTGCAGCTCTTCCACCAGTTTCAACAGCAGTCGCTCTCAAAGCACTTGAGATTATTGAAACAGACAAAGATCGTATAAAATCCCTACAGAAAAACTATACTAAGTTCATTAATGGTGTTAAGGGAATAGGTTATGACACATTAAAGAGCAAGGACACACCAATTGTTCCTGTTGTAATTGGAGATGATGTTAAAACATTTCGCTTTGCTAAGCAAATGAAAAAGGAAGGAATTTTAGTTCCACCAATTGTATTTCCTGCAGTTCCTAGAGACAAAGGAAGATTAAGATGTTGTGTTATGGCAACCCATACTGAAGAGGAAATCGATTATATTATAGAAACCATGGAAAAAATAGGTAAAAGCCTAAAAGTTATCTAAATTCTCATTTAGTAATTAGGAACTTTAACAGTTACATTTATCTACATTGAGCATATTTTCTAGATGGACGAAGCGAAAGGGCAACTTTCGGCATATTGCTGAGGAACCTCCTGACTCCGAAAAACGATGTGGATGCAAATCCACCATATGAGAATATGGCTCTTGGAACAGAAACGAACGCCCCATTTTCGTAAACAATGATGCGATAAATAGAGTGGTAACATTTCTAGAAGTAAATTGCTGAGAAGAAATTGGGATACGATGAAACGGCCAAACATTGTGGAGCAAGCTTAAGTAGAGTTCATATGAACTGGGTAAAGCGCTTAGATGAATGTTGCCAGGAAGATCCTAAAGGCTTCCGAACAGAATCAGGGGTATTTCTGCATCGTCCAACAAATTTCTTTTTTTTTAGATGCTGAAAATTGCTTACAGTAAGTTTATTAAACCTCTTCTAAGATGTTACTTCGAATAAAAAAATAGACGTGTATAAATGCTTAGGAGGTTATCGAACAGTAGCATTCTATCTATACTTGTAGGATTTTCCCTTTTTATTACAATATTAAATCCTGCATCTAATATAGCGATAGCTATGAAACCTCCTATAGGGGACAATTCTCAAATTATTTATCAGAGCTATGAAAATGCTACTTTCATTTTTTATCCATATTTTGAAGAAATAACAAGAGGAGAGGATGACCTCAATCTAACCATGAAATTCTGTTATGAGAATATTACTTTGATTCCAGATTCAAACATTTATTATAATATTACAAACATACTGGATGAAAAAATTTTCGAAGAGAAAGTATGGGTTAATACAACTGCAGAATTTAATCGTACAATTCCATGGCAGACATTTAATGGTCAAGATGATGGAAACTATACAATCACTGCTGTTGCGAATAGTACTACAACTACATCTTATAACATTACAACTTATTTTACTCTCATAGTTCCTGATTTTGGACAAGTAAGGATGTTCTTTCCATCAAATCCTGCATTTCTTATTAGGAATCAAGATAATCAAGTTTCATGTGTTATTTCGAATGTAGGTGGAACTACAGTAACTAATGTCTCAGTAACTAATGAAATTACAAAAACTGGAACAGTTGGTTCAATTACAAGATCTTATTCTATTTACAATTTAGAAATAGCTGAAGGAGCATTCCACGAAGATATAATAGGTTTTTATCCAGATACTTATCTCTATCAAAAACACTCTTTCACTATCACTTATCGAACAATAGGTGATCCAGAGACGCTTAGAGTGTATCTTAGTGACCCCATTAAAATAATTGTGATGCCCGATATTGTCGTTGAAAATTTTCAGTTACCAATAAATGTGACCATGGGAGAGAAATATATTATTACGACTAATATAAATAACAGTGAAGAAGAATCACTAATTATTATTCCAAAGATTGTTTGTGATCAAATCAGTTTTTATGATGAATCTGCTATATCAATTCCAAAAGGTAATAATATAATCTCTATTTCAGGAACTCCTCTAGTAGATGGAGCATCTTCACTCTACTTTGGTTTTGATTTAGAATGGACTACTGTTTCTGAAACAAAGTGGTATTCTATCTTACTTTTTACACAGTATCAACTTATATATATCATTCCACTAGAAATCCCCCCCATTATTCTACATCCTGGTGTATTTTTTGGTATTGTTTTTTCATCTCTTTTCATAGGATTAGCTTACTTTTCAAGAGATATTATACTTGGTATTGCTAGAAGAACTAGAACAACAAGTTCTCGGATTTTCCCTGAAGTTTCTTATCCTTTGGAAACAGTAATTCTTGATGGTTCAAATATTGCTTGGGAAGAGAAGAACGACTCTAACAAACCACAAATTAACAACATTGAATCCATGATTAACCGATTGAGTAGAGCCAATTTTAAGAAAATTATAACTGTAGCGGACGCAGCATTACGCTATCAGATAGATGAACAAAAAAGATTAGACAGATTAGTTAAGGAAGGAGCTATGAAAATGTTACCCGCAAGAGTTGATGGAGACAAGTTCATTCTAAGGATAGCAGAAGAGGAAAATGCTATGATTGTAAGTAATGATATGTTTAAGGAATTCAGAGAATCAACTCCCTGGATTGATGAAAGAAGGATCCCTTACACTATTTTAGATGGAGAAGTATACTTGCACCCAACTTCAGTTCTTCCCTCAATTGAAATAGGTAGTAAAGAGAATAAAGAGAGAAAAGAAAACGATAATACCTTTGAAACTTAATTTTCTATAACAAAAATCTGATAAAACCAAGTCATTATAAAGTACTATGATTATATAATTTTGATAATACTATGAATATGGACCAAGGATATCAAGATTTTTCTAACTTGAAAACAGGTTATAATGATAACATAAAGTTAGAAAATCTTCCAAAGGATTATTTCTATAGTACAGAATATGATTACATGACGCTACCAGAGGTCCAGTTATTATTAACTTTGTCAGATTCGAATATCGCCTACAGTTTTTCAGGATTAAGAAAAACAACACTGCTGCATCAACATCAACTGGCTAAGGCTCTAAAGAGATTAATTGATAGAAACTATCTATCCAAAAGAGACAATGGTACATATGAAACAACTAATACTGGTAGCAGATATACAACAGAATTAATCAAAGATCTAATCAGTAATAAAGCAGTAAATATTCAGAATAATAGCTTTTACTCTCAGTGGAAAGAAATTCATCTAATTCCACCTCTAAAATCTGAATTATTAGTATCAGTTTTTGAAAAAAGATGGTTTGGAGGTTTTAGATTCCTATTCAAAAGAGAAAACAGAGATGGAACTGAGCTATGCTGGGAAGATAATGACAGTAATAGAGTCTACTTGTATATTCAAAGAAGAGGTTCAATCAAATTTGAATATAGAGCTACTGTTCCTAGTTACAGTAAAATGGAAGAAGCTACAAACTGGATAAGTAATGAAATTCTAAATCTAGGTGAAGTTAATATAGAAATTGAAGATTATGAAATTGTTGACGATTTTGAGAAAAATACATACAATTAGGTAAATCATTCATAGAACGCTAAATATTTAAACAAAATAAAGAAAAAATAATGAGGAATTAAAATGAATAATCCGAATTTTAATGGAATGGGAAATAATAATCCATTTATGGATCCCAAGCACGGAACAACAACTGTTTCTGTAAGATTTAAAGGAGGAACAGTTGTAGCGGCAGATAGAAGAGCTTCTATGGGCAGTTTTATTGCTTCAAAGAAAGCTCAAAAAGTCCATGAACTTAATGAATTCACTGTTGCCACAATTGCTGGGTTGGTTTCAGATGCTCAATATCTGGTTCATCTGACAAGAGCTAATCTCAACCTATTCGAACTTGGTAGAGGATATGCTCCTACTACAAAAATGGCAGGTAATCTATTAGCCTCTATCATGTATGAACAATATAGGGCATATTTTCCATATTATGTCTCTATGATTGTTGCAGGTTTGGATAAAGATGGTCCTCATATCTATACTTTGGATATGGCAGGTGGAATCACAGAAGAAGACTTTGCTTCCACTGGTTCAGGTTCTCTAGTTGCCTATGGTGTTCTAGAATCAACCTGGAAAGATGGACTGACTGAAGCTGAAGGACTCAAAGTTACAATAACTGCTTTGGCTACAGCTATTAGTAGAGATGCAGCAACAGGTGATGGAATGGATGTTCTAGTAGTGAACAAAAAAGGTGTCAAAAGGATGGCATCTGATGAAGTAAAAGGTTACTTGGAGGCATAAGAAAATGTTAGGACCACAATCAATGGGTTACGATAGATCACCTTTAATGTACTCTCCTGAAGGGCGTATCATTCAAACAGAATATGCTAGAGAATCAGTTAGAAGAGGAAGTATAGCAATAGGAATTAAAAGTAAACACGGTGTTGTTTTAGCTGGATTGTTAAGAGTAGTGGATCTTAATGAACCTGATTTGAAAATCCATAAAATCTCTAATACTATTCAAGCAATTTTCGCAGGTGTTGCTGCTGATGGTCGTATTTTGATAAATCGAGCTCGCCTTGAAGCAGAAATATTCAAGCTAACATATGCTGTTCCAATGGATGTCAGAGGTTTAGCTGTTAAGACTGGCGACTATGTCCAGATGTTTACTCAACAAGGTGGATTAAGGCCTTTTGGAGTTGGAATGTTGTATGGAGGACTAGACGATACTGGATCAAGTTTACAATTTGTAGATCCTGGTGGTGGAGTAGTCTCTTGTAAAGCAAAAGCTATGGGTGAAGGAGATTCTGAAGCTATTGCTTATCTAAAGGAAAAATATTCTGATGAATTAACAACCGATGAAATGATTCAAATAGCTAAAGACGCTATTCACAAAGCTGCTAGAGATGTAGAATTAACAGATGACAACATAGCTATTGAAATTATGCCTTATGAGGCATAATCTATCTTTTTCTATTTATTTACGCCAAATTTATATTCGCAAAACTTTATTTTTGTGAAGAGGATTATGAAAGTTTTTCTGTCAAAAGCTATTAGAGTAAACGGAAAAGATTGGAAATTAGCTTGTGATAGTACTAACTCACAACACTATCCTCTCGTTTTTTATAGTCATGCTCATTCAGACCATATCCCAAGAAAATTACCAAAAACAGATATAATAACATCACCCGTAACAAAGATTCTATTGAAGAATTTTGTGTCAAATTTTGATGATGGAAATTTCTTCGATTCTTACTCTATTGATGATGTTACTTTCAAACAAAAATCCAGCGGCCATATTGTGGGCTCTACTGCATTGAAAATTGAATCTTCTGAAGGAAAACTAGTTTATACAGGAGATGTTTCAATACGAGATAAGGGATTCTTAGAACCTTTTTCACCAGAAAAGTGTGATATCTTAATCATTGAAAGTACATTTGGTTCGCCAGATTACGTCTTTCCATCTTATGATGGTGTTATAAAGGAAGCACAAGAACAAATATCCCATTATTTGGATAACAATATCCCCGTAGTTTTGATGGGTTATGCCCTAGGAAAAGCACAAATGTTGTATAATGCTTTTTCCCATCTTTCTGAAAATATAGTTATGCATGGAGCTAATTTCAAGATTAATTCCCTACTTCTAGCTGAGAAAATTAAGGGAGCCATAACTGCAATGGATTATATCGAAGCAAAAGAATCTAATTTCCTTGGACAATCTAATAAATGGATTCTTTTTACACCTCTGAAATCTGGGCGAGATTTCTTTTTTTCTTATTTGAAGAAAAAATATAACGCGAAATTGTTTGCATTCAGTGGTTGGGCAATATCAAGCAGCTATAAATTCAGAATGTCAGTTGATCATAGTTATCCTATAAGTGACCACGCTGATTACAATGAATTATTAGAGATTTGCAAAAAAAGCAACCCAAATCAGATTTATACAATCTATGGACATACAACAAGATTTGCAGCAGAGTTAATAAAACATGGATTTAACGCAATACCCCTTTCTAAGCAGACTATACTAGATTCATTCTTCTAGATATTAATTAACTTGCAATTAAATCTTCAATTCTCCTTTCTTTATAGAGTATTTCATTCAAATGTACAACCATTATTGGGATATCTCGTCTTGCGAGGAAATCCCTTGCATTAGAACTAATAGAATTACAGATTAAAACCAACTTCTTCAGATTTAGTGAAATAATTATTTGTTCCAATTGGAGTAATTTGTTTGTAGGAATTGTACGTTTCCAATTCATTGTCACGATACCAATATCGTGACTTTCGAGATAGAAATCTATCACATATTTCCTTCTACCAAGCTTAAAAGCAGCATTTTCTCTAACTGGTACATTTCTTGATTCTAATTCATTTCTAAGCACATGATTTATGATAGATTCTTCACTATTCATTAGAAGAAAGAAAGAGACTTTATTAAAAACAAGGGTTAATATCAGCATAATATACTGGAAACATCTAAGAACGCAATGTATTGACAAAAATCATGAAACTAGGAAATTTGAAAAAATGTAAAAAGAGAGTTTTTGGCTAAAAACTCAACTGAAAATGTACTTCATGTCCCTTATATTGGAAATACGCATAAGTATCCTATCGAAAAACGAAATATGTTTCTTTACCATAAACTTAGGTGTATCTGTGTAAATATAGATATAATCAATTTTCTTTCTTTCAATTTCAAATTCTTTATCTTTGATTTTATAGGCTACTTTGTCATCTTTTAAGCTAGTTAATATGCAAGCAATTCCTGTTTCAATTTCCTCTTTCGTAAAGAGAACAACAGATTTTCCTATGGTTGATTCTATAAGTCCTGTTTGATTTTCCTTTTTATCATAGTTTAATCGTACTAATACAGGTGGTAAATCAATAATAATTTCTTTACCATTCAATTCAAATGTTTTCATTTTTCCATTATCATCTGTTTTCAGAGTAATTGAGGAAGAAGCGAGATTATTTTCAAATGAGAAATTCTCCAATACCGCTTTTCTATCTAATCCGTCATTGTAACTAAATATTTCCTTACCAACAAAATCTACGAGATATGATATTGGTTTACCTGTATAATCTCTTTCAAATGTTTTCAAAGGATTGTCTGTCTGTTGAAAAGTAAAAGTTGGTTGTTGAGTTTTTTCATCTTTCTGCCATGAAATCAATTTACCTATTTTTCCATTTTTTAAGACATACTTGTCATTTACTATAGCATCATGTATAACATAATCTGTAAAGAGTATTTTTTTAGCTTCATCCTTTGTTTGAATATTCAATAAAAGAGGTCTAACAATGGTATTACTTATTTCAATGTCAGTCACTTCACCTTCAATACAATCATCAAAAACACGGTCATATGCAACGACATATCTCCCCTTTAGCATTGAAATCAAGTCGTTCATTCTTGTGATCTCTAGAAATGATTCTACTCCTTTTTCCCCGTGATATTCAGTATATCTCTCAGAAATAAGTTTGGAGAATTCTTCTCTCTTATTACTCAATTTCTTAATCGATTTTTTTCTTATGAAATTTGGAAGAATAAACCAAAAGGGTAATAGTGCGCCCTTAACTGGAGAATAATCATCACTTATAACAGCAACTATCCTGTATGCAGTTCGGGGATGAGACATGAACATATTGGCTATCATATCCCACCTACCAGGTCTGTAAAGATGTCTGTAAAGTTTCATTGCAGCTTCACCTTGGAATCTTTGTTTTTCTTCAGGAGTAAATTCTCTACCAGTCAACAATTGGACATTTAAACCAAAATCTCCAGCTATGCCTTGATAAAAACCCTCAAGTTTATACAATACTTGAGCAAGTTCCGTACCATAACCTGCTTTCTTTGCTTGTAAATCGGCATCACCTTCCATGATTCTAACGAAAATATAGAGAACGACAATTATTCCATAACTAATTAAGAAATACAATCCAAATGGGATAAGACCTTTCACTGCAGCATAATCTAGTGTTGTAGCGGGTAGTAGGAATCCCTTTTTGATAATCATCTCTATCCAAGCTAGTAATTGTAACCAGACAATATGAGCTCGCTTATTATGGGCTAACTCATGTGCAACGATTCCGCGTATATCGTCATCGCTAAATTCATCTAAACTAGAAGATATTAGTGCAACTCTTTGATCAAAAAGAGGACCATATGCCATTGCATTCAAAATAGGCGCTTGAACAAAACCTACTTTGAGTTTTTTATTAATCCCTAAACGAACTCTAACTTCTTCAACAATCTTTAGAACTCGTTTATCATCAGTAGGTTTAATTCCCAGCAAAAATGTGAGCAACCAACCTGAAATGAAATACATAAAAATTGAAAGAAGGATAACTATCTCCCAGGGTCCAAGAGAAAGGAAAATAGTACGCTGTACTATAGGAGAATCTGTTTTTACTAACCCCCCTAGATGATTACCTACACTAGGTAAAAGAGTACTACCGCTAATTGTGAAGAAATTAGATAATGTAAAAGAATATAAACCGATGTAATTCCAGGTAAGGTTATCAAATCCTGGAATTAATTTACCAACACCATAGAGTGCCACATATGCTAAAGCAAAAAGTGTCAAGTATAAAATTTGAGGTGACATTAAGCGACTAACAAGTACGAATTTTTTACCAAAGAATATCAAGGCAAGAATTATGAAAACATAAATCATAAGGTTATAAGCCCAACCTGTAAACAACTCGTTTTTTTCACCAGTAACAAGTTCCCATATTTTATCTCCAACAGTCCCAACTAGAAAAACAAAGTAAGTTACAACTGAAATAATCATCATTTCCCGCCAAACTGGAGATTCTCTTAAAATATATGTTTGATAAACAGCTAAAACAAATAATCCTAAAGCAATAGCTATTAACCAATTGCTAAGAAAGATTAACACCAAACCGAAAGTTAAAGCTATAAATGCCAACATGAGATTTTCAGAAGTTGTTCCATGCCTTACTTTAGTAACAATTTCTGAAATTAGAAAAACTAACCCTAACAACGCTATGAGGATACCTATACCTATATTGGGATCATTTTTGATTAATCCCCATAACAGATTCCAATAATCGATAAGTGACATATTATCAGTGGCTTTGAACATAAAATATATTTAAAGCCTTTGTCTTCTGAAAAACTTCTAAGATATTGGAACTTGACGAATCACATTCTTATATAATAAATCATTAGTAGCTCTTTCTGCATCATTTTCAGTTAATTTCATCAATTTTACTATATCACTTAGAGTAGCTGACCCCTTGTATTTCAATAAAGAGATCACCTTTTGTTGCTGATTACTAAATTTATTACCGATATCTCTATTAATAATCTGAGGATTAAGCTCTAGCTTGGAATAAGACAGATTTGCTATTGGAATACTATACTTCTTAAGCTGAGTGTCTACATATTCAGTCATATTAGCAAAATGTTCTACCCTACCTCTCCAATCCTTCAATTCATCTGCAAAACGGGAATGAAACTCATTCTGAATTTTATGTAGATCCTGTCTAACAGTTGTGTCATCATCGCTGTTATCGATACAAGCAACAGTTACTGTTTGATTAGACGTTTTATATATGAATTTGTAACTAGTTGTTTGCAAGAAATCGCAACCCCCATCGACATTTTGTGCAAAAATCTCAATTGCACTGAGAAAACTAGTAATGAGGTTTTCATCATGTTCTATGCTACCGTACTTACGATGAAAGAGACATTCTCCTGTATCTTTAGCAATCCAAA
This sequence comes from Candidatus Heimdallarchaeota archaeon, assembly GCA_021399345.1. Taxonomy (GTDB): domain Archaea; phylum Asgardarchaeota; class Heimdallarchaeia; order Heimdallarchaeales; family Heimdallarchaeaceae; genus UBA460. Next base: position 218,352 of record JAAFKI010000045.1, read on the forward strand.
TATTATGAAGCATAGAGTTCAAGAAATTAAAATCGCTTGAACACAAAAACTCACATAATACATGGGTATTTTCACATGCACACTAAAATAAATTGAAAAGTGAATTAGAAATCTTTAAACAACTGAATTTCAGGAAATTGACTATTTAAATTTGTTTTACCTCTTATCCTAAATCAAAATCACTTTTTTTTACAAGAGTAAAACCACATCGACCACACTTTAAGATATAAGAATCGTCTTTTGTTCCTCGCCCAGCATGCTTTAAGTTATATCTACAGTTTGGACACAAAATATCACCAGGTTCAAGGGATAAAATTCTATCCATTTCTAGAGTGAAGTGATGTTGTTGTTCTATAATCTCAGATGTTGAAGACAAATAATATCCTTCAGAATATTTGGAAATAATAATTGTATCTCCACTCTTTACTGGATATTCGTTAAACCATTCATCAAGTCCAGTTAAATGGTTAGCCTCAGTAATATGGCTTCCGTAGGTATCATTATATGATTCTATAAAAAAAAGAATCCCTTCTTTAGGAAACATTTTTCTATCTTTTTCTGGAATAATGATTACATCACTTTTAACTTCATCATTAGATAGATGCTGAATTATGAATCCTACATGCATCGATTGAACCTCATTGGGGAATTCTTGTTTATAGAAAATGATCTAATAAATAAGTAAGAGATAAGCGTTTATCTCTTTTTCGACAAATTAGCAGTAAATCATTAAGATAATTCTTTCTGTAAATCCAAGAATTCTTGTGGAACAATAGTTTTCATTGGTTTAGGAGCCACTTCAAATGAAATATCAGTCGCAGCAAAATTGACGATTTCACCTTCAACTTCCACTGGTAAGCCTTTTTCCAATTTTAAACTAATTTTCTTAGCTCTAATGTACTCAACACCTTTTGTACCTATGTGTTTTCCTGATTTTAAAATATTCAATAAGTAAAATTGTCTCGTTTTTTTGAGGTTAAATGCATAACATACTGCAAAGTCCTTAAAGAAGTGATAATTACCTGGAAGAATCTGAAATCCACTACCAAAACGACTACCTACACCAGCAGCAATTATAACTAGTTTTCCTTCCAATTCATCTTGATCATCAATTTTTATCACACAATTAACTAAACGATATTGTAGTAATTTTTTTACTGCAAGATAATAATATTTCACAAAACCCCTTAACCATTTGGCTTCTGTAAAAGATGCAACTGAAACAGTTGCTCCAACACCAGTATCAACAATATTAACAAAATATCTTTGATCTTCATCGGCTTTTGCTATACCAACAGTTAAATCACAGGTTGAACCTTTTTCAAGGATATCCAGACTCTTGTGATAATTATCATCAAATTTGATACCCCTTGCAAAATCGTTACCATTTCCGAGGGGGAGCAATGCAAACGTAGCATTTAAACCATATAATCCATTTGCTACTTCATTTACAGTACCATCGCCACCAGTAGCCACAACAACGTCAAATTCTTCACCTCTTGATTTGGCGATTTCGATGGCATGATTAGGTTCTTTTGTCATTTCAACAGTATAATTCAAGCCACGTTTAACTATTTCTTCTTCAACTTCTGGCCACATCTCCCCTATATCGCCATTTCTAGCCTTAGGATTTACAATAAAAAGATATGAGGTCATAATATTTTAGATTTTTTGCATGTATTTAAACTTTCAGCCAAAAGGAAAAATGGAGCCCTGAGGGGGATTTGAACCCCCGTTCTGCGACTTTCTCGACTTTGTTACGAGATCGCCGCTCTAGCCAGGCTGAGCTATCGGGGCTTGTTGTTGCATTTTATAACTTTTCAATTTATTTTTTTTTCTGTATTCTTTAGCGACCAAAGTCATATTGAGGACAATAAAGATATTACTAAAAGAAAATCAACAGGTGTTTTTAGAATTAATCAAGTGGGAAAGCTGCATATCCTCTAAATTCAATCCAATCTCTTAGTTGATTCTCAATTATTTCTTGTACAGTATCCTGGTCAAGATTTGTTGCCATTTCTTCATCTTGCGTCAGTACTGCCATTATATAGATATCCCCACTGAAATGCAAGTCTCTTAAAATAAATATCTCATTGGTATCATCTTCAAGAGTATACCTACGTATTCGTAAAAATGGTTCGCGAATATTCACTATCGTTTCAATGGCCTCATAATATGCATTGTGTGCAATATCTACATACTGATCACCTGTTGTGTATTGAGCAAAACAGACATTACTTCTTGAATCATAAAGACCAAAGAAATCAGCATTTAGCTGCTCTGCAACTTTTTGAGATGCTTCTTGAGTACCTTGTTCAATTAAGGAAATTCCCCTAAATATGTGAGAAAAGGCCCCAAGAATTGACGAACGTATCTTTACACTTGTTCTGAAAAAGTCTTTTGCAGGATTGAAAAAAGAACAGTTTTTTGACATATACTCAATTATTGAACCAAAAATTTCAGTGCTTTTCTCGTCTATTTCATAATCAGGATCAGATTTATGGAAAAATATTTTCCAAGGAACTTTAAGTTTTAGAGCATTTGCTACATTAGTTATTTGCTTCAGATACTCAAAACTCTCTTCAAACCTATCTTTAGCTTGCACATCAATAACGAATATAATAACATCAGTTCCAATGAAATATTGTTGAGGATTGTTCAAATAGTCTTCACGGTATATACTTTGTCCACCTAATTCATGCATGTGAATATCCATTCCAAAAACCTCGATTTTGCTTCTTAATAATCCTCTTGTAGGAGTAAGAGCATATAATTTTTGGAATAACAATGACAAGGCTCCTCTGTGCTTTAATGCAATTGAAAGAGAAGTTTTTCCTGCATTATCGATCCCTACCATGATTATCTTTGCACCTGAAGTAACTTTTTCAGTTTCTTCTAAAGATACTAAACGACTCGCCGCTATCCAGCTATTTACTCTTTCTTTTGGAATCTTTTTAACCATTTTATCATATTGTTCATTCCATTTGTTTGCAAGATCTTCAATGGTTTCTAATCCTAATTCTTTAAGAAACTTTGATTCATCTTCAGAAATATCTAATAGAGCTTGAACTGGAAAATTTTTGATATTCTTTTGCTTTTGGTACTCTTCTTTTAGAAGCTTCTCTTTTAATTCAACCATGGTTTTCTTCTCCGGAGACATCTCACGATTTTAAACTGAGCTACGTTAACATAGTTGTATCTCATTCAAATAAGTATTTTGCTAATGTTGCATCAACAGTATTTTATTCTTCTTTGCAGAAATAAAGTTTAAAAAGGCAAAAGCTAGCGCTTAATAAACCCTTATGGAGTAGACTCAAGTGCGAACACATAATCTTAGAAAACTAATGGTCGTATCTATATATATTCTCAGCTTAGTTACAGCAAGTTTTGTAGGTATATCATTCACTACTGCAACTATTGATGAAAACAGAAATCCAACATATTCTCCTCTAGTCGACATATTGCTATATAATAACACTCCACCCATTATTGATGGAGATTTAGAAAGCTATGCCGGAGAGTGGGAAAACGCCACAATACAAGAAAATAGTTTTGGAGTTGGACCAAGTAGAATAACTATAACAATTCGTGTTCAAACAAATGTAACTCACTTATTCATGGGTATTAGTTATGTTAGTAGCATCTTTGTTCCAATAAATGCAACAATTCCAGTTGGTGATTCCTACAATAATGAATCCCATACTTGGTATGCTATTATATTTGATAACAACTTTGATGAAAGAATTGGATATAGTAATGATGCCGCAGACGATGTTGCTTTAATCAATTATAGACAAGAGGGAGCACAAGATGCGTACATAAATGGTACAGCAACAAATTCATTGGTATTGGATTTAAATATGACAGGACAAGAAAATACTGTTTCTGCATTAACTACTGAACTGGATGATTTTAACGACTATATTGTTTCATATGAAGTTGTTAAAGAACTTGATTCACAAGATACTATTGGAAAAGACATCTCAGTAAAGGAAGGGGAACCCCTACGATACATGTTTATCATACATCAAAACGACACAGCATTATACAATCATACCATTATAAATAATAAAATTACAGCATGGAATACAATCAGGCTAGAAACTGTCCATGACTATTTTTCATACGTAGATGATCCTTCAGAAATTAACATTCTAGTATATATTTCAGATTCTTCTAGCACAGTAGAAAGAAATCTCACTAATATAGCAACACTAATTCGAGCTTATGGTTTTAATGAATCAGTAAAGAAGGCTTCAGAAGGTTTTGTAATTACTTATGACAGAATGAAAGATATGGATTTGGTCATTCTAGTTGGTTCTCATATTGATTTAACAAAGGATGAAATTGATGATACGAGATATTATGTAGCTTCAGGAGGAAGTTTGTATATTCTTGGAGATACAACTAATCATGATAGTAAAATAAATGATCTACTAAGTAACTTCGGTTTCCAAACATACAATGACACACTTTATTCAAAAGACATTGGTATCAATTCAACAATTGAAATCGATGTGAACGCCATAATCAATCTTCCTTACTTTACTGAAACAAATATACTAACAAATCAATCAATTAATACAATAGAATATCAAGGATCAGCCATTATATTTGATGATGATAATGGAACTCTTATCTTGGGTGAGGGATACTATCAATTCCAGGAAGGAGACCTTTATGCTTCAATAAACAAATCTGGTGAGTTTTATATTGATCAAGTGAAAGATGGTGTTTTCAACAGTTCAGAGGATATTTCTTTGAATAGCTCTGCATCAATTCAGGCAGCTTTAGAATTGCAAAGAGGTGGAAAGCTTTTAGCATTTGCTTCAGCTGATATTTTCAATTCAACTAATATTCTTAAAGCTGATAACAAATATCTATTCCTAAGACAAATTCAATGGTTACTTAATCTACAACATCAAATCTCATATGACAACTTCGTTGTAGATGATTTGACTATATTCGAAGGGGATAACATTACTGCAAGTATCACTGTTAGAGGAGACGAAAACAGTACAATAGCAGATGTTCAAGTTTGGATTGTTGTGCTAGAATTGAAAGTAGATACTAACAAATCACTTCTAATCAATTCTGGTGATGGTATAAACTTCAATGGAAGAATTGTTCCAGATTCAAGTATTAAAACTCAGTTTATCGATGTTTCAATTCGTATGCATAAGAGAGGGTATGGTTACAATGAAACCAATCTAGTTGAAGTTTTCATGGAGCCAGTTCTCAATACAAGCATCAGGATTGATATCATAGCTCTGATCATATTTATCACATCTATTGGTCTCGCTGTTATCGGTGGTTTGGCTATAAAAAGATTTAAAATTATTAAAGAAGAGTAATCGCTTCTTCTCTTTTTATTTTATATTCCTTGAAAAAATCTTATTACTGTGTTCATTAATATTTATCTGAAGTTGATAATTTTATGATAACTCTGGCGATATTTTCAGATGTACATTCTAACTTAGAAGCTCTAAATATTGTTACAGACCATATTAAAGACTCATCTCCAGATATTATTATCTACCTTGGAGACACTGTTGGTTATGGTCCCAATCCAAAGGAATGTATAGAAATTGTGGAAAACCTGGCTCAGATCCATGTTGTTGGAAATCACGATTACGCCATCTGGAAAGATAATTTCAAATATTTCAACCCATTACCAAAAAAATCGCTTTTGTGGACTAAAAATCTACTTTCTGATAGGGAAAAACAACTCCTAGGGTCTCACCCATTCTTTTCTATTTTTCCATTTTTTATCACTGAAGGAAATGCAATGTTTGTACATGGGTCTCCAAGAAGACCTTTACGAGACTATGTTTCTCCAGATTTACCAGCATGGTCATATAACATGTTTTTTGAGATTACGAGGGAGTTTACTGAAATAGATTTTCTATTTTTAGGTCATACTCACAAACCTTTACATATTGTCAATGAAGGAAAACATCTCTTGAATCCAGGATCAGTGGGACAACCAAGAGACAATGATCCAAGAGCATCATATTTGACATTTAAAATTGATGAAGAAACTAAGGGGTTCGAATATGAACACATAAGACTTGAATATGATGTTGAACTTACTTGTAACAAGATGGAAGAGCTAGGGTTTCATCACTTTCTAATAAACCGTCTTAAAAAAGGGATATAATTTCATTCAGAATTTTCTAAAGATAATTCTTTTTCCTCACCAATTACTTCTGTCTTTTTCTCTTTTAGGAAAATGGAAGATAAAGCAGCAATTGAAAGTGTGAGACCTGTGCCAATTGAAGTTTGAAAGATTATTGTTGCACCTGCAACTATTGGGGATATACTTAATCCTTTAAAGAGAGTTTGAGTAGTTATGGTCCCTGTTCCTAAACCTGCAGGTACGAAAGTTAAAAGTCCAACAAGCAAGGTAATTGATGTAACTGAAGCTGCATTTACTAATGAAATATTTCCTCCAAATGCCATTAGTGTGAATTTTAGCGAATAGAATTCTAATATCCAACGAAATACAGTAGTAACAACAACCATAGTTGCAATCATTTTTTTTGTGTAAAGGAGTTTAAGTGAGTTATAATAATCATCTAAAGCAGTAACAACTTTATTTTCCAACCAAGTTTTACCTTTTGTTGAAATTTTTCCTGTAATTTTAACTATTATTCTTAGAACTAATCTTCCAACTGGAGGAAAGAAAAGTATGAATGTTAGAATCACTGTACCAACAATTGCAATATAAAAGACAATCTGGATTGCTAATTGGATATTGCCAGTTAATCCAGATGACAAGAATTCCCAGATAGAAATTTTCTGTTTTATGTAGTAAAATGATGATTGCACCTGAAGAAGTGCACTCTTTTGTTCAATATAATTGATAATCTCAGGAACAGTTACTCCAAGCGCGATAATGAAGAAGACAAGTACTACAAACATGTCTACTATTCTAAAAAAAGCAAGCGCTGCAAGAGAAGAGGAGCGAGGAACATCTAATGAACGTTTGTTTATCTCAACACTAGCAATTTCTCCTGTTTTAAAAGGTCCAAGAACACTAAAACCGTACCCAACGAAATATGGAATGAGAAACTTAACGAATTTAAGATCAGGAGATGAAGGTTTGATTAGGATATAGAAGCGATATGCTTTAACTATTGCACTGATAATCATAAAGAGCAGAGCAAGTATAAGGAGATAAAAAACAGCAGTTTTGTAAAGACTAAATGAACCTTTAATATCTAAAGTAAGAAAAAAATACAACAAGGTTCCTGCCATTATTGCAATTACTAAAAAACGAAAAATATACTTACGTATTGATACTTTCAACCTCATTAGTGAATCCCTACAAATAACACAAAATAGAAATAAAGTCTAGAATTCATTTCAGAAGAGAAAGAAAATAGAACAGAGAAGGTTTTATACAGCCTCTGCGCCGCCTTCATCTGACCATTCGTATGTGCATTCTTTGCAGACATTTTTCTTTTTATAGACTGGTTGATGATTAAAATACGCAATTGCTTTAGACTTATCCTCTACTTGTTTTAGATTCCTACTGTGACACTTGGGGCACTCTTTAGCCATTTCTTTTTTTCACCTTTAGAATATTGTTTCTTGTGATTTCATTAAGTGGTTTACATTTAAAAAATTTGTGTAAGAATCAATATAAAACGAGATAAAAAGTCACTTTTTCAAATAAAAATGAAGAAAAAGCAGACACGCAGGTCCTTATCATCATCTAGAAATAAATAATGCAAAAAATTTAGCAATATCCGTAAAATTATGCATCTTAATTCACCATATTAGTAATAGATTTAATGAAATACGATATAAAAATTGTTAAGAATAGTCATTTTAATTTTAAAATATGGGAACACTAGGTGACCTATATGAGAAATTTACTAGGAATGCATCTGATTTACCAGACATCAATTATTTCTATGGAAATGTACCTAAAACGATAGATGATGCAATCAGCTTAGCTAAAGAATCATCTGAAATTAAAATCGATTCCAACAAAATAGTTGAATTAAAACGTATTCTTAAGAATTATCACAAAGATTTAGGTTTACTAACTGAGAAAGTTAGTCGCAATATAGATTTGATTCATCAAGGAATAGTTTTAGGAGGACAACAAGCTACAATTTTTGGAGGTTCAGGAATTATTGGAAATAAAATTGCTACAGTCACTGCAATTTCAGACATTAGCAAAGAAAAAGGTCATTATCTAGTTCCTATGTTTCTGGTTAATACTCATGATAGCATTCAGCCAGAGATTTCAACTATTCATCTTCCCAATAATCAATCATCGATAAGTAAATCAATTTTCTTACCTGATGCAATAGATGGACTAGTTTCAAGCCAAATCTTAGCTAACCAGTATGAATGGATGGAAGAGAGTCTTTCAATAATAAAGAACATATTCAATGAATTTAGAACATCAATAGAAAAAGACTTTCATAAAATATTCACAGAGAAAGTAGACCATATTCTCACATTTATTAGAGAGACGTATAGGACTTCGAAAGACATAGGTGAGTGGATCACTCTATTATGGGGAATCCAAGCTAATATAATAAATGATTGGGGTGTCATTTTCTTCCCTTCCTCTCATCCTGAAATCAGGAAGTTAACAACAGATGGTTACAAACCTTTTCTTGAAAAAAGAGTGGAATATATTAAGGCATTCAATGAAGCATCAGAGAAAATAGAGGAATTAGGATATCAAACTACTACAGCAAAAAAAGCAGAAACCTTTTCTCCTTTCTTCTATGAATGTCCAAATGATGGCTACAGACTTAATCTTCTATGTAAAGAAGAAAATGGTGTGTTATCATTCAGCGGGGAATGTCCTCTAGATGAGGAAAAATATTCATTTGATATTGATAAGAATAATATTGATCTTTCTTCTCTTTCTTTAAATCTAGTTCCTAGATTAGATACTAATCAAGCTCTCCTTCAAGCTATAATGCCTGTGTATGTCAGAGTTTCGGGACCAGGAGAAATCAACTATAATGCTCAAGTAATTCCAGCAATAAGAAAGATTGGTCTGAAATTCCCAATTTTTGTAAAATATACAAGAATATTATATAATACTCCTTGGATTGAAAATCTAATTCATGAAATAGAAGATGAATCAATTTCTCTATTTTCAGGAGATTTTTTTAAAACACTTGGAAGTTTATCTAAAGCAAGAAGAAAGGGAGAAAGAGAACAGCTGTCTTTGGAATCAGAACACTTAGCTGATATTATAAAAACAAAGATGTCAGAAGTAATTAAACACTCAGATAGACCAAATAGTATAATTGAAAGATACAAATCCTGGCAATTTGGCATGTATGATGAATTTCATAAGTGGCAAGAAGTAAGTTGGCCTTGGTTCATCATGGCAAGTGTAACTGGGTTAGGAGATTACCTAGCATCATATAGACGTTATTATAGCAAAGATTCGCCTATAGGAGGAATAGGTTATATTAATGCTAGATTATAGATTTTCCAGAACTTTGTTATACCACTTAATGTATTTATCTGCAATTTTTCCAGCTTCAAATTTATCAATGACCTTTTGTCTCCCTTTTGCACCCATCTGCCTTACACGTTGAGGATCATCTAATAATTCAAGCATATAATTCACCAATGATTCACTGTTTCCAAGCTCATAGACATAACCATTTACTTCGTGGTCAATTACTTCTGGAATCCCTCCAACTTTAGGTGCTATTACTGGAATTTCACAGGACATAGATTCAGCAATAGTTAACCCGAAGCTTTCGTTTGTACTTGCTGATAATAGAGCTGAAGCGCAGTTATAAATTGGAGCGATTGAAACTCTAACTCCTTGAAAGGTAACATTATCCCTTATTCCCAACTTACTAGCTATCTCCTCACATTTCTTTCTTTCAGGTCCTTCTCCCACCATTATTAATCCTGTGTCTGGATGTTCTTTGACAACTTTAGCGAATGCCTCTACAATAAATGGGGCATTTTTAACAGGTCTGAAATTTGAAACGTGTACAAAGTTTTTCTCATGTTGAATTCTAAAATCACATAGTTTAGTGTCTATTCTCTTATATTTTTCAATGTCAATGGGATTATATAAAACTTCAATTTCTTTATTGTGAGAAAATTTTTCTTCCATTTCGCTTTTCATATATTCTGAAACAGTTGATAAACCATCAATATTATCAAAAACATGGGAAATAACCGGATTATATGCAGGATCGACTCCCAAAGTATGAATATCAGAACCATGAGCTGTAATTGCGACAGGAACACCAGAAATCTGTTTTGCTAAATATGCTGAAACTCCTGCAGGAATAGCATAATGAATGTGCAGCAAATCCAGATCAGATTTTTCTGCTATACGAGCAAGTTTTGATCCAGCTAATATTGTATATGGCGCTCCTATATCTTTGAATAGGGGATATGATATAATATCTACAAGGTCAAGTGTTATATTGGGATGTCTAGAAGTTCTTAGCAAGAAAGGTGTATCATAACTTATCAAATGTATATCATGGCCTTTTTTAGCTAACTCAATTGCTAATTGTGTAGCAACAATACCAGATCCACCTACAGTTGGGAAACAGTTAATTCCTATTTTCATAACACTTTTCAATAAAATCACTTATTAAAAAAAATATTGTAACTGAACACTTTCTACCAGACTAAAATAATCATTCAGGATATAGTTTATTCATTATTTTTCTTTGTATTTCAATAATATCACTGCTATTACTAGATTTGGAGTAACTTTCAAGATAGATTCTGTTAATCTTATAGAATTCTTTTCCCCACTCTACAAGAGATAATATGGCCAAACTTTGTTCTTTAGCTCCCAAAATAAACAAAGCTGCAGCTAATGCTTCTAAAGTACTTAATTTAGAGGGAACACCATAGTTGTTTGGATTGGCTGCAATAAGAAAAGGTAAAGCCCTTCCAGTTCCTTTCTCAAGAGCTTTACTCCCGCCTTTTATGTTGTTCCATGAGCAATCAACCCCCACAACACCGTTTTTCTTAGCCAAATCCAAATCAGCTGGAGAAAGAGCATATTCAGCAAATGGAGTTAAAACAATAAGCTTTGAATGAATTTTTCCAACGGAAATAGGTTTAGCTTTCTTGAATTTTAGTACTCTAATAGCGGTACACATTTTTGGGTTACAAGTTTTGAAATTACTAATATAAACAGGAATTTGAATAACGGGATTTTTTTTCATTTCTACCACATTATTAGGTGAGATTTAAGAGAAGATTGGCGACCCCGACGCGATTCGAACGCGCGACCCCCAGCTTAGGAGGCTGGTGCTCTATCCAGCTGAGCTACGGGGTCTTTGTTTCTTGATTGAATCTTCTTTTTATTAATTTTATTGATAACAGAAATAAAAATCCTATCTTAATGAACAAAAAAAATTGCTTTGAAAGAAGAATTAAAAGAAAATCTTTTTTCATCATGTAGCAAAGGGATCATATGCTTCTACTTGTTTTTTAAGTTCCTCTATTTTCTTTGTGATGGTTTGTATATCTTCTTTTAATTTTAATTCTTTAAACATATCAAGAGCATCTTCATAAGATCTGAGAGCGATTTGAATTCCTTCAGGTGTCTTCTTCTTTAATTCCTTCTCTGAGTTTGAAACATGCATATTAGCGATTCTTATCATCAAATCTTTTTTTGCTTTGGCATTTTCTAATTTTATAGTTACTTCCAAAGCATCTCTCAGAAATTGAACTTTCTTGTTCGAATCTTTTTCCTTTTCTGCAAGTTCGTTATACAGATCAATACTTTCCTGAAATTTTTCTTTTGCTAATTTAATATTCCTTCCTAACAGACAATCTCCAGCGATTTCTAGAGCTTTAGCTTTCTCATCTAATTTTTTTAGTTTGGAGAGATTAGATTCAATTATTTGAATACTAAAATTACATGCCATATTACCTATATCTCTGAAAATGACAGCCCTGTTCATAGTATTTTTATCTTTTTTCCAACAATCAGCAGCTCTATACGCAAAATAAATAGCTTCTTCGAGTTCACCATTTTGAATGGCTAGAGTAATGAGATGCTCAAATGTTCGAGCAGCATCTTTGAAACGATTTGCTTTATAGTTAGCATTGGCTTCATCTATTAGAATGTTCATTTTTATATCTGGGTCTGACATGTATCTCTAAAGCTATTTTGTGAATCTAATTCTTATTTCTTTTGGAAGTTATCATTACAAATAAAATTGTTGTTTTTCTGCAATCGATTGGTTTTTTAACAAGAATCACATTGATAGAATACCAGAATGTTAAGTGTTCAAAATGCAAATCTTCACAAAAATAATTCGTTTTCAAACAGAAGGAGAAATTGACATAGTAGATCTAACTCAAGATTTTGAAGCAATATTAGCAGAATCAAAAATAGAAAATGGAATTCTAAGTGCCAATGTTATAGGGTCTACTGGAGCTTTAACCGCAATAGAGTATGAAAGAGGGGTTTTGGACGATTTTAAACAGATTCTACAGAAATTGGTACCAAAGGGAGCTGGGTATAAACATGATTTAATTGACTCAAATGCTCATTCTCATCTTCGAGCTTCATTAATAGGCCCGAGCATCTCATTCTCAATACAAGAAAAGCGATTACAACTAGGAACATGGCAACAACCTGTTTTTGTATGTCTAGATATAGGACCTCGTTCTAGAAAAGTTGCAGTTACAGTAGTTGGAGAATAGAATTATGATAACAGAATATTACGTCGTAAGATGTAGTAATTTATCTTGCGGAAAATTCAGTTATTGCAAAGCGATTCAAAAAACTAAAATGTGTCCTTACTGCGAGCGCAGAATCAATCTTAGTAAAGTTGAGAAAATAGCGGTTGAGACCAATTCTCAAGCTAGAAAACTTGTACAAGAATTTAACAAGAAACTTGGAGAATTAAAAGAACCTAGTTGGTATAAGGAAGGCAAGGAAAAACAGACCCGATAAACAGAGAGAAAATTGGGATTTTCTTCTTTAAAATGTTAGAGAGAGTTACAAAACGTTTTTTTACTAATTGCCCAAAAGATAAATGATGTTATTTTCTAAAGAGATTGCTGAGCTACTAAGTGATTCACCGTTCAAACAGTTTGTTCTAATGGAATTAGAACGTGAAAGAATTTACCAATCTTTTGTGCAAATAGATGATTTGGATGAAATAAGTCAAGTTTGGCTAGATTTTTCTCAATTCTGTGCAAACACTCTTTCGAATGTTTCATCACTATCTAACCTACTTTATAGTCGTTATCTGGATGAATGGACAAGAGATCAAACTCAAATTAAAAAAGATAAAGAAAGAAAGAAAATCATCACTCAAAAATTAGAAGATTTGCAAGAATTTCAGATGGAATTAGCAATTTTAATGATTGTATATGCGGATATCGTTAATACAGGTATATTTAGTTCTCAACCATCTCCTGTTTATTGTACATCATTTATTGAGGGTTATAGAATACTAAACACAATTTCTCAGACATATTTTGATTCATCTCATCCAAGAGCATCAAACATAGAAGAAGTAATGTTAACTTTTCTCTTACTTAACCAAAAAAAACAAATTATACAACTTTTAGAAGAATCACCAAATGGATATAGCAAGGAAAAATTGATTGAGGAAAAGGGTGCTTATGAACTAATAATGGCAGAATTTGATGTCACCTTCACTGCACAATTTCTAAAAAGACTGGGAAAAGATTGGTGGTGGAAAGATTCAATAGCTACACATTTTGCTTTTGAAAGAAGCCTAAGCCATCTTGAGGTAGCACTAGATTATTATAAACAAATACCTGAAGATCCAGAATTAAAAGGAAGTCAAATTGAAACAAGTCATATCTCTTTAAATCAAGCTCAAAGAAATAAAGAGCTTATTGACCATTATCTCAGATTGAGTTTTGAAGCAGCTAAAAGTGATAGTTTCATTGCAAGTGTTGAATATCTGAATCTCGTTCTAGGGCTAGAGGAAGAAGCTTTGAAAATCTTAGACTCCGATGTGGAAACGAATGAAAGAACTGTTAAATTGAAAGAAACTATCAAAAAAGAAGAAGTAATACATGGTTTCTTTCATGGAATTGCAGAGCTTGCTGCTAAAACTTCAATGTTGTACAATATAATTGCTGATGAGAAGAAAGAAGAAATTCAGAGCATCGTAGAACAAATAGAAGAAATAGTAAATAAACCAGGTTTAAAGGTAAATATCAATTATGTAAGTAGTCTCCCATTTGTTTACCTAAACTTTGTTCAAGAGTTAAAAATTGCTTTACTTGAAAATATAAACTTCAAAGATGCAATGGGAAAAGCAGAACAAAACCTAGTTCGTTTTATTGAGAGATTAGAATACACAATCAACGATATCTCTACTCAATTGATAGAAATAGAAAAAGCAGATACAAAAATAAAATCTGAAGATATACAACCTTTACTAGAAAATATAGAAACGATAAAAATATCAGCTTATTTCCTTCCTAAAACAGAAAAGAAAGTTTACATTGTGAAAGACATTGAATGTCTTGAGTATTTAGCCAACTCTGTGTATTTAGAACAAAATCTCGTTGAAAAAGAAAAAAATGAGGTTTTGGATATTATATATCATGCTAAAGCTCATTATTATTCAACAAAAGCACTAGAAATATCTCAATTGAGCAGTGAATCAAACATAAATAAGGAATGGGTAGAACACAGGTATAGTCAAACATTCATTCAAGGGCAGGACGTAGAATTACGTTTATTTGAACTATCCAGACAGTATCTGTTTTTAAATACAGTAATAGATAAAATAGCTAAAGGATATAGATACTCACTTTCTGCAGAAGATTCTATGAAGGAAAATTATTTTACAATTATAAATCACAACTTCAATCATTTTGTTCTATTTGACATAATTAACAAACGAATTGCTGAAAACTGCTCAGAACTATTAAATCATAAAAAAATGTTTGATTTAAAGGATTCAAATATCAACTGGAATGCAATTGAAATTAAGAAAATATTATCTTTTGCTTTAACCGATTTCTTAGAAGCAACAAAGAAAGCAATCTTTGGAATTGGTGCAGATACCAATAAGGAAAATTACAAAGCTGCCTCTCACTTCAACGATGGAGCAAAGGCAGCAAAAGAAGCAAGTGATCATTTACAATCTGTTGCACAATTTGATTCAACCTTTGCACAACTAGCGAAATCAGCTTATGAATATAGTATTTTACTAAAAGAGCTAGAAAGAAAAACAAGAGAAAATGAGAAATTACAAAAACTGCCTATTGATGAGTTATTCAATGTTCTCAAACAACTTACTTTTCTTTCCTAAGATGACAGCGAATCTTTTTTAAATTAGTAAAATTAGCCTTTCTTGATGAAAACAATTCCTTCTGAGGAAGAACTTTTTGAAAGAATCGACAGAGTTTATTCTGAATTACAAGAGCTACGTGGAATTCCAGATATGGAATATGATCAATATTATATCTCAAAAGCATCCAGTATGGAAAGGGCTCTTCTTGAAAACCCAGAGGACTATAATGGGAAGAGAATTATTTTTCTAGGAGATATGGATCTTTCATCATTACCAATAGGGGTTCTTTCAAAGCCAAAGGATTTGGCTATTTTAGATATTGATAAACGAATCCCTGAAATTGTTTTTAACATGAAAGTTAAACAAAAGATTAAAACTATACGATATGTTAATCATGATATTCGAGTTAGAATGATAATTATTTTGAAAGATCAATTTGATTATATTTTTGTTGAACCCCCGATGACAGAAGAAGGTTTAGAGGTCGGTTTATCAAGAGCTGTGCAATGTGCCAATAAAGAATCTTCATCAAGAATCTTTCTATCTTTTGATATCGAAAGTGAAAAAGAGGATATTTTGGAAAAACTAGTAGATAAAATGAATTTGGAGATAGTAGAAAAGAAAAAAGATTTCAATAGATATGAATACAATACTCCTCTGAACAAAACAGTTTCAGACTTATATAGCATTAAAGTTAAATCAAATTCTAAAGAAACTATAGCAAATCACTACTATGGGCCAATGTATTATAGAGAAAGTAATAGTCAATTACAAATATATTTGTGCAAAACAATATGTGGAGAAAGCTTCAATGTAGGATCTGAGGGTGAGTTCAATTCAATTGATGAACTAGAAAACAAGGGATGTCCAAAATGTAATCATAAAGGTCCTTTCTTATATAATTCAAGTATAAAGCTTGAATAGAAAAACTAAATCAAGAGTCAAGTGATTGTATGTCAAAACCATCTAACAAGATTACAATGTGTGCATTGTGTGATAAGAAGCTTGAATTGAATAGTCAAATCCTTCTTAATGGGTGCCCTTACTGTGGATCCTTTAAGTTTAAAACATATAGAGAAATGTCTACTGATCAAAAGAAAGAAGAAGAACTTGAACTTATTGTAGAAAAAGAGATTCACCAAACCGATATAAAAGAGGGGGTTGAAGAGATCAGACTTACAAGTGATGGAGTATTTGAAGTAGATATTGAAAAATTGCTTTCAGATAGTGATGATAACAAGCCAATAATAAGTAGGAATAAAGATGGTTCTTACTATATTAAATTTCAAACAGAAGAGGAAGAAAAATAACTTTTAAAAACCTCTCACTTGTCAAAAGATTTTAAATTAACTGATTATTAATGGGGCAGAGGTAACTTATTTGTCTTCTAAAGAACAAAGGGCTAAGGAAAAGAGGATAACGGATGGTGTTAAAGAGATTCTTGAATTTAGAGGATTTCAAATTAAAAATACCAAAGAAGATGACGATTTCCTAGACATTTATGCTGATAAAATTTCTGAAGAAAAAGAAAAGATAACTGCAATTGCACGATTTCCTAAAAATCCTCAAATTGGAGTAAAACTAATTAGACTTTTAGGAAAACTACAAGAGGAAGAAAAGCTTGGTGAAGCCCTCCTTATTGCAGAATCACCTTTAACTCATTATGCAAAGAAAGAGTCAGTTAAACTGGGTATTGAAATTATAAGTAGTAATAATCCACTGTTTAACATCTTTGATCATAATATAGTTCGTCAACATATTAAGCTTAAATCACCAGAAATAAAGTACTTCTTAGAGAGATACCAGATTGAAAAAAATCAAATACCTAAAATCCTAGAAAGTGATGCTGCTGTAAAAGCTATTCAAGCAAAACCTGGTGATGTTATCAAAATCGTTCGAAATCCAGATATGGGAGAAAATGGATCTTATTATAGAGTCGTTATAAAGTCAACATCGAGACTTCGTTTAGTAGAAACAGGAACTATTAAAAAGAAAACAACAAGAAAAATCCCTCCAAAAAAGCCTAAAGAAACACCTGAAAAACCAGTTGAAGATAAACCAAAAACAGCACCAAGTAAGACAGCTGATAAAACAAAGAAAGTACCAAGCAAGACAGCTGATAAAACAAAGAAAGTACCAAGCAAGACAGCCGCAAAAACAAAGAAAGTACCAAGTAAGACAGCCGCAAAACCAAAGAAAACACCAAGTAAGACAGCTACAAAATCTAAAGCGACAACCTCAAAAAAATCAGCTAAATAATTTCTTAAAATTTCAAAATCATGAGGGTTCAAAATGATAACTTTCCTATCTGGAGGAACAGGAACCCCAAAACTAATTCAAGGTTTTAGAAGTAATATTCCAGAAGAACAAATATCTATAATTGCCAATTCTGCAGATAATTTCTGGGTGTATGGTTTATATGTTTCTCCAGATATTGATACAATTCTTTATCTCTTCAGTAACATATTAGATACCGAAAAATACTGGGGTGTAATAAATGAAACTTACAACACTCTAGACTTTTTAAACAGATATGGGGTAAACACTTGGTTCCAGTTAGGAGACAAAGACTTAGGAATGCATATTTTTCGGACAAATGAGATGCAAAAGGGAATAAGTCAATCTGTTATAATTGATAATTTCAGAGAGAAACTAGGCATTGGAGCTAAGATTTTTCCTAGTTCAGAAAATCATATTGAAACACGCATTATTACCGAGGATGATAGAGATATTCACTTTCAAGAGTTTTGGGTGAAAAACAAAGGAGAAATCGAAATTAAAGATGTATATGTTAAAGAACTTGAGAAAGCAATAGTTCCAAACCTAGCTCTAGATGAATTAGATACTTCAGAAATAATAGTAATTGGTCCTAGTAACCCAATCACCAGCATTGGACCCATTGTTGATATTAAACCCATTAGAAAAATACTTGAAAAAAACAGAAACAAATGTATAGCTATAAGTCCAATTATAGGTGAAGCACCTGTTAGTGGACCAACAGGTAAGTTGATGAAAACCAAAGGTCTTGAGATATCTCCAGTAGGTATAGCAAAACTGTATAAAGACATATGTAGCACAATAATAATTCATGAAACAGATAGGAATTATACAGAGGAAATTGAAAAAGAAACAGGTTTAGAAGTTCTTACACAAAATATTCTCTTTAGAGATGTATTTATCTCCAAGAAGCTTTCCTCTTTCATTCTAAATAGGAGATAGATCGATGATTAATCTTGATTTCAAGTTTAGACGACCAATTGTTCAATCTGCCTTAGCTGGTATATCAAACAGAATTTTTTGCCAAGAAATTCTGAGATATGGTGCTGGTATGGCAGTATCTGTTGTTAGATCATTGATTCGAGATTCAAAGTTTATTTAAAGATTATACCGGACAGAAAAACCATGGAAGCAATAATAATTCCTTATAGAGGAACTGCGAGTGATAAGAGCAGATTAAGGTCTGATCTAAAGGAAACTTCTGTTGGAAAACTTCTAAATTATATGACTCAGAATCTTATAAATGAGGTATCTAAGATTGAATCAGATGTTCACTTATACATATTAACAAAGAAAAATAATCTTAGCTTTTCAGGAAACTTTACTGTTCTGTTAGATAATGGGGATGAATTAAATGAATCACTTACTAATGCTTTCAAAGAAATAAAAGAGAATATTATCACTATAGTTATGGCTGATTTACCTCTGATTAAATCTGAAGAAATTCAGAAAATTCTACATAAATACAAGACTGAGAAAAAAATATTACTTGGTCCAACGCTGGATAATGGAACAAGCATATTAACTTTCAATAAGAATAACTCTTTTCCATTGGTCTTTGGAAAGAATTCAGCCTTAAGATTTAGAGATGTTTTTGAAAAAGAAGCTATATCTTATGAAATCTTAGAAAATAAGGATGTTTACAGAGATATAGACAAATTTAAGGATTTGATAGAAATAATGGAAAATAATTCTATTCCAGAAAATATAAAACAAATAATTAAGGAATGTGTAGATTTTGAATGAAAAAGTAGACAGAATTCAAGCGATTTTAGATAAACATAATGTTGATGGATGGATAGTTTTCTGCCATCATTCTCATGATATTCATCAAAAATATTTACATGAAAAATGGATCTCATCAGCTACTTTGACTCTTATACCAAAAACAGGAAGACCCTCTGTTATCACATCAAGAATGGAAGAAATGCTTGTAGATGAAAAAACCTATGATATTAAAGCTTACAAGCAAGGGAATGAATTTACAGAATTGGTAGGTAAACTATTCAAAGATATTTCAGATAACTCAATAATTGCACTTAATTTTGTTGAAGAGAAAGAAGTGTTTGCGAAACTAAATTACGATATTTTAACGAGTGGAGCTTTCAAAGCTCTAACTGGTCAGAACAAAAACCTGAATTATATTTCAGCTAAAGAAATCATTTATGATATAAGAGCTGTCAAAACCAAGAAAGAAATTGAAAATCATAAAATTTCAGCTAAACTTGCAGAAGAGTTGATGGAAAATGTTGTTGAACCATTGATTAAAACCGGCATGATGGAAAAGGAGTTAGCAGCACTAATCGAATTTGAATGTAATAAAAGAGGTGGAGTAGCCTTTGAACCTATAGTAGCCTCAGGTCCTAATGCAGCTATACCTCACCATAAAGCGGGAACTGGTAAAATTAAAGAAAATCAAGTTCTTCTAATCGATTATGGAGTTGCTTATGATATGTCCAATTCTGATATTACACATACATACTGGATTGGTAGCAATCCGAACGAAGAAGTTCTTAGAGCTTATGAAGCAGTTCACGAAGCAAAGGAAGCAGCTTATACTATAATCAAAGCAGGAATTCCTTCAGATATCGTTGAAAAAGCTGTAAGAGACAAATTTGAAGAATTTGGTTATGACCATGAAAAGTTATACATTCATTCTACAGGACATCCAATTGGTATTGAAACTCATGATATCGGCGTAGGTATTAGTAAGTCGTATCCTGAGAGACCAGCTCAAAACTTACTAGAGAATTCAGTAATTACTGTAGAACCAGGGTTATACTTTGCTGGTGAATTTGGCGTACGTCTAGAAGATGATTGTATTGTGACAAAAGAGGGAGTAATAAGACTTTCAAACACACCAAAAGATATCGTGTGTTTATGAAGTTTTGTCTTTTTATCTTTTCTAAGGTTTCTCATAACCCCAACGATCGATTGTTTCATGCCATTTTGAGTAGATGAGTTCTTTATCTTTCTTCGAAATTTTGTAATCCCCTACTTTATAATCATTTAGGGAATCCAAATAAATTTGAATTTTATCTCTTATTAGTTCAAAATCTCCCAAATTAAGTTGATCAAATATTTTTACTAATTCTCCCATTGGGTTCGAAATTAGATTTTCGTATTTAACTTCTATTAATTGTTCTTTGGGAATAGAATCAAAGTCTTGGTAGTATTTTTCATACATCTCTAAATACAAATCGAAAATAAAATCTTCCAGCTCATATTCTGGTTTTTGTAGCCAGAACAAGTGAGTATTAGTTTTATGGAGTTTAACGGTTGAAAAGAAGACTTTGTATGGATTTCTGTAAATATTGATAAATTTAGCATTAGGAAAGATTTCTAAGACAAGCTTAACTCTATGAGTATCCAGAGGATTTTTGAGTAAAAGCTGTTTTCCTCCTTCTTTTAATGTTAATTTTTTTAGATAAAACAAGAAGGTTTCTTTCCATTTATTAATTTCAGTTTCAGTAGCTTTCTCGAATGTACCGTACTTAAGATATCGTTCTCTGTTTCTTGGAAAAAACAAACCAGTTTGTGGAGAAAGCAAGCAAAGATCAACTATAGGAAAATCATGCTCTTGAGGTGTGGTTATATCCATGGACATATTGTCCATGGGTCTAGTTTCAGGAATAAGGGGTTTCATTAGTGATGAAATTAACTTGAAACTACCTAGCATTAGATGAGGAAATGTAGCTTCAATTAAATCCGAGTAGCCATATTTTTCATCAAGAAGTAAAAGATTTTGTAAATGAGTAGTTCCTGTCCGCCAATGACCGATTATGAAAATGGGGTCTTCCTTGATTCCTGTTTTTCTGACCTTTCGATTAAATCTTAAATGTTCATAGATGGTTAGAGGAGTAAATAAAGCTGTAACTAATGTTATTGCAAGAGTTCTTGGAATATACTTCCAACTGATGTTGAATTTATTTTCCCAGAGTAATTTTAACCACACTTTTAGACTAGCACCCATAATGAAAATTTAAATCACGACCTAAATTTGGAAATCCTTGTTTCGAGTTTCTTATTTTTTAGGCTTAATAAACCTTATTAGATGACCATTTGACCCACATATTTCTAAAGATTGCCATAAGTCAATTGGCAATCGTAATACGACCGTGTGATGTCCATAATATTTCTTTTTAAGTTAACCAGAGAGTAAGCTTGTTCAGGTGAAATAATTGTCATGGAGATTATGGCTAAAATCAAAGCCAAAATCAATTAATTTGGGATTCTACGGTGAAGTAAATGCAGGTAAGACCACTCTCGCAAACAAAATTGGTGTGGATTGGGCTGATCAGGAAGTTGGGATTGTAAGTGAAATTCCACACGAAACAAGAACAATTCAAAAGCTTGAGAAAGTTAACTTCTCATCTAGTGGAACTACCTTGGATCTTACATTAATCGATATGCCTGGTATAGCATCCTCAGTAAATCCAAAGGAGTTCATGAAACATGGACTTACAGCTGGAGAAGCAATGCAAAGAGCTAAAGAGGCAACTAGAGGAATAGTGGAAGCAATAAAGTTCCTTGAAAATGTAGATGTAGCTCTAGTAGTTATCGATGCAGCAAAATCACCGTTTGATCAGGTAAACTTTACCATTATAGGTAATTTGGAGCACCAAAAGAAACCATTCATACTAGTTCCAAATAAAATTGATTTACCTGATGTAGACATTCGAGAAGTTAAAGATGCGTTCAGCGAGTATCATGTCATCCCCGTATCTGCGTTACAGGGTTATGGTATAGAACAATTATATGATAAAATAGCCGAATTGGCTAGGAAGGTAAGGTGAAGAAAATGAAGTATAGAGTAGATTTTATACCTTTTTCTGAGACTGATGATCTATCATCTGAAGAAAAAATCAGTTACATCTTATCCAAAGTAATGAGGAACAGCATATTGGTTCTTGAAGATGGACTTTCTCACAGTGAAGAGCTCAATCTTATCTCAAGAACAATGAATAAAATTGATTACGGAAACTTTGTAGGTATCAAGATGTTCTCATTTGAGAGCGGAGAAGACTTTAAATGGACAAAACTTTTTGGTAAAGGAACCAAGAACAAAGGATTTACAGTAGTAGCACCAAATGATGCAGTGTCAGTAATTAAAGATAAAAGAGGTATCTTATCCATAAGAATTAGTGGATAGATACTTAACATTAAACTGCTAAATTTGCTAAAACTTCCTCAAATGTTTTCTCAATGGAAACATCTGTGGAGACAACTCTAACAAGATCTTTACCATATAGTTGCATCATGTCGGTCAAAATAATTTCCATTATTTCTGCTTCGATGTTCTCATCAATCTTTGAATCGCTGTAAGAACGTAACATCAGTCTCTGTCGAAGGTTACGAATTGAACAACGAAATACGATGCATTTTGATACAACAAGGGGAGGGAGTCGCGCTACATGACCATCAATAATAAGTGGGAAGGGAGAGGTATTTTTCTCTATTAATTGAGCAAGCTCGGTATTCAGCTTATCATCATCTATTACATAACTTCCTCTTTTTTCATCATAAAATTCGTAAAGTTTCCTATATTCGACAAGCTTTCCAATATTTATTACTGTATAACCTTCAGCTTCTAGAAGATCAGCAATAGTAGTCTTACCAGTTCCAGGAGTTCCTGTTAGAACTATAGCTTGTTTCATTGGGATATAGATTGTAAATGTGATTAAAAGCATTTACAAAAGAAAGATTTGTGTTTTTTCTGAATTTTCGGAAAATTCGGAAAATGTATATGTGTTCGAACATATGATATTCTTAGGTGCTAAAAGTGAGTGATAAAGGACAAAGTGCAGATTGTTGCAGTTCTAGCAGTGAAGGTTTAGGGTGTTGTCATGTTGAAGGTGTTGTTCATTTAGACGGTAGAGGACAAATTGTACTTCCTAAAAACCTGAGAGATAAGATGAATTTGAAAGAAGGGGACAAGCTTGTAGTCATAAGTATGAATGATAAAGGAAAGATTGCAAGTATTTCATTAATGAAATCCAACAGATTTGATGGTATGGTTAAATTGTCACTCAGACCTATAATGAAAGAAATAATGGAAGATTAAGGTGATAAATATGGCGAATATAGAAAAACAAACTGTTAGAAAAGTTGTTAGAGATCGATATGGCGATGTAGCAAAAAAGAATCTTGAATCTCAAACCCAAGAGACAAAACCTAGACAATCCTCTTGTTGTGGTAGTGATGCAGAAACTAAACCTCAAGATACAAAAGAAACGCAAGATTCTTCTTGTTGTGGAACTCCCTCAGTTGAAGAAGTGAGTAAAGCTATTGGATACTCTTTAGAAGAATTAGCTGAAATTCCGGAAGCATCCAATATGGGATTGGGGTGCGGTAATCCTACAGCTATTGCAGAAATGAAAGAAGGAGAAGTTGTTTTAGATCTTGGATCAGGAGGAGGACTGGATTGTTTCCTTTCATCTAAGAAAGTAGGATTAACAGGTAAAGTTATTGGAGTTGATATGACACCAGACATGATTGACTTAGCTAGAGAAAATGCTCGCAAATATGATTATACTAATGTTGAATTTAGACTTGGTGAAATTGAAAATCTGCCTGTTGCAGATAATTCTGTTGATGTTATCATCTCCAATTGTGTTATCAATCTATCTCCTGAAAAACAAAGAGTGTTTGATGAAGCATTCAGAGTTCTGAAACCTGGAGGAAGATTATCTATTTCAGATATAGTACTTCTCAAAGAACTACCAGATTCAATAAGAAACAATGAAGACTTATTAGCAGGATGTGTAGCAGGAGCGGAACTAAAAGATAAGTATCTAGAACTCATTAAAAAAGCTGGTTTTGAAAAATTACAAGTTGTAGATAAATCTTCAGGTCTTCTAGTAGAAAAAGAGTTTGAGGAAGGTATCGATTCGGAACAAGGAGAAAAAGTTCTAGTGATTGACGGACAGCCTATTGATATAGAAGACTATCAAGATATAAAAGAGGATTTGGATAGTATTGGAGATTCTATCCAAAGCATTACAATTACAGCTTTCAAACCATAAGATTGAGGTTCATTTAAGAATCTCTTCTGACATCTTTTTTTTACCAAAAACAGCTTTCCAAATTTTCATCTTCTTTGCTTCTCCAGAGCGTATTTTTTGGAAATTCTCTTTTTGTCTACTAAGCATAATCAGTGATATTCCTATTAGAAGTAATCCTAGAGATAACGGACAAGGAGCCCAAGGCATCAACATGTAAATAGGTAGAAATAAACCTATAACACCTACTAAAGCTGTAACCACAATATAGGTGATCGAAGAATAACCAATAATAGTTATAATAACTGGCCAGAGAACAATCCAAAATCCGAGTAAAATAGGGTTAGCGAAAATCAGTGAAGCCAAAACTACGGTGATTCCTTTCCCCCCAGCAGATAAAAGATAAAGAGGCCAATTATGTCCTAGAATAGCACCCATTCCTGCAACAGTCAAACATAAACACCATCGAATGTCAATGAATGGATATATTAGTATGTGACCACCATTTTTTGAGAAATAAAGAATGTTTGCTAGAAAGTAGGGGAGGATAACTGCTGTGACTGATCTACTCACATCTAAAAATCCTGCAAAATATGCCCATCTAGAAGATTTAGTTGCTCTGTAAACATTACGTCCGCCTACATTTCCTGAACCAATTTTTCTTATGTCGTCTCCTGTTTTAAGTTTTGTAACTATCCAACTAAAAGGAATTGATCCGATTAAATATGAACTCAAGAAAACTAGGATATATACAATTGAAACGTGCATAACTTCGAAATTGTTCTAACTTGAATAAAAGATTTATGCGTAAGCAAATTTTTATACATCTAATTTTCCCTTAAACCAATGAACAAAGATATCTCCCCAAATATATTTCGGGCATATGATATAAGAGGAATTTACAATAAGGATATCTCTCCACCTATAATGTATAAAATAGGTTTAGCCTTTGGAACATATGTTAAAAATACATTAAAGGGCAAAGAAGTTGTTGTGGGTAATGAAATACGACAATCTAGTATTCCATTAGTTTATTCTTTTATTTCTGGAGTAACAGCTACTGGAATTGATGTAGTTTACGTAGGTACAACAGCATTCGGTCAAACCCTTTATGCGGGGTGGTTTTTAGAAAAGACAGCAACAGCGTTTGTAACTGCAAGTCATCTTCCACCTGAATGGAATGGAATAAAATTCTATCATTCAGACGGTGTTGGCTTCTCGGAAGAAGAATTAATGAAGATTAGAGATATAACTATAGATGCAAAATATTCTATGGTGGAATGGGGAGAAATTGGATGTTCAATTCCCTATGAAATTAAGGAAAAATATGAGAAGTTCTTCAAACAAAAATTCATTTTTACAGAAAAAATGAAAGTTGCATTAGATTGTGGAGGTGGTAGTACCACATTATCAGCTCCAGAAATTTTTTCATCTTTGGGAATTGAGATTACAAAAATCTATTGTGAAACTGACCCTACTTTCTCAGGAAGACCATCTGATCCTAAACCAAAAAATCTAACTGAATTGGTTAAAGCTGTTACAAATAATGGATGTAATTTTGGCGTAGCATTTGATGGAGATGGAGATAGAGCTGTAATAGTAGATGATTTGGGAAGAATTCTCTCGGCAGATCAAACAGGAATAATTATTGGTCAGTATGGTTTATCTAAGAAAGAAGGGACAATTATTGCAAACGTAGAATGTTCAAAATCTGTAGCCGAACAACTTGAACCTTTAGGTTATCGAGTAAAACAGATTCCTGTTGGGCACACCTTTTTGACAATCGAAGCAAAAAACGAAAAATCTCCCTTGGGTGTTGAATCTAGTGGTCATATTATTTTACCTGAATATTTCCTCTTTGATGATGCACTTGTCACACCCCTTAAGATTGCAGAAATACTTAATAGAGAAAAGATAAGATTGTCAACTTTAGTGGATAAAATTCCAACGTATCCCCTAAGAAAGGAAGAAATTCATTGCGAAGATGATATCAAATTTGCTGCAGTAGATTTACTAAAGAAGAAATTGCTATCAAAATATGAGGATATTAATACTATGGATGGGATTAGAATCAACTTGAAAGAAGGCTGGGTTCTAATTAGACCATCTAACACATCACCTGTAATTAGAATGACAATTGAAGCAGATAATGAGGAAACAATAGAAGAACTAGCAATTGAATTTAAAGGAAAACTTATGGAATCAATAATTGAGATTCAAGCACGAAGGTGAAAAAATGGCTCTTCCAGATTTAGAATTCTATTGTCCATATACGGACAATTGTTATGAATGCTGTTTAGAAACAGAAATGCCCCTAGGAGAAAAAGACATAACAAGAATTGAAAAATTAGGATTCCAAATTGATGAGTTTCTAGTAGAAAAGGAAGGATTTATGGTTTTAAGAAACATAGATAACCAATGTTTCTTTCTAAAAGATAAAAGATGTTCTATCTATGAGGATAGACCAGAAGGATGTAGATACTATCCTTTGATTTACGACCTTGAAACAGATGAATTTGTTATTGATAATTTATGTACTCATTTTCATGATTTTAATCCAAGTATCTATCAACCACTTCATGAACCCATCAGATATTTTATTTACATGCTTTTAAGTGAAAAAGAGATACGACTTGAAAAAACAAGAGAGGAAGAAAGAAGAAGAGATGAAATTTAGACTAACCGTGGAATTTATCCTCCAACAGCTTCGACAGAAAATAAAAGGAGAAGAGTTGGAAAATATTCACAAATCTTCTATTTTATGCCATAATTTGATTAGATCTTTAGAGCCGCCAACAAAACCTGTTCTTTGATGTAGATAGTGCATTGATGTAAGTTTGTTTACGTCTAAGGGTTTTATATCCTTATACCTAATTTCGTGTCCATCGGCAGTTATGTAGAATCCTTCTCCATTAACTTTAGACAAAATATAAAGATAAGGAACAATTTCATAACAGAACCTAAGTTTAGGTGCAAAGTAACCAAAAACACCTGTTTTTTCAAAAACATTATTCATGTCTTGGACCATACAGCCACCATATCTGTTCTTTCCTTTAATATCTAGTGCGTCAACGAAAAGTTTCTGCTTTGCTGAATGGTCATTATACTTCCCTCCAAGTCCGAACACTGGATTTTTACTGGGGCTAATATTTAAAGTATCTCTTACTACTCGAAACGACTCTCCATCATGAATAAATTGAATGAACCCTAGATCTGTCGCTAAATCAAATCGCAAAAATAATGTGTAACTTACTGTTAAAGCAGCAATAGTATACCCCTCTTGATCAATTACATTAACAATTGCTCCTGGACTTCGTGTCCTAACAATAGAAGAACCATCAATAAAATCACCTAAAATAATAAATTCACCTGTTCCTTCCATTATATTATTTTCATCTGTTTCTTCACCTAATAAGAGAGAGTAAAGATTATTGGGAATTCTTTGCATAAATAGTTCCTGTGTGGCAACATCTAGGCTTAGCTGTTCATCTCCAGATACATTAATGATACCAGAATAATCATCTTCTCCTAGAAGAAATGTTAGAATTTGTTTTGGTACATCCAAACTTATATTGATAATCTCTCTCAGTATTTCTCTGAGAGATTCAGGTTGAATTTCCTCAAGATATGCTTCTAGTGTATGATATTTTATTACAGACATTTTTTTCAAATCCTAGTATGTATTTGTTAGAAAATTATCTAACATATATTTAAGGCAAAGAGTTGCAGTATTTTCCATTTTCAAGGCTTTGATAAAATCGTTCATATCTGATTCAGCTTTCACAATTATTGCTTGTTTGGTGGTCTCACTAATATTTTCAACGTCTTCAAAAAATTCTTTCCAAGCGTACTTAGAATTCTTTGCGAATGTTTTATGTTCGTCTACATCGGGTTTCCCATATTTATCTAACACCCAAGCACGTATTTTGGCTAATAGTTCAGGTTCACGTTCTTTGAGAATATCTTGTACTAGTCTTTGCCAAAAAGTACCTATATTCCCTTTTGTTATAATTCCATGTGGAAAGGTTGAAGCTATTACCTCAACAGGGGTGCCTGTGATTCCATGCTGGGCTATTCTAGTGCTTATTCCCAATTTCTTGAATTCATTTACTATCTCAACAGTTCTCTGAACATTAATCCCTAGCTGTGGAACGACTTTACCTTCAGTATCAACACTTACACCATGTGTGGAGCCATTTGCTATTGCTAGATAATCTATTATGACGTCATTCTTAATTAAAGATGAAACATAGTGAACAGCTTCTTCAACTGTTGTAAACTCTGTAATTCCAATTTCCCCAACTTCTCCTTCAAGCCCATATGGTTTTTCACCCATCATTTCTTTAAGGAACTCAAATAATACAAGACCTTTTGATAAAATATTGCTCAATTGACCATTTACTGTATTTTCATCTCTGTTAAAGAGAAAAGATGTATCTATGGCGTAACCAGTAAATCCTGCTTCAACTCGAGCTTTGATTTCTTTTATTAGATTAGCTGTTTCTTCATCAGTACCTTTCTTTAAGGTTAAATGATCAGCATGTAATGAATAGGCAAACCATTTCTCTTTTTCTGCTGCAGCTTTACAGCGTTGAGCAAATTTCTCTGGAGTATAGCCAGTGTATCCTCCACTGAGTGACATTTCACTTAAAGCTAGTTCAAATATAACTACAGATTTTGATTGCTTTGCAGCTCTCAATATTCCACTGATAACTTCCTCAGTAGCACGAGGATTTATTGCAGCAATAATGGTTTCTACTCCCTCAACACCCTTAGCAATATAACTCAATGGCAAAGGATTCCGAGGCGTTTCAAAATAAGCGATAACTTCATTTTCAGAATTCATCTAACTACCCGTGGAACAATTGAATGATGGGTATTAAGAATTTATTTGTGTATCATTAGAGTAAAATTATACATATTCGAAACAAATAGTAGAATTTTATAAGTAGTCATTACATTATATTTAATAGAATCAAATGTCTCTGGAGAAAATCTATAAGAGTATGTTTTTGCTGACTATATTACTTGGCATAGGTTTTCATAGTCCCTCAACTGCAATTTTTGGAGAAGGTCCTAATGTTCAAACAAATGATTTCACAATGATAACAAAACCTCAAACATTTTTGATACAAAGTGATCCAATTCACATTACCAATGATAATGACTTTTTAGTCTTCCCAGGAAGTGGAACAAAAACAGATCCCTATAGGTTAGAGAACTACAATATATCCTCTGAAATTCAAAATTTCGGAATGAACATCAGCGATACAACTAAGTATTTTGTTATTCAGAACTGCTTCATTAAAGTTAAACAAGTAGGGATATGGATATCATGGATTTCCCATGGTACAGCAGAAATAAAAAATAATACTTGTATTGGACATGACACCTATGGTATAGACCTCTGGGATGCGCCGGGAACGTTAATAGATAATAATTCTCTTACTTCTAATAATATAAACGGGATAAATTGTATAGACTCAGATGATGTAACTATTTCGAATAATATACTTTCTCTAAATGAAGAAAATGGTGTTTCTATCCGATTTAGTGATGATATTACTATCTCCAATAATATTTGTGAGCAAAACCAAGTTGGAATAGAGGTGTATTTTAGCCGTATTCCAATCTTAGAACAGAATTATTGTTTTGATAACAAAAAATCAGGAATTTATCTTTGGGAGATTAATACGGGTGACATTAAACAAAATCAACTTTATGGAAATTTAGGTCCAGCCTTTCATTTTAAGGATTCAGAAGTTGTTCATCTCAAAGAAAATGAAGTAATAAACAACACGATAGGATTCTATTTGGATGAATCACATTATTTTGATATCTATAATAACAGTATTTCAAACAATAAAAATAAAGGAATCTACTTATTTAACTCAAACGAATGTAAAATAACCTACAATTTTATAGAACTTAATACTGGATATGGTATAATGTTAAATTACTCCTCAAGTAATTTGATTCATCACAATAATTTTATTCAAAATAATCTTGGGGGATTAAGCCAAGCATATTCAAAAGATGGAATCAATAATTTCTGGTATGAGGATGAAATGGATAAAGGTAATTTCTGGAATGAGTGGTTGGGAACTGGTGATTATTTTATTGAGGGGTTCTGGGGAGAATTTGATTTGTACCCACTAGAAGAGCCTGTAAAAATACCACGAATTGAAATAGAAGAACAAAATTGGTATTTTTATATAATAGTCATTATACTTCCATTAGGAGTTCTGATCTATATTATTTCATTTTTCAGTAAAAAACGGAGAGTTGGGTTCGCTCATTACACAAAGGAAACATCAGACTATATCTATTTTAAAAGAAAAATTGCTTACAGCAAAGAAGTTGGGGTCGGACTATTTCGATTTGGAATGAAAGGAGGAGAAGTTGTTAAAGCAGATCTAGAATCCTTTGACGTAAACTTGGATGAATTCATAGGTTTCTGCTATGTTACAGTTGGTCAAGGTCATAGATATGAAACTGGTGTTTATGGACCGCTTCCAGCACCTTCAATCATCGGTCACAGCATGATAATTTTTACATTCTGGGGCAAAGATGATGTGCAATCAGATCCACGATTCAAAGGCAAACAATACTATCTAGTATCCGTGATTTTTCCAGAAAATAAAACAGAACACCTGATAAAAAATGATGTCATGAATAAGAGATTTCGTACCTACATCAAGAAATTCAAGTATCCAAATAGGTTGTCATCAGAAGAACTGAATTTCTTCAAAGAGATAGTGTTTATCTGACTAATAGAACCTATGAGTTGGGGAATTGTTTTTGTAGGACTACAAAAAAGCGAGGTCTAGGCATTTTTTTGAAATTCCACATACTTTTTATTTTAGAATGTTTTTGTTGTCTTAGGTTAAGTTTCAAAGCAAGTGATTTTATGAAATATAGAAAAGTTGGAAAATCAGGATTAAAAGTTAGTGAAATTTCCTTAGGTTCATGGCTAACATATGGCGGATCAGTAGAAAATGAAGTAGCAAAAAAATGTATGACTACTGCAATTGAAAATGGTATTAATTTTATAGATTCAGCTGAAATTTATGCAAAGGGAGGAGCAGAAATGGTAATAGCTGATTTCCTCGCTGAAGAAACTTTCAATAGAAAAGATCTAGTCATTTCTAGTAAAGTCTTCTGGGCAATGAACGATTATGATGTTAATGATTGGGGATTAAGTCGTAAGAATATCATGAATGCAATCGAAGGTACTCTTGATAGATTGAATATGGATTACATTGACATTTACTTCATGCACAGATATGATTACATGACTCCTCTAAGAGAAACTGTAGAAATTCTAGATGACTTGATAAGAGATGGCAAAGTTAGATACTGGGGAACTTCCGTATGGACCGCTGCACAGTTAGAAAGAGCAAACGCAATTGCTAAAGATATTAGAGCACATAAACCTGTTGTTGAACAGCCCCTATACAATATGTTGGTAAGATACATAGAAATGGAAATCATGTCTGTAGCTAAAACTCATGGAATGGGATTCACAGTTTGGTCTCCTCTAGCTCAGGGTCTATTAACTGGAAAATATAATGATGGTATTCCAGAAGGTAGCAGAGCTGATAAATCAGAATTTCTGAAGAAAAATCTTACTGAGGAGACAATTGAAAAAGTGAAAAAACTGGGTGAAATTGCTTCTTCGCTTGAAATAACAATTGGTCAATTAGCTCTTGCCTGGATTCTACGACGACCAGAAATCTCTTCAGCCATAATTGGAGCCACTAAACCAGAACATGTTATTGAAAATGTGAAAGCTTCAGATGTAGAACTATCAAAGGATACACTTTCTCAGATAGAAGAAATATTGGATAATGAGCCAGAGTGGCCTTTAACTTACAAGCCAAATTACTATTATAAGGATAAAATGAGATAGTTATCTTCTCTTTTTTTCCAACAATTTCTTTCTTCTTAATTATGAACGTTTAAATATCAGATATTGCAATTATACTCCAGTTTGTTTAATTCAGAGGGGAGAATTTGAGCAAAAACGGAAGTAAATTTATATTTCCTAGATTTTTTATAGTTAATATGAGAAGAATCCTAGCTTTCACAATTTCAGTTTTATTCTTAGTAAGCAGTATTTCTTACAATAGTAGTGGATTAAATGAGTATCAACCAGATTTCACTACATCGAATTTACCTTCAACTGAAATAGGATTATTGGAAGGGGAATCAACTAATCATATCAATCAATTTACTACAGATATTGAATTGAAAACTTTCTCATCTTCATCAGATCATTATTACACTGAACCAATTACATTATTCATAGACGACAATATTTTACCTGAAACTGTAGGGGGTATTCTGGATATTAGTTTTTATGATAACACTGATCCAGAAGCACCAGTTTATTTAGGAAGCAGTAAATGGAATGAAAAAGAGGCAAGATGGGAATTAACTGTAACATTTGATAAACCCGGAATAAAAGCTATAACAGCAGACATAACAACAACTGGGGGGTATACAACTCAAACTTCATCACTAGTACAAATAAATGATGAAATAAATGGAATAGATGGGGATTATTATTCAGCAGTATTTGGTAGCGATACAATCTGGGAAATTGGAAATGAGGGAACTTCAGGTCATTTTGAAGATCATGCATATGAAATTTGGTTAGGTATAGATGCTGAAATTCAATTAGACGTACAACTTCATGAAATTACAAAAGCTTATTATGATTCATCTACTGCTAAATGGCACCCAACAAAAGAATCAGTAGTAAGGCTCACAGCTGAAGCATATAGAATCCATGGGATTATTTATCATGAATCTTTTGGAAATATCTTCAAGTTTCAAGTGAGTGATATAGAAGCAGATGATTATGTTAGCCTTGGAAAAGCTGAGTACAGATGGTTTGGAGATAGCAACGACGATTATGTTTACATACATAATAAAGAAACTACTTTTTCTGGTAGTTATTGTATTGGAATGAAGATAGATATTGATTTGGACCTTTCGGCTTGGACAGATGATGGCAAATCATGGAGTACAGGAAGTTACGATTATCGCTGGTTATATTTTGGTTTTAAAGCACAAGCTAGCGATTTAACTGTTGTTGCATCAGCTATTGCTGATGAATATCACTTGCTAGTATATGATAGAGAACCACCTTCAATGAATGGACCTGTGGTAGACGATATAAGATATTATTATGGTGGATTACATGTTACAAATCCTGAATATCTTAAAAACAGTGTTAAATTTAGAGCTGATTTCACTCCAATGGCAGGGATGCCTAGTACAGGTACTCATGAATATCGTTGGAGACTTGATTTAGGTACATGGAGTGCATGGATAGCAACAACTAATACCTACGCTGTAAGCCCCTATTTTAATAAAGGTAGTTCTGGAACTTCAATGGTTACGGTTGAAGTGAGGGATACATATTACTATAATACACGTGATTATGCTGAGCAATTCAATTGGGATTATACAGACTCAATTTCAAGTGTTAATTATGATAATTTGGTGAAATCAAGCTCATCTTCGTTAGATGATATCACTTCGGGAACTTTACAGTTATCACAAAATTACGCGAATCCAACTGACAGTGGCTGTGGAGTTGACAGATCAGAGGATATTTGGAAATACATAGACATCAATAATAATTGGCAAACAATTGGTGTGGGGGATGTGATTATTAACTGGAATGTAGATAACTTACCTGATGCAGATCCAGGTTATCAATTGAGTTATTATACTGAGGATAGACTTGGCAATGGAGACACAAATACAGCAATTTGGGTTAAGACAAACAACAAGGGGCCAGTCTTAAATACTGCCTCAACACGTTTAAGTAAATCGTATACTGTGGGAAATACAATCTATGTTGATGATACAACAGATTGGACTGTTTATGCATATGACAATGTGGGAACATATGAAAGAGATGATGGGATTCAGAGCATGTATGTTAGAATTTGGACTGATATCGCATATCCTCTTGTTTATGAAATTCATTATGAAGATACAGTAACAGGTTTTACGTACGCTTATACATCAGGTGGTCATAAGGTTTACACTCTAACTCTTACTGATCTTTTTGATCTCCCTGCTTTGACTGGTATTCACAATAAACAAATCTATCTCGATTTCAAAATCTATGATGGTTTAGGTGCTGAATCAACATTTATGCGATATGGTGTAGAGATAAGGATGGATTATAGTGCAGAGCATCATGGTGCAAGTTTAGAGTTGTCTAATGTTAGTCCAACTTATACATATCTAAGTGTAACCTATATTAGTGGAATTACACGATTGGCTGTTACAGGCAATGACCCAGACATAAGTGATTATGAATGGTTTGTGGGTTCTACTTCTTTAGCAATTACTAACAGCAATTATTACGACTTAAACAGTGAAACACTTGTAGATGGTAATAGTTACAATTTCAAAGTTAAAGTAACGGATATATTTGGTAACACCTTTACTTCAGCTATAACACAACAATACACAGCAGATAATACGATCCCAGAAGTTAATATCACAAGCATATTTGATTATAATCTGCTAAAGGGGACAGTATCACTGGAGTGGACAACCGAATTTACTGATATTCAGGATGCCTTCTGGCAATATCGATTTTGGAATGGCACAAATTGGATAGATTGGCAAAATATAACTGATTCAGATAGTGACTTTTACAATCCATTACTTTGGGATACATACGTTTTACCAGAATACTCAACTTATGAAATTCAGATAAAAATTGTTGATAAAGTTAGTTTAACCGCTACAGATGTAGTTGGGCAAATTACCATAGATAATGTTAGCCCTACAATTTTAGAAATTCCTGATAATTTAGCCTATGAATTAGGTTCAGTTAATAATATACTTTCATTCAATGTAACTGATCTAAATCCTTCATTTTATAGTGTTTATAGAGAAAATGTTTTCTTATATGATAACAATTGGACAAATATCGATTTGATAGAAATAGATGTAGATGGTTTAGACGTAGGTATCTACTACTACTATCTTGTATTTCATGATAGCTTTGAAAATAACATAACAACAAGTGAAATATCTGTTACTGTAGAAGATACAACTCCTCCAATAGTAACTGAACCTGCTGATTATAGCTATGTTGTCGGTAGTACTGGTAATACGATAGAATGGACTGCAACTGACTTAAAACCCTCGAGCTATTCTATTTATCTCAATGATTCTTACTTATATGGTGGAGCTTGGTTTAGTGGTGAGGTAATAGTAGTAAATGTAGATGGTTTAAGTGTTGGTACATATTCTTATCGAATTATTTTCTATGATCTGCACAGTAATTCGTTGTCTAATATAGTAAATGTAACTGTTATAGCAGATGGTTCAAATCCGTTTCTAGCTGAACAAGAAGACATTATCTATGAGTTGGGTGATGTTGGAAATGAAATTGTTTGGAATGCAAATGATGTGAATCCAGACACATATATTTTGTACATTAATGATGTGCTTGATGTGTCCGATACTTGGACTAATGAAAATGTAATTTCTGTTAACGTAGACGGACTTGATACAGGAGAATATCTTTACAGAATTGAATTCTATGATCAATATGATAACATGGTTTATGATGAAGTTCTTGTAGTAGTTGAAGATACTACTATTCCAGAAATAATAGGACCATTCGATAAGAACTACGAAGAGGGGAGTTCAGGGAACACAATAAGTTGGAGTGTTTTGGATTTAAAACCAAACGAGTATATTCTCTATATTAACAGTACCTTGAACAAAACAGGAACATGGTCCAATTCAGAAGCACTAGTATTCAACATCGATGGTCTTTCTCCTGGAACGTATAATTATACATTAGTTGTCTTTGATACAAGTGGAAATTATGCTTCTGATGAAGCTTTCATAACTGTTACGGCAAAAACAAAAAGAACCTCAGGATATAGCATTATTCTAGCTCTAATGACTATTTCAGTAACCGTGTTCACAATACGCAAGAAAAGAAGATACTAATCTTTTTTTCTCAAAACTCTTTTATAATTACTTCAATTTACAGATTCATTGATTAGTGATTAAAATGGTTCTTTTATTTGGTAATAGACCTTTTGAATTTTCAGATTTTTTCGCGTTATTTCAAGATGGACAATTTGATATGTCTAAGCTTGATTATATCCAGATTGTAAACAAAAATATTGAAGCAGGTTTCAAACATATTGAAATAACAGGAGATCTAGTGTATGTTCTACCTGGAATTTTATCATCTAAAACAATTTCAAAGCTTATTGAACTTAAAGACGAGAAGGGAATCACATTTTCTGTCCACTTACCTTTATGGGCAATTGAACCCGCAGCATTTTCTCCCCATATTCGAGAGGCATCTGTTAAAAGCTTTGTTGATGTCATCGAATTGACTAAACCATTAGACCCTTTATGTTGGGTTTTGCATCCAACAGGAGCTTTAACAGTTGAATTCATGAACATGAATCTGCCAGAATTCGCTCAAGAAATGATGATGCAGCAATTCACTTCTTATGCGACAAATACCATAAAGGAAACTTTAGAACGGACAAATATTCCTTCAAGAAAACTTGCTGTGGAAAACATAGAATATCCATTTGACCTAATGTATCCAATAATTCAACAAATGGATTTGAGTATCTGTTTTGATACGGGTCATTTATTAGCAGGATTTTCAGGTCAAATTTCCATTATGGAATTCATAGACAAGTATTATGATAGAATAATTGAACTTCATTTACATGATGGAAAGTTCCCCAGAATTGATCATAAACCTCTTGGAGAGTATGACCTACCTGTTAGAGAATTACTGCTGAAACTTCTTGAAAAGAATTTTGCTGGACCACTAATATATGAACTTAATTTGCAGGAAGCCATTCAGTCGATGGATTATATTAAAAACAATATTCCTGAAGCACTGGTTTAGCTTGCTCTAAAATCTAACAAATGTAAAAACTTATTTGGTTCATATATTATTGATAATTATGGCACTTGTGATTTCCACAGAACTAAATGTTGGTTATGATAAATTCAAAGAAGTAGAAAAAGCTAC